>JBEGLX010000106.1:0-8336 GCA_041183345.1 Planctomycetota bacterium
GATCATCTCGAGGACGTTGTGGAAGACGGGTGCCATCGGACGGGCCGCTGTCATAGTCGAGGGAGTGTAGCGAAGCGCTTTCCTCCCGCTTGCCCCGCGGAAGTCCGCGAGTAGGCTGTGCCCGTGCCCCTCCCGCCGCGACCGCCCCTCTTCATCCACGCCATCGCCGCAGCGCTCGCAATCGCAGCCGCCGCCCACGCGCAGGACAGCGCAGGCACGCCCGCCGAAGATCTCCTCGCCGGACCAAAGGTGAAGGACTCCGAGCTCGCGGCCCGCGCCAAGCGCCCGACGCTCGTCGTCCGCAACTTCGAGGGCGATATCGAGCGCTCCGGTCCGGAGCCCGGCGAGGATGCGCTGCGCGCCATGCAGTCCGCCGGCGGCGAATGGGCGCTCGTCGCGTCCGAGGCGAAGGCGCTCGAGACAGTCGCCATCGCGCGCGCGGCGGCGCTCGACGCGCTCCTCCGCGCGAACTACCAGGAGATCTTCAGGCTGCAGGGAATCGCCGCCCGCGCCGCGAGCCCAAGCGCCGCAGCGCGCCTCGCCGCCGTGCTCGAGCTCGGGCAGGTGATGCACGCCTTCCAGCCCTACTTCGATCGCGGCGGATTCCTCGACGAATTCGCGCGCGCCGAAGGCGTCCGCGCCGGCACGGTCGACAAGGCGCGCGAGATCGAGAAGCGCTACATCACCGCGCTGGTCCGCAGCGAGCAGAAGCGCGAGGCCGACGCGGGCTCGAAGCCCTCCGGCGAACTCGCGATCCGCGTGCGCCTGCGCCTCGAGCACCTCGGCGCGCTCATCCGCCGCGCCATCGAGCGCAAGGTCGAGCTCGGCGAGGCTGAATTCGACGCCTTCGCCGCCGCGCTCAACCTCGATGGCGGCATGCGCGAGAAGGTCCGCGCGGAACTCGCACCGCTCTTCCTCGCCGAACTCGCGGGCAAGGCGACTCCGGCCATGCGCATGCAGGCGTTCTCGAGGGTCTACGCGATGCTTGATCCCGACCAGCGCCGCGCGCTGCTCTCCTACGTGGCCGAGCGCCGGGCGCGTTGAAACAGCCCAAACTCAGCCGTTCCCGCTCCACTTGCCCCCGCGCCACCAGGCGCGCTTCGGATCCACGCTCCATGTGGACTCGGGGTCGGAGAGGTCGATCTCCGGCAGCGCCACGTCGCCGAACAGCGCCATGTCGAGCCCGGGCGTTCGCAGATCGCCGGCGCGCAGCGCGAGCTCGACGAGCATTCCGCGCGCAACCATGTCCTCGTCGGTGACGGGCTGCGAGCCTGCCTTCATCGACTTGCACTCGTCGCGGAACACCTGCGCGTCCCCAGCGAGCGCCGCGCCAACCCTCGAGAGCAACTCATCGGCGTTGTCCTGCTTCAGCGCGGACAGCGCCTTGCGTCCCTCGGCGCGGCGGTGATAGCTGATCGCGCGCGCAAGCGACTCGAGCTGCGCGGGCTCTGCGACGAGCGTGCGCCGCTTGGCGCCACGGCCGCCGACGAGCTCCGCCGCGGCCAGAGCGCGCGCGCGCTCCGCATCGGTCTCCGCGATCGAGGCGAGCGCGAGCATCGCGCTGCGCCCAAGCCGCGCAGGATCAAGGGCTCCCGCGAACCCGAAGAGCTCGCGCGCGAGGCGCTTCTCCGCGGCGCTCGAGGCGCTGTCGGCGACTTCCTCGCCGAGCTCGAGATAGTCGATCGGACGCACCGGATCGAGCCGCGACAGGCGCTGCTCCCAGCGGTCGACGCCCGGAGCGGGCCGCGACGCCGCCACGCCGCCGAAGCACGCGCAGGCGAGCACCACGGCGAGCAGCAGAGCGATGGTGGAGCGAGACTGCATCATTCACCCGACCTTTCCGTCGCCTTCGGCGCGATTCCCTCGTTGAACACGGCGAGCACCGCCTGCAGGTCCGACGCGATCTGCTCGCTCGCGGTCGAGGCGCTGGCCCGCGCACGCCGCGCATTGGCGAGGATCTCGGAGAGCTTCGATTGCAGGGCAGGCTGCCGCGACGCGACGAGCATCGCCGCGTAGTCGATCATCGACGGAGTCTCGGCGGCCATCCGCTGCGTGAGCCCGGTCGCAAGCGACCGACGCGCCGTGCGCTGCCGCTCGATCTCGTTGATCGACGCAGGGAACGGCTCCGCGAGGAACCGCGTCGCAGCCTCGGCGCGGAGCGCGTCGCACGCCGCCGCGATCGCGCGGTCGGGCCGCGTCGGAGCGACCACGAGTCCATCGCCCTTGCCGAAGGCGGTCGCCAGCGCGATCCCCTGCGAGGAGATCTCCGCGCTCGTCGAATCCACGGCGTTCTCGATGCTGTCGTCGAGTGCGTAGATCTTCTCGAGGATCGCGCGACGCGCCTCCGAGACCCAGTCGCGCCCAGCGACCGTCGCTCCCGAGATCGCGCCGATGAAGAGCCGACCATCCTCGGTGCCGCCGCCATCGGCGAGCGCATCGAGGACGGCGCGCAGCACCTCGCGCCCGTTCGCGTACTTCTCGCTCAACACGCGTCCGAGTTCCGCGCGCACATCGGCCTGGCTGCCGCGCAGCGCCTCGACGGCGGCGAGCCGCGCGTCCTGCGGCCCGAGGTCGCCCGCCGAAGGACGCGAGCGCAGCGCGCGCACCGCATCGAGCCGCGACTCGACGTCGCGCCGCGACATCCACTCGTTCACGAAGGCGCCATCGCTGATGCCCGTCGCGAGCGAGCCCGAGCGCGTCCCGCCGGGCGGTGCGATCCACTCCTTCGGCTCGCGTCCGATGAGCTCATCCGCCGCGGCGAAACCGGCCTTCTCCATCTTCGCGTCGCTCTTCTCGAACGCCCGCGCGGTGCGCAGGAGCGCAAGCGCAGACGCGACGTTCCGCAGCCGCTCGACCTCGTTCTCGACGGGCAGGCCCTGCTGCTTCTCGAGCGCCTTCTTCCAGTTGGCGAGCTGCTGCTCGTCGACGAGGATCGCCTCGCCGACCGCCGTCGCGGTCACGCGCGGGAACGCGGCGTCCACGCGCTCCGCAAGCGTCGCGCGCGACGCATCGTCGGCGTTGGTCGCGAGCACGAGATCGGGCCCGTACCACGCGATCCCGAGATCCGCATCGAGCAGGCTGGTGAAGACCCAGATCCGCGTGGGCGGGATGTTCTTGTCGAGGATCCACGCGCTCAGTGCGTTGCGCACGGACTCGCTCTCCGCGCCGCGCCCCGTGAAATCAAGCGCGCGGATGCAGAACGCAAGCGTGTCGACGATCGGACCCGCCTGGTCGAGCGCGCCCGGCGCGCGGAGCACGGCGTCGATCGCCGCGAGATACGCATCGATCTTCATGCGCGGCGATGCGGACGCGGCCAGCACGGCCTCGTTCCAGCGCGCGACATCCTCGAGCGTGCTCGATCCGAAGACGACCTGCTCGGCGATGCGCGGCATCGCCGCGGAAAGCCAGGTGACCGCGGCGGCGCCGAACGGATCGGCGACCTTGCCGCGCGGGATCGGGACGCTGCGCTGCCGGAGTTCCTCGCGCGCAGCCGATGCGACCTCGGGCGACTGGCTGCCGTCGAGCGCGATACTCGCGAGGACACCCGCGCCGAAGGCAAGCCTCCACTCGCGCTGCCACGACGGGATCGTGCGCTGCGCGAGGTCGGACATGCTTCCAGGAACAAGCTGCATCGCCTTGCGAAGGCTGTCGGCGCCCTGCGCAGCGCGGGCGAACGCACCGAACGCACGCACGCAGTCGCCGCGATAGCCGCCTGCGGCGGGCCACGCATCCGCTGCGCGGGAGAGCGCGTTCCGCGCCAGCGACTCGGCGCGGTTGGCATCCGCCGACGCATCGAGCCTGCCCTTCGCAGCGGTGATCGCCCGCGTCGCCTCCTCGAGATCGCTCACCCAGACAGCCGCCGCGCTTGCGCCCTCGGCGACGGCTGGCGGCGTCTTGCTCGGGAGGAATCCCGGCGGGCGCGGGAACTTCGCAGGCGCCGCGAGGGCAGCGATCGGCGCGACGGGCTTCCCGTTCGCGTCGACATCCCCGCGCTCCTGTTCAGGTGCCTTCGCGACCGCATCGGGCGTCGCCGTCGTCGCAGGCGTCGCGGGCTCGGTTTCCTCGGCGCCACCGCTGAAGAACAGCCATCCGAGCGCGAGGATCCACGAGAGCGCGAACGCGCCGAAGATCACGGTGAGGCGGAACTGCGACGCCTTCGTGCCACCACCGACCTCGTCGCGAAGGACATCATTGATCCGCGTGAACACGCGCTCGACGGCGCCCTCCGCTGCGTCCGCGCGCGACATCCGCGGCGACGCCATGAAGCTCGCGCGCGCCGAATCGCCGACATCGCCCATCGCCTCGCGCATGCCTGCGCCCGACGACAGGAACTCGGTCAAGCCCAGCACGACCTTCTCGAGATCGGCGACGGAGATCCCGTACTCATCGGCGATGGTGGCGAGGCGCTTCGCGCTCATCGCGTTCCATCCGCCGCTCACGACCAGCACTGCCAGCGCCACGCGGTCGAAGTCGGTGAGGTCGTCGGCGGAAAGCCCCACGCCCGCCTTCGCGATCGCCTTCGGCGCCACCACGGGAGCCTTCGCCGCCTGCTGCGCCGCGCCTGCCGTCTCGCGGGCGCGCATGCGCGCAGCGGCGCGTCGCGCTGCGGTCGGATGCAGCGGCCCCTTGCCGGCGAGCGCGATCTCCGCCTGCAGGCGATCGGCGGCGAGCTCGAGCTGCGCGAGCAGCCGGCGCGCCTCCGCACTCGTCGAGAGCGGGTGCCGCGCAATGGTGTCCGCGCGCGCCTCGAGCGCTCCCTCGATCTGACCGCTCTTCAGCGGCCCGTCCGCAGGCAGCCCGAGCAGCGTGCGGTCATCGGCCTTGTTCACCTCGAGCCCGAGGAAGCGGCGTTCCGGAGTCACGCTCACGGCGCACCTCCTTCTGCAGGCTTTGCACCCGCTGGCTCGGCGGGCAGCGACTTCTCGATCTCGAGGATCCGCGAGCGATGCGGCTCGGGACCAAGGTCGGGATAGAGCGTCCGGTACTGCGCGAGCACGGCACGCGCACGCTCCGGCGAGAGCTTGGAGAGGACGCGCAGCTGGTCGACCTTCGCCGCGAACCACGGCTCCGTGCGCGAGGGAAGCCCGCCGACGAGCGAACGGATCAGGTCCGACGCGCGCTCGAGGTTGCCCGCTGCCTCGGCGAACACGGCTGCGGAGCGCAGCAAGGTGCCGTCGTTCGGGCGCTTCTTCAGCATGAGCTCAGCGAGCTCGAGCCCCTTGCGCGCCTCGTCGGCATCGGAGTTCGAGCGCACGAGCTCGGTTCGCGCGTCGAGGAGGATCGACGCGACCTGCCCGAGCGCTGGACCGTCGCCCGAGGCGTCGGAGAGCGCCGCCTCGACTCCGCCCGAGCGGGCCATGATGGCGTCCGCCGCACGCACGATGGTCGCGACGTACGCACCGCGTTCCGCCGCGTCAGGCGGCACCGAGCGACGCTTCGCCTCGGCGCCGCGCACGGCAAGCCGCAGCGCCGCATCCGCCCAGAGCTTGGTCGCCTCGGGCTTCTCGAACGGCGCGAGCGCCGTCTCGACCTCGGCCCAGCGGTCCGCGAGCATGACCAGCTGGAGCCGCCGGTAGGCGATCTCCTCGTCGGCCTCGCGCATGTCGAACTGCTTGAGTTCAGCGGCCTTCTCAAGCGCGGCGATCATCGAAGCGGCGGTCTGCGTCGCGCGCACCTCGGGCGAGAGCAGCACCTCGAGGGCCTGCCGCGCGATCTGCGTGCTGCCGGTGGGCAAGCCCGTGGCCGTATCGACCGGAAGCTCGCCGAGGATCGCGATGTAGCGCTTGCCGGTCTCGTCGCGCGGTTCCTTGCCGGCGCGGAAGGCGCGGTAGAGCCCGTCGAGCGCCTGGCGGCGCGACGCGAGCCAGTCCTTCGACTCGGGGCGCACGCGCAGGAGCTCCGCGACATCCGCAGGCGACGGCTCGGCCATCGCGGAGACCTTGCGGACGAGGAGCTCGGGCACGTGATCGCTCGCGGGAAAGCGGGCGAGGAACGCATCGACCTTCTTCACGAGGTCATCGTCGATCGCCTTGCGATCGGCGGCGACCTTGATCTTCCGCCGCGCGTCATCGAGCGAAAGGATCGCCATGCGCGCGGCTTCCTCGGCGCGATCGCCGACGAGATCCGCCGACACCGCATCGAAGGCGCGCGCGGCCTCGTCGAACTTGCCCGCACCGCGCAAGCTCCACGCCTGCATCAGCCGGCATGCCGTCACGGCGTCGCTGAAGCTCTTCGCGTCCGCAGCCTCGAGCGCAGACCCGAGCGCCGCCGCAGCCTGCCCCGCAGGGCCGCGGATCTCGTCCGACTCCAGCCGCGCGGCGTCGCCGCCCGCGGCCACGATGGCGGACTGCGCCTTGTCATAGAGGTCGACGGCGCGCACGTACCGCGGGACGAATCCCGAGGAATCCTCGCCGAGGATGCCCTCGCCGTACTTCTTCACCAGGTCGCGGATCGCGCTCAGCTCGCGCTTTGCGGCGAGCAACGCGATCGATTCGCGCAGAAGCTGCGCAGCGTCCTTGTCGCTCCCTCCGCGCTCGACCGACCGCGACGCGGACACGCGCGCCCAGTTGCCCGCATCGTCGCGCGAGGCGAGCCTCGAGAGGTTCTCGCGCGCGGCGCTGAAGGCGCGCGCCTCGAGCGCCGCCACCATCGACCAGCCCGCGCGCGCA
Organism: Planctomycetota bacterium; assembly: GCA_041183345.1. GTDB lineage: Bacteria > Planctomycetota > Phycisphaerae > Phycisphaerales > SM1A02 > QWPT01. The sequence goes on from JBEGLX010000106.1 coordinate 6,669, forward strand.
TCGCGCACGGAGGCGAACGTCTCGTCATGATCGAGGAGCGCGAGCCAGCGCGACGACTCCGCGTACCCGCCCGTCGGCGCCTTCGCGAGCGCAAGCCCGAGGATCGCGCTCGCGTAGAGCTCGTCGGCGCGCAGTGGCTCCGAGACCTCGGAGGGCACGAGCTTGCCGTCGCGCCCGCCGAGGAGCGGGATGAAGATCGCGACCGCGCGGTCGGCGTCCTTCACGTCGTCGCGCAGGAATCCGCGGTAGACCAGGCTCCACGCGGCGAGGTAGCGGGCGACGCCCGCGAGCGCGGCCTCGCGGTCCTTCGCCTCCTGCATCGCGGTGCCCTTCATGCCGTCGTTCGAATCGATCCGCTTGTCGAGGTCGAGCGCGCGCTTCTCCGCGCGGGCGCTGATCTCAAGCAGCGTGTCGATCTGCTGGGTCAGCAGGTCCGCGGCGCCCTTGGCATCGCCGGGCAGGCCTGCGCGCACGGCCTCGGCCACGCGGGCGGCGCTCCGGTAGCGCGCGCGCGCGGCAGCGACGCGCAGGCTGTCGCCCTTCGAGCTGACGATCTTCTCGGCGAGATCGTCGGCGCGTCCAAGCAGAAGCGCCTGGGTCGCGGGATCGGTCGCCTCATCGAGCATCTTCGCGAAGAGCTCCGCAAGCCTGTCGAGCAGCTGCGCCCGCTCCTCGCCCGACGCGGCGCCAGCGAGCTCCTCGAGGCGAAGCGCCGCGAGCGAATCGAGCCCGCGCGCGTCGAGGTACTCGAGCAGCTCGTCCGCGCGCGACGCCTGCACCGCGCCGAGCGCGACCGCAGCCGCGAGCACGAACCTGGCGATGGAGGATGGCCTACTTCGCTGGGACATACGTCACCGCCTCAAAGCCTGCGTCGCGACCGACCTGCATGGCCGTCGCCGCGGAACCCACATCGACGCCCGAGTAGACGCGCACGAAGAGCCCGCGGTCCTTCGCGAGCGTCTTGACCGCTCCGGCCAGCTCGTCGCGGTCGCGGTAGTCGACCGAGCCAAGCCGGAACACGACCTTGCCCTCGCCGCCGCGCAGCACCTCGACCACCTGCGGCTCGAGGTCGTCCTTCGCGTCGGTCCCCTGCTGCACGCGCAGGTTCGGCGAGAGCTTCGACTCGTTCATGCCCGCGCCGGAGGTGAAGATGAAGTACGCGAGCAGGAGGAACGTCGCGTCGATCATCGAGGCGAGGTTCAGCTCGGGCTTGCGGTCGCCGCCTTGCCGCTTGAAGCGCATGTCAGCGGCTCCTTTCGGTGGCGAGGCGGATCGCGGAGAGCCCGCGCCCGCTCAGGCGGTTGAAGACCTCATTCAGGCGCGCGGAATCGGCGTTGCGGTCGGCGCGGATGAGCGGCTTGAGCCGGTCGGGGCCGCCCGCCGCGCGGATGGCCTCGTCGACCATGCGGTCGAGCGCCTCGAGCGAGACCGTCTCCTCGTTCACGACCACGTTGCCGTCGGCAAGCACGTTGATGGTGAGTCCCGCGAGCTCCTGCTCCTTCTCCTCCTCGCCCTGCTCCTTGGGCAGGTCGAGCTGCGCGCGCGTCTGCTGCGCCATCTGCGCCGTCACCAGGAAGAAGATGAGCAGCTGGAACACGATGTCGATCATCGGGGTCATGTCGACCACGACGGAACGGTTCGAGCTGCGGGCGTTCTTGAACTGCACGG
>JBEGLX010000107.1:0-8290 GCA_041183345.1 Planctomycetota bacterium
CGCGGATTGGCCATCGCTGCGCTGGTCTTGGCCGCGATCCAGCTCTTGATCACGGCAGTCGTGGCGGTCCTCATCGTCAATGCCGTGCAGAAGGGCGTCTTCCAGACCGTCGTCACGGTCGCCATCGCAGAGACCGCGCTCGAGGAAGCGCTCGCGGATGAGGAAACCGGAAATCAGATCTTCACCGTCGATGCGCCGTCGAAGTTCAGCGTGGAAGACGGCTGGGGCATGGCGTTCCGCACCGAAGTGGTCGAGAACGAGGGACAGCGCACGATCTTCATCTGGTCCGCGGGACCCGATGAGACCTTCGACACCGCCGACGACTTCGTCGCCGCGAGCTCGCCACGCGATGCGGCGCGCAAGGCTGGCAAGCCGCTTCCCGAGTTCGAGTGATCCCGAGGCCCGACGCGAATGATGCCGACGCTACTTTCGCTCGTCGCCGTGCTGATGTTGCGGACGGCGCCTCCGCCGGCACCCGCCGCGGATCCCCCTGAAGCACCTGCGGCGATCGAGGTGCGCGTCGATGACCGCGTGACGCTGCTTTCGATCGTGGCTCGGCTTGCGGGGGCCGGCGAATACCGCGATCACCGCATCAAGTCACGCTACTCCGACGCGGTCGACGCGCACTTCGCGGCATTCGGCGCCCACGAGGCGGTCCGGCGGTTCCGCGCCATGCGCGCGTCGTCGGGCGTGAGCTACGACGCGCCGATGTCGCTTGCGTGCCACCTGGGTCCGCTGCCCGCGCTCGAGGAGCGCGTCGACTTCACGACCTCGCCCGAGCGGCTCGACGCGCGCTGGAAGCTCGACGACACCCGTGACTTCCTGACGGCGTTGAGAGCGTTCGTGCGCGAGGCGAAGGTCGAGGAGTTCCTTGCGTCTCAGCGCGAGTTCGAGCGCGGCGCGGCTGACCGGCTCGCGCAGGCGTTTGACGGGGCGCGCCTGCGCGGTTGGTGCGAGGGCTTCTTCGGCACGCGCAAGGGCGCGCGGTTCGAGGTTCGCGTGGGGCTCCTATGCGGCCCGCACAACTACGGCGTGGGCACGCGCGACGAGGTGACCCCCGTGATCGGCTGCTGGCAGTGGGACCAGGTGCAGGGGCTCCCGACCTGGCCAGGCGGCGCGATCGAAGCGCTCATCGTGCATGAACTCTGCCATTCGTATGTGAACCCGCAGGTCGACCGCGCGTGGTCCGCGCTCGAGGCACCAAGTGCGGCGCTGCTGGCCCTCGACGAGGCGCGCATGCGGAACCAGGCGTATGGAAGCGCGCGCATCGTGTGCTACGAGACGATCGTGCGCGCGTGCGTCGTGCGGTTTGCGCGCGCCTGCGCGGGATCCTCGGGCGAGGCGCGCATGAAGGCGGAGGATGTCTCGAAGGGCTTCCGCTGGGTGCCTGCGGTGGCTGATGCGCTTGCGGAGTACGAATCGCGCGACGCGACAAGCGCGGCGGACTTCGGCGCCTTCCTGCCGCGGCTTGCGCCCGTGCTGGCGCGCGAGGCGGAGAGGCTTGCCAAGTGACGGTCCTCTGCAAGCGGTGGTCGCGCCGAAGGTGGGTTGCGATCGGAGGCATCGCCATCGCGTTCATCGCGATGTCGGTGGCCGCAGCGGCCGTGCTGCTCGGCTTCCTGGCGAGGCACCTGCGCGATTCGCGCACGCGTGGCGGCGGCTACGAGTTGCTCGCGCGCGCCTTCGAGTTCCGTGACGACAACGGGCGCTGGCCCGTCGACGCAGTCGAGTGCTTCGGCGCGGAGATTCCGCCCTTCGATGCGTGGGGAACTCCCTTGGCGCTGCGCATCGAGGGCGATGGCGCATCGGCGCAGCTCTTCGTGTGGAGCGCCGGGCGCGACCGCGCGTGGGATACGGACGACGACTGGGTCGTCACAGCGATCCCGACCGATGCGGCGAAGAAGCGCGGCCTGCGCGAGAAGCCGTGAGCGGGCTCACGCAGCCGCGACGTTCGTGACCGGTTCCGATCCGAGCGCGATCTCGACGCCCGCGGGATCGGTGAAGATCGCGAGCTTGCCGAGCACAGGATGCGCATGCGGCGGAACGACGATGCGCGCACCCACGCGAATGGCCTTGTGCACGGCGGCGTCGAGCAGATCGCGGCGGACGGTCGCGATCGGCAGCCAGCGGCTCGCGGGCTCCGTGCGGGTGGCTGCCTGGACGCTGGCGACAGGGCGTCCGCCGTTCAGGAAGATCATGCCTTGCGTGTCGCGCGCGCTCAGGATCGGCGTGGCCGTCCACTTGAACACCGAGCACCAGAAGCGCACGCTCTCCATCGGATCGATCGAGCGGAGCTCGTCCCAGCCGATCGCGCCAGCCCCGATGGTGCGCCGATCGTCACCACCGGAGATGATCGTGAGCGCAGCGCCCGTGGGGTCGGCGATGACCGCGCGGCGGTCGAGCCCGAGGATGCCCGACGGCTGCACGCGCACGGAGCCGCCCTTCGAGAGGGCGATGTGGCAGATGAGGTCGACGCTCGGGACGCGCACGAAGGTGTTCCACGAAGGATCGCGGCCGTGCTCGGTCTGAGTCGCGCCTGCGACGTGGAGCCCGTCGCAGAGGATCGTGGAGTAGCTGCCTGCGCCGCCATGGTCGGCGGTGACGACATCGTCGCCGAGCAGCGCGGCGAGGTAGCCGGCGCTCTCCTCGGGAAGCGGAGAATGCAGCTCGTGCCACGACATCGTCCCCGGATCGACGGGGGTCGAGCGCGCGCTGTGCGCGGAGCGGAAGACGGCATGGGTGACGCGCGGCTCCGGCTTGACCTCGACGTCGAGGTCGAAGAGGCGGGGCGTGCTGCGGATGGCCTGCAGCATCTCGCGGCGCTGCGAGATGACGTCTGCGAGCTGGTTATCGCCGTTCTTTCTGGTGCTGTGCATGGCTGTCCCCTGCTGGGTGCGAGTGGGGTTTCTGCGGCCACCGGCGAGGCAAGCCGTGGTCGCACGGAGACAACTGCCCGAGAGAGCCGTTCTTTCGGGACGGTGGTTACAATCCCCATCCGCCCTTCGCAGGGCGCCAGCACGGGGCATAGCTCAGCTTGGTAGAGCGCTTGCTTTGGGAGCAAGAAGTCGTCGGTTCGAATCCGGCTGCCCCGATTCGCCGCAGAGCGGCGAATCGGAGAGGGTGGAGCGGGGAAGTAGGAAAATCGAGCTCCACGCGCAATGCGTCGGGACTCGTGTGCTCGTGTGGCCGCAACACGAGCTCCGCCCGGTCTATTTTCCTCACTCGAAGTTCCCTTGCGTGGAAGGCGATGAGCTTCAGCGCGCATCTGCAGCGTCGTAGATCGCGTCATCGCTGAGCGGCGTCGGGGCTCGTGTGCTCGCGTGGCCGCACACGCGAGCTCCGCTCGGTCTCTTTTCCTCACTCGAAGTTCCCTTGCGTGGGAGGCGATGAGCGCGCGTCCTGCGACTGGGCTTGCACTTTGGCCATGGAGCGTGCGTTTTCGCCACACACTCGGAGCGACGTATGGCTCCGTCCGTGCGCGAAGTCGCGCTCTACCTTCTCACGCATGCCATTCCTCTTCGAGAAGCTCGAGGTCTATCAACTCGCAGTCGACGTCGCCGTCGAACTCGACGAACTGACAGATGCCTTTCCGCGTCGCACGCAAGCGCTCGCAGACCAGCTTCGCCGCGCCTCGATCTCGATCTCAGCGAACATCGCCGAAGGCAATGCGCGCTTCACCAAGGCCGATCGCCGCAACTTCTTCGTCATCGCGCGCGGCTCTGCGTCCGAGTGCATCCCGCTTCTCGAGATCGCGCGCCGCCGTGCACTCGTTGAAGCCGGACGCGCCGACGAACTCAAGCGCCGCCTTGATCGAATCGCGCGCATGCTGACCGCGCTCATTGCAGGGCTCGAGCACCCCACCCACCCCTAGGCTACGCTTCCCGCATGCTCACGCGCCTCCTTCTCGCGTTCGCGCTTGCCCTCACCGCCATCCGCACCAGCCTTGCCGACGGCGTCACCCGCACATGGGACATCGACGGCGTCCCGCGCGAAGCGATCCTGCACTATCCCGCGGGCTCGGACCGCGAGAAGCCTGCGAAGTCGCCGGTCATCCTCGCGTTCCACGGCCACGGCGGCCGAGCGGCGCGCGTGGAGAAGTCGATGGACTTCCAGTCCCACTGGCCCGAGGCATTGGTGATCTACCCGCAGGGATTGAAGACGAAGTCTGGACGCGACCCCGAGGGCCTTCGGGCAGGCTGGCAGAACAGGACGGGCGAAGAGGGCGATCGGGACGTGAAGTTCGTCGATCGCATGATCGAGTCGCTTCGCAATGAAGGCTGGGTCGACGACGCGCGCGTGTTCGCGACGGGCCACTCGAACGGTGGCGGTTTCACCTACGCGCTCTGGAATGCGCGTCCGGGCATGCTGGCGGCGGTCGCGCCCGTCGCGGCGGGTTCGTTCGACGTGCTCAAGCTCACGCCGCTTGCGTGCATGCATATCGCGGCGCGCGGCGATGCGATCGTTCCCTTCGCGAACCAGCAGCGGACGATGGCCGCGGTGCGCCGCATCAATGGCTGCGAGGAGGAAGGGATCCCGTGGGCGAAGGACTGCACGCGCTGGAGTTCCCCGAAGGGCGCGCCCTTCGTCGGCATGGTCATCGACGGTGGGCACGAATACCCGCGTGAAGCGCCTCCGCTGATCGTGCGCTTCTTCAAGGAGCAGTCGCCGCGTGCGCGCACGCCCGAGGCGGGACCGCGCGGCAACGGGCCGTGGGACAACGACATCGGGGTCTTCCGTGTCGACGGTCGCACGGGTGACGTGACGCGCGTGCATACTTTCCCGCGCGCGGGCGTCTCGACGGTCGTGCGACTCGACAACGGCGATCTGCTCGCAGCGTTTCAGTGGTTCCCTGACGGACCCGAGCGCAAGGAGGCCTTCGACCGCATCGCCACCAGCCGTTCGACCGACGGCGGCAAGACGTGGAGCGAGCCGAGAACCGCGGAGATCAAGGGCGTGACCAACAACGAGCGGCCGCCGTTCGATCCGACGCTGGTCGCGCTCGAGGACGGTCGCGTGCGCCTGTACGTGACGCGCGCCGCGCGCCAGAGCGCGGGTCGCGCGATTCCTCGCATCGGCAGCGCGATCTCGCGTGATGGCGTCCGCTTCGAGCTCGAGGAGGGACCGCGCCTCGAGGTCGACGGCGAGCCCGTCATCGACTGCGCGGTCGCCCGGATCGGGCCGACATGGCACCTGTTCGCGCCGATCCAGAAGTCGCCGGGCGCCGGCTATCACGCGATCAGCGAGGACGGCGTGAAGTTCACCCGCATCGCCGATGTGACGCGCGATGCGAGCGAGCGCTGGCTTGGGGCGGTGGTCGCCGTCGATGGCGCGCTGCATTTCTACGGAACATCCGATCGTGGCATCTGGTGCGCGCGCTCTGCCGATGGCAAGACATGGAGCGAACCCGCGCCCGGCCATGCTGCCGCACCGAAGATCCCGGGCGCCGATCCTGGCGTCGCGTTTCTCGCGAATGGCGACGCGATCGTGACCGCGACCGTGATGAAGCCGAAGCGCTGACGGAGCGCAGGGCTATTCCGCCCCGTCTTCCTCTCCCACGAGCGACGCGATGGTCGCCTCCTTCGCGGCGTCCTGCAGATGGAGCACCTCGCGCTCGCGGTCCGCGGCGTACTGGTTCGTGTAGAGCTCCCAGTACCGCCCTCGGCGCGCGAGCAGCTCTGCGTGCGAGCCCTGCTCGGCTATGCGGCCCTTCTCGATGACGAGAATCACGTCCGCGCGTCGGATCGTCGACAGCCGGTGGGCGACGACGAAGGAGATGCGCCCGCCGTCGGCGCCACCGTGGAGGAGCTCATCGACGCCCTCCTGCACCAACCGCTCGGTGGCGGTATCGATCGAGCTGGTCGCCTCATCCATCACGAGGATCTGCGGATCGCGCAGCACCGCGCGCGCGAGCGCGACCAGCTGGCGCTGTCCCGTCGACAGCCGCTCGCCGCCTTCGCCAACCTCGGTCTCGTATCCGCGCTCGAGCGCCTCGATGAACGCGTGCGCCTTCACGCGCCGCGCCGCGCGCTCGATGTCGGCGTCGCTGGCGTCGAGCCTTCCGTAGCGGATGTTCTCGCGGATCGTCCCCGCGAAGAGATGCGCGACCTGCGGCACGAGACCGATCCGCTCGGTGAACCACGCGAGTGGAACATCGCGGAGGTCCGTTCCGTCAACGGCGATGCGCCCCGCGCGCGGCTCGTAGAAGCGCGCCGCGAGCGAGACGATCGTGGTCTTTCCGCCGCCGGTCGAGCCGACGAGCGCGATGGTCTGCCCGCGCCGCGCCGACAGCGAGAAGCCCTCGAGCACGGGCACGCCCTCGCGGTACCAGAAGTCGACGTTCTCGAAGCGGAGCTCGTGGATCGGAGCTTGCCGCTGCGGCGGCCGCTCTTCCGCCCGGTCGACGATCGCGGGTTCCGTCGAAAGCAGCGTGCTGATGCGCTCGGCTGCGCTCGATGCATTCAGGATGTCTGCGAATCGCTGGGCGAGCTCCTGCACGGGCTGCGCGAACAGCGCGGCGAACTGCATGAACGCGATGAGGGTGCCGAGCGAGACCTTCTCATCGGCGAGCACCCAGCCCGCGCCTTGCCAGAGGACCAGCGCGCCCGCGGTGGCGGCGAGCATCGCCATGAGCGGCATGTAGATGCTCGAGAGGATCGCGCCACGCATCGCCCACATGTTCATGTCGCTCGAGAGCCGCTGGAACTCGGCGAGATTCGCATCCTCGCGGGCGAGCGTCTTGGTCGTCCGCGCGCCGAGCAGCATCTCGCCGTAGGACGCGGTCATCGCGCTCGAGAGCCGCCGCGCCTCGCGTCCCGCGCGGATCAGGAACCGCTGGAAGACCGCGCTCAGGAGCGCCATCGCGGGCACCGCCACCAGCGCCCACAGCGCGAGCCGCGGATTCGTCCAGAACATCGCGGTCACGACGCCCGCGATGATCGCCGAGCACCACGCGAAGTCGAGCAGCACCCAGGGCAGGATCCCGCAGACCTTCGAGCAGTCGCTGGTCAAGCGCGAGACGAGCCAGCCCGTCGGACGGACGTCGAAGTACGCAGGCTCGAGCGTCTGCAGCTTCGCGAAGCAGTCGCGCCGCAGGCGGTCGGCCGTGCGCGTCGAGACCTTGCCCGCGCTCTCGATGAAGAGCCAGACGCCCGCGGCGAAGCAGACGAAGACGGCCGCGTAGACGACGAGCACGGGCGCGAGCTCATCCGCCTTTCCGTCGCGCGCGGTGTCGACGATCCGCCCGACGATGAGCGGCAGCGCGGTCTCGATCGCCGCGACGAAGACGCCTGCGCCGATCAGGCCAGCGATCGCCGCACGCTGCGCGAATGCGCGCGCCAGCACCGGGTTCCACACCCGCAGCGAGAAGCGCGCCTTCGCGTCGTCGTGCTGGTGCACTTCAGACATCGAGCACCTCCAGCTCCGCTTCGGAGAGATGCTGGATCTCCCACAGCGTGCGGTAGAGCCCGGCTTGCTGCGTGAGCTCTGCGTGCGTGCCGCGCTGGATCACGCGGCCGCCGTCGATCACGAGGATGAGGTCCGCGTCGATCACCGCGCTCAGGCGATGGGTGACGATGATGCGCGTCTGCCGAGCGCTGCGGGCGCGCAGCGAGGCGAGGATCGACGCCTCGGTGTGCGCATCGACCGCAGAGAGCGCGTCGTCGAGGATCAGCATGCGCGGCTCGCGCACGAGCGCGCGCGCGATCGCCACGCGCTGCCGTTGCCCGCCCGAGAGGGTGAGGCCCTTCTCGCCGACCACCGTGTCGTAGCCCTCTGGGAAGGCGACGATCGAGTCGTGGATGCACGCGGTGCGCGCCGCCTCGCCGACGGATTCGTCGTGCGCCGCGGACGCCTGCATGCCCGCGACGATGTTCTCGCGCAGCTTCTTCGAGTAGAGGAAGGGCTGCTGAAGCACGGTGCCTGCGATCGATCGGATCGAGGCACGGGGAACGCGCGCGAGCGGCACGCCGTCGACCGTGATCCTCCCAGAGTCAGGCTCGTGGAAGCGCAGGAGGAGCTGCACGATCGTGGTCTTTCCGGCGCCCGAGGGACCGACAAGCCCGAGCGTCTGCCCTGGCTTCAGCTCGAAGCTCACGCCGTCGAGCACCTTCGGTCCTCCGCGATAGGCGAACGACACGCCGTCGAAGCGGATGGAGAGCCCGGTCCCATCGCGTGCAAGGCTTTCGGCCTCGCCTGCCTTCGGGTCGAGGTCGCGCTCCTCGGGCTTCGACAGGATCTCGTCCAGCCGCGCGATCGCCGTCAGCGCCTTGCCGCTCTCGACGGTCATCCGCCC
>JBEGLX010000108.1:0-8245 GCA_041183345.1 Planctomycetota bacterium
TGGCCGGCGGTCTCGGTCGGGTCGCGAAGCTCCGCCATCGCGATCATGCGCAGGATCATCGAGCGGACAAGCTGGGCGCGCTCGACCGCCACCGCCGCGAGGGACGCGAAGTGCGCGAGCAACCGCTCATCGCTCTCGTCGAACGCGCGCCCGTCGGTCAGCGCGATGCAGCCGAGCGCGCGATCGCCCGCGCGCACGATGGGCACGACGAGCGCGCTCTCCGCGCCACGCCCGAGCACGGACTCTGTGCCGATCGCAGGGGCGCTGCGACCGGCGAGCGCACACGCCTCGGCACCGAGACGGATCGGATCGGTCGCGACCGTCACCTGTCCCGCCACGGTCGCCGCGTCGAGGGCGATGTCGCGCGTGCGGGTCTCGCTCGCGCCGACGATCTCCGCGGCGTGGAGTGCTTCATCCGTGACCAGGAAGACGACGCCCGCACCCGCGCCGACGAGCGCGACCGCCTCGCGCAGGATGCGCGAGAGCAGGATGTCGAGGTCCTGCACGCGCGCGAGCTCGCCGGAGAGCACCGCGATCCGATCGAGCCGCTCGCGCTGCGTGTCCGCATCGACGACGAGGTCGTGATTCGCGGCGGCAAGGCGCGCATTCGCCTCGTCGAGCAGCGCATTCCGCCGCGCGAGGTCTCGCTCGGCGCGCTCGAGGGCGCGGAACGCCTGGTTGCGCTCGCGCTGGGCGCGGGCTGCGTCGGCGTGGTGGATCACGCGCGCGACGAACTCCTGCGCGGGCGGCAGCTTCACGAGGTAGTCGTCGGCGCCACGCGCGAACGCCTCCGCCTTCGTGCCAGCGTGCTCCTCGGCGGAGAGCACGACGACCGAGGTCTCCGCGAGCTCCGCCGCCCAGCGATAGTGCTCGACGAGCTCGAGCCCGTCGCCGTCGGGCATGAGGAGGTCCTGCAGGATGACCGCGGGACGCAGGCGGCGCGCCAGCTCGAGCGCCTGCGTCGCATGCGTGCAGAGCTCGACAGTCGCCTCGGGAACCTGCGCGAGCAGGCGACGCACGCCCTCGCCCACGAGGGGCTGGTCATCGACCACGAGGACCGTGAACGGGCGGCTGACCGTGTGCTGCGTCACGCCCCGAGGGTATCGGAAACCCCGTCCGTCTTCTCCGTGTTTCCGCCGGCGCGCTGCCCCGATCGGGCCTTCGGCACCCACCCCTCCGCGAGGCGCCAGCAGCGATGGATCTTCCGATTGCGGAAATCCTCGGGGACCGAGCGGTGGCTGATCTCGTGCGCGCCGAACCCCGCTGGCACGTTCGCCATGTCGAAGTCGAAGCTGCGCGAGTTGGTCGAGAAGAACACCTCGCCGCCGGGCGCCACGAACCTGGCGATCCAACGCAGGAGGTCGGGATAGTCGCGGTCGATCGCGAAGCTGTCGGCCTTCATGCGCTTCGAGTTCGAGAAGGTCGGCGGATCGCAGACGACGATCTCGTACTGTTCGCCCGCGGTCGGTCCCGCCTCGAGCCATTGCAGGCAATCGGCGTGCACCACGCCGTGGTCGGCGTCGAGCGCGAAATCGTTGAGCGCGAGGTTCCGCACGTACCACTCGAGGTACGTCTTCGACATGTCGACGGTGGTCGTCCTCGCCGCACCGCCCGCACGCGCGTGCACGCTGAACGCGCCCGTGTAGCTGAAGAGGTTGAGCACGCGCTTCCCGCGCGCGCGCTGCTGCACCGAGAGGCGCGTCGGCCGATGGTCGAGGAACAGCCCGACGTCGAGGTAGTCCGACAGATTCACCTCGAACCTGAGCCCATGCTCCTCGACGGTCTTGATGCAGCCGCGCGAATCAAAGCGCTCGTACTGGTCGCGACCGCCCTCGTCGGAGCGCTGCCGCCCGCGGTACTTGATGAAGAGATGATCGCGGGTGATGTTCAGCCCGGCGAGGATCTCCGCCTCGGCGTCCTTGCGGTAGGCAAGCTCGCGCTCGAGCGTGTCGTCCTTCGTCCGGTGGAAGAACCAGGCGACGGCATCTCCCCCGCCCCTAGGAGCGCCGTACCAGTCCACGATCATCGGGAACTCGGGGATGTCCTTCTCGTAGAGGCGGAAGCAGGAGATCCCCTGCTTGCGCGCCCACTTCGAGACATGGCGCATGCGGTTGTCGAGGCGTTCGCCCAGCATCGATCAGTCCACGTCGATCAGGCGAAGGCCGGCGGCTCGAAGCCCTTGCGGTACTCGCGGGTCACGCAGGTCTTCGTCGCCTCCTCGTGATTGGTGAAGGCGAGCTTCGCCTTGTCCCAGCGGAGTTCCTGGTTCGGATAGCGCGCGGCCCTCGAGCAGAGCAGTCCCGCCTCGGCGATGCCCGCCGCGTACGAGAACGGCGTCTGCACGAACGCGTCCTGCTTGCCCATGATCTTGTCGACCCACGCATGCCAGTGGTTGCGGCCCTTGACCTCGCCGCGGCCCTTGATGTCCTTCCAGTCGACCTTCTTGCCGTCGATCCAGATCTCAGGGTCGCCTTCGGGCTGGTTGAGGATGATGCCGCCCTCGCACACGATCATCGTGGCCGAGCCGGGCCAATTGCCCGCGGGCAGGCCCAGGGACGCGCGTGACGGCGCCTGGCTCTGGTCGCCGTAGTGGACGACGAAGCGGTCCTTCGCGAACATCGAACGGTTCTTCTGCTTCGACACGTCGTAGGTCAGCGTCGAGATCACGCCGCGCGCGTGGTAGAAGTCGCTCGGCTTGAGCGTGTGCGCCATGACCGCGATCGGCGACGGCAGGTCGTACGAGAAGTAGAGGATGTCGAGAAGGTGCGTGCACCAGTCGCCGAGCTGGCCGGTGCCGTAGTCCCACGACGAGCGCCATTGCAGGCCGATCAGGCCGGGGCGGCACGGCGCGTCCTGCGCTGCACCGAGCCAGAGCGGCCAGTCGATGTTCGCAGGCGGCTGGATCGGATCCTTCAGGCCGCCGTACCAGAAGTAGCCATCGGTGCCCTCGCCTGGACCACCGATCCAGACGTGCGACTCGATCGCCTTGCCGAGCAGCCCGCGGCGAAGGATGTCGACGGTGCGCTGGCGCCCCTCGGGGCCCATGCGCTGGTTGCCGGTCTGGGTGATGAGCCCCGGGCGCACGGCGAGCGCCTTCTCGGTGGCGACGACCTCAGAGAGCTGCTGCACCAGCGGCTTCTGACCGTACACGTGCTTGTTCGCCCGCATCGCCCAGAGGTTGACGACGGCATGGTTGTGGTCGGGCGTGCAGCCGACCACGGCGTCGAACTTGTCGCCGTGCCGATCGAAGGCCTCGCGGAAGTCGCGGCAGGTGAATGCCGCGGGAAACTCCTTCGAAACCGCGTCTATCGCGTTCGAGTCGACGTCGCACAGACCCGTGAAGGCGACGTCGGGATGTCCCTTCAACTGGTCGCGGTCGGCCGGCGCGATCGATCCGCCGATGCCGACCTGCAGGATCTGCAGCTTGCCGAGCTTGCCCGTCACCACGCGCCGAGGCATCGGCGCCGCCAGCGCGAGCGCCGGCGAGGTCAGGATGTGCGAAGCGGCCACACCGCCCGCGGCGACCGCGGCGGTACGGATCATGTCTCGGCGAGTGAGCATGCGCGCACGCTAACGCGCGCGGCGGGTCGGCACAATGGCAAGGCCCCGCCATTCGATGTGAATGGCGAGATCGATGACAGCCAGCCGTCTGGCGTCAGCGCGCGCTCGGACGAACCTCGATGCCCGCCTTGCGAGCCGCCTTCGCGAGGTCGCGATCGAGGGTCACGAGCGGACACGACCGCAGCTGGGCGATCTCGAGAAACGCGGCGTCGTACATCGTCAGCCCGCTCGAGACCGAGAGTGCCAGCGTCGCGCGATACCTCGAGCGGGAAGATTGCGTGTCGAGCACCCATGGAAGGCCCGCGCAGGTCTCCGCGAACTCCAGCGCCTCATCGCGGGATATGCGACCCGAACGCACCGCGGTGGCCAGCGCATTGCCGACCTCGTAGAGCACGAGCGATGGCGCGAGGAACATCTCTTCGTCCTCAAGCGCGTCGATGACTGCCTCCGCCGAAGCCTCACGAAGAAGCATCGCGTTCACAGCGGAAGCGTCGACCACGATCACGGACGCCCCTCCTTCGAGCGGCGCATGATGTCGTCGAAGTCCTTGCGGCTGATCCGCGGTCCGCTGGCGACGTGCTTGCGCATCGACTGTCTCCAGTCGTTCGCAGGCGGGCTCGTGAGCTCGTCGTAGCGGGCCGAGCCGACGATGACCGCAATGCGCTGCCCTCGACGGAGCACGACGACCTCATCGCCCCGCTCGGCGAGACGGAGGAGTTCGGCGAGCCTGGTCTTCGCCTCGAATGAACCGACTTCATGAACCATACAACTAGTTTAATCAACTGGTTGTGAAGGGCAAGCAGCTTTGCCAAAGTTCCCGTGAAATCAAGCCCGCGAGCCCATGCGGGTAGTCTGCCAATGCGATGACCATCGATCGAAAGACGCTGCTCAAGTACGACCCGCTGCCGGACGCCGCACCACGGCGCTCGAAGCACGATCGCCTGCACGCGCTCATCATCGCGCTGGTCGGGATGGTCGCAATCATGCCCTATGCGGCGTGGGGCGTCACGACATACCGAACGCTCATCCTCTACTCGATGTTCGGGGTCGCGATCGGCTCAGTCCTCGAGGCGATCGTCGCCATCCTGGGTCTCCTCGACGGTGGAATCTGGGGCGCGTGGCACCGGCTCCGCTATCCGCTGGCCAACTGGGGGAAGTTCGGCCCGACCGGCGGCCGCTTCATCGACCACGATGACCACTGGTACTACAAGCGCCTCGCGATCGCGTGGCTCTACCTCTGGCTGTGGCTGGCGCTACCGCTGGCCTGGGCGATGCGCTGATCCGTCACTCAGCCGCAGCGACGGCGCGCGTGAACAGCGTCTTGCGCGCCTTCGAGAGCTGGATCACGGCCACGCCGCCGAGCATGAGCGCAGCCGCGTAGACGGTGCGCAGGCCGATCGGCTCGTCGATCAGAAGCCAGCCGAGCGCAAGCGCGACCAGCGGATTCACGTACGCATAGGTCGCCACGCGGGCGGCGGGCTGGTGTCGCAGCAGCCAGATGTAGGCGGTGAAGCCGCACAGCGACCCGAAGATCACGAGGTACGCCCATTGGAGCCACGTCTCGGTGGTCGGGGGATTCGCGGCGAGCAGCGTCCATTCATCGCGCGCGATCAGCTCCTTCGGGAGGCTCGCGACCATCAGCACCGCGCCGCCCGCAAGCATCTGCATCGCGGTCGCGACGAGTGGCGAGTGCGCGCCGCCGGGGCGCTTCGACCACACGCTTCCGAGCGCCCAGCCGAGCGTGGCGATGAGCATCACGATCACGCCGATGGTCGACACGCCGCTTGTCCCGCCGAAATCGCCGAACTTGAGCACGACGACGCCCGCGATCCCCATCGCGATGCCGAGCCACACGACCTTCGACGGCCGCGCGTGCGTCTTGTGCATCATGGTGTCGAGCCCGACGAGCCAGAGCGGCGTGACCGCCGTCATGAGCGCGACCAGTCCTGAGTCGACGGTCTTCGTGGCGATGGCGACGCCGCCGTTCCCGAGCAGCATGAGGCACGTGCCCACGACGGCGGCGTTTGCCCACGATTTCACAGAGAAATCCGACTTCCGCACCTCGCGGCGCCACCAGGCGAAGGCGAGCAGCAGCACGCCTGCGGTCAGGAAGCGCGTGCCCGCCATGACGAACGCGCCATGCAGCGAGACGAGCTTGATCGCGAGATAGGTCGAGCCCCAGATGAGGTAGACGGCGGCGTAGGCCGCAGCGGTCCGAAGGCCGCTCGGAGCATGAGGCGCGGGCTCACCCACGCGTCAGCCCTGCACCCTTGCCGCGCTCTCGACGGCGAAGTACTTCGCCTCGGGATGGTGCACGACGATGGCGCTCGTCGACTGCTCGGGCACGATCTGCCAGTTCTCGGTGAGCACGCAGCCGATCCGCTCAGGGCGGATCAGCCGGAAGAGCTTCTCCTGGTCGCTCATGTCGGGGCACGCGGGGTAGCCGAAGCTGTAGCGCGATCCGCGGTACTGCTGCGTGAACAACTTGCGGATCTCGGGGCTGTCGTCGCCGCCGATGCCGAGCTCCGCGCGCATGCGCTTGTGCCACATCTCGGCGAGCGCCTCTGCGCACTCGACCCCGAAGCCGTGCAGGTACAGGTACTCCGTGTACTCGTTCCGCTCGAAGAGCTGCTTGGCGCGGTGGCTCGCCTCGGTTCCCACGGTCACGCAATGCAGGCCGAGCACGTCCTTCTCGCCGCTCGATCGCGGACGGAAGAAATCGCTGATGCAGAGCCGCTCGCGGCCGAGCTGGCGCGGGAACCTGAAGCGCTCGATCTCGCGATCCTGCTCGACCGGGTGGTATACGACGAGGTCGTCGCCATCGGAGTTCACGGGGTAGTAGCCGTACACGACCTGCGGGCGGAGGATCTTCTCCTCCTTGCACTGCCGGCAGAGCCGGTCGAACACGGGGCGCGCCTTCTCCTCGATGAAGCGCTCGTACTCCGCCTCGCCCATGTCGCCCTTCTTGAAGCCCCACTGGCCGCGGAAGAGCGCGACGAGGTTGATATACGGATACACCTGCTCGAGCGGGATGTCCTCGACCAGGCGGTCGCCGAGGAACGGCGCCTTCGGGATCGCGACCGTCGTCGACACGCTCGATCGCGCCGCGACCTCGACGCGCGGCTCCTCGGCGCGCGCACGCGAGATCTTCGAGTCGACCTCCTCGCGCTTGGCGAGGCGCGCGTCGATCTCGGCGTCGATCGTCGCCAGCGACTTCGACGCCAGCGCGTCGCACACGGAAAGCCCCTCGAACGCGTCGCGCCCGTAGTAGAGCGGTCCCCTGTAGATCGAGCGCAGGTGGCTCTCGGCGTAGTGGCGCGTGAGCGCAGCGCCGCCGAGGATGACGGGCACGGTCACGCCGAGGCGGTTCATCTCGTGGAGGTTCTCCTCCATGATCGCGACCGACTTCACGAGTAGCCCGCTCATGCCGATCGCATCGGCGCCGGTCCTGCGCCAGGCGTCGAGGATCGACTGCAGCGGCTGCTTGATGCCGATGTTGTGGATCTCGAATCCGTTGTTCGAGAGGATGATGTCGACGAGGTTCTTGCCGATGTCGTGGACGTCTCCCGCGACGGTCGCGAGCACGATCTTGGCCTTCTTGCCGGCGCCGGCCTCGGCCTTCGGCATGTGCGGCTCGAGGATCGAGACCGCCTTCTTCATCACCGCGGCCGACTGCAGCACGAACGGCAGCTGCATCTGCCCCGAGCCGAAGAGCTCGCCGACGGTCTTCATGCCCGCGAGCAGGTGATCGTTGATGATCGCCAGCGGCGGGTACTTCTCCATCGCGGCGGCGAGCGACTTGTCGAGGTCGCGGTCCTCGCCATCGATGATGTGCCGCTGCAGGCGCTCCTCGATCGGCAGGTCGGCAAGCGACTTCTTCGCCACCGTCTCCTCGGCGCCGTCGGGGAAGAGCGAGATGAAGTGAAGCAGCGGATCGAAGTTCTCCGCCGTGCCCGCGGGGCGCTCGGCGCCGCGCCTGTCGAAGATGAGCCACTCCGCGGCGTCCCAGTGCTCGGGCGCGATGCGGTTGCGCGGCATGATCTTCGATGCGTGCACGATCGCGGCGGTCAGCCCGCGCTCCCGCGCGTGGTGGAGGAACACGCTGTTCAGCACCGCGCGCGCGGCGGGCTTGAGTCCGAAGGAGATGTTCGAGAGGCCGAGGATGATGCCACAGCGCGGGAAACGCTTGGAGATCGCGGCGATTCCTTCGAGCGTCTCGAGGCCGAGTCGGCGGTCGTCGTCGTTGCCGGTCGCGATCGTGAAGGTGAGCGGATCGAAGAGGATGTCCTCCTCGGGCAGCCCCCACTTCCTCGTGTAGAGCCCATGGATGCGCTCGGCGATCTCGAGCTTGCGCGCGCAGGTCTTCGCCATGCCCGCCTGCTGGTCCTCGTCGATCGTGAGCGCGACGCACGCGGCGCCGTACTTCTTCAGCAGCGGGCAGATCTTGTTCAGGCGTTCCTCGCCATCCTCGAGGTTGATCGAGTTGACGATGGCCTTGCCGCCGTGGCGCTTGAGCCCCTCCTCGATGACCGCAGGGTCGGTCGAGTCGAACATGATCGGCGCGTTCACCTGGCGCACATAGCGCGCAGCGACCTCGGCCATGTCCTTCGGGCCGTTGCGGCCGACGAAGTCGACGCACACGTCGAGCACCTGTCCGCCATCCTTGATCTCCTCGCGCGCCATC
>JBEGLX010000109.1:0-8166 GCA_041183345.1 Planctomycetota bacterium
CGTTCTGGCGCATGTAGAACGCCTTGATGTCCTTCGGGTAGTTCATCACCGCGACGGGGCGCCCGATGTAGGTCTCGGTCAGCCAGCGCTCGTGCTCGCTCTGCATGTCGATGCCCCACTTGACGGGATTGCACCGCATTGCGCGAATGCCGCCTTTCACGGTTCCGCGCCTTCTTGTCAGCTTCGATGCATTCGGGAACGGCGCAGCGTTTGGTCTCCTGGCCGGAGCCGATCGGCTGTCGGGGGCAGACTCCAGCCCGGGAAATCTCAAATCCTGCTTGTCGCGTTGTTGCATTGAGCCGGATGCCATGTAACTTCTACGGTCAGCGCTGGCTGCATTTCTTCACGACCCATTCCGTGGATCGCGTTCGCCACTCCTAGGAAGATTTCGGCTCACGCTGGTCGGAGCAGGTGCGATCTCGGGTCGTCGGCCACAACAAGCGCTGAGAGGGAAACTAGGACATGACGCAAACACTGGTATCACGCATTGGCGGATCTGCGGTCAGGCGTTCGGTCGTTCTGCGCATGCCGCGCACTGACACCATCGCAACCGTTGCCGCGCTCGCCGCACTCCTCAGCACGAGCCTCGCAGCTGCATCGGTCACCACGACCTACTACTCCGACATCGCTTCATGGTCGAGCGCCGTCGGAGGCTCGAACGAGTGCACGTGGGACTTTGATCCGATCGGAACGCCAGTGGTGAACGGGTGGGGATCGTTTACGGATCAGTACGCTGGATTCGGTGTTCGGGCCCCGGGACAATTTGGCGCGAGCGGCGCCACGTACCCGGGGCTCCCGTACACGCAAATCGGCATGTCGCCCGAGACCGCCTGGGTGTATCCGCAATGGGGGCTCAGATCTGGGATCATGGCGACCGGTTGGAAGCCCCTGGCCTTCGATGCCCCCATTCACGGGGTTGCGTTCCATCTCATCGGCGCTCCGGCGTACGGGACGTTTTTCGTGAATCTCTGGCTCGGAAACGAATTCCTAGGTCAGGCGAGCACCACCTTTGGTGCCGCGCCCTCCTACGGCACACCGCCGAGCGCGAATCAGACCTCGGTGCTCGTCGCCTTCACGACCAACGTCGAGTTCGACCGCATCTTCTTTGAGTCGTCGAGTACCGCCTTCTTCGGCACCGAGTCCCTCTGGGTCCCGACGAGCGCGATTCCGTCGCCCGGCGTTGTGCCGATGTTCGCGCTCGCCGCGATTGCGGGGCGTAGGCGGCGATGATGTGCGTAGAGTGCGGCGACAGGCGGCATCAAGGCGAAGCGCGGGGCCCAGGCCGGTATCTGAAGTCATGTGTGACCAGACTCATGGGTAACCAGACTCATGGGTAACCGAAATCACCACCCGCTCAGAAACTCGCGGTCTTCGGCGCCCTCGGGAACGGAATCACATCCCGGATGTTCGCCATGCCCGTCGCGTAGATGATCGCGCGCTCGAAGCCGAGGCCGAACCCCGCGTGCGGGACCGTTCCGTAGCGCCGCAGGTCGCGGTACCACCAGTAGTCGGCCTTGTGCAGGCCCATCTCGTCCATGCGCTTGTCGAGCCGCTCGAGCCGCTCCTCGCGCTGCGAGCCGCCGACGATCTCGCCGATTCCGGGCGCGAGGATGTCCATCGCGGCGACCGTCTTCCCATCGTCGTTCTGGCGCATGTAGAACGCCTTGATGTCCTTCGGGTAGTTCATCACCGCGACGGGGCGCCCGATGTAGGTCTCGGTCAGCCAGCGCTCGTGCTCGCTCTGCATGTCGATGCCCCACTTGACGGGGTACTCGAACTTCACGCCCTTCTTGACCGCATCCTCGAGCGCGGCAATCGCGTCGGTGTAGTCGAGCTTCGCGAAGTCCGCGCTCACGAACTTCTCGAGCCGCTCGATGCAGCCCTTGTCGATGCGCTCGGCGAAGAACTTCATGTCATCCATGCGCTCCGCGAGCAGCGCCTTGAACATGTACTTGAGCAGGTCCTCCGCGAGCTTCGCGTCGGTGTGCAGATCCGCGAACGCGATCTCCGGCTCGATCATCCAGAACTCGGCCAGGTGCCGCGAGGTGTTCGAGTTCTCCGCGCGGAAGGTCGGTCCGAAGGTGTACACCTTCGACAGCGCCATGCACCAGGTCTCGACATTCAGCTGACCCGACACCGTCAGGTTCGTCTCTCGCCCGAAGAAATCCTGCGCGTAGTCGATCTTCCCCTCGGGCGTCTTCGGCATGTTCATGAAGTCGAGCGTCGACACGCGGAACATCTGCCCAGCGCCCTCGCAGTCGCTGCCGGTGATGATCGGCGTGTGCACCCACAGGAAGCCCTGCTCGTGGAAGAAGCGGTGCACCGCCATCGCCAGGCAGTGCCGCACGCGCGCGACCGCGCCAAAGGTGTTCGTGCGCGCGCGCAGGTGCGCGACCTCGCGCAGGTACTCGAACGAGTGCTGCTTGGGCGAGATCGGATAGGTGTCGGGGTCGTCGACGAAGCCGTGCACCTTCACCGACTCAGCCTGGATCTCGACCGACTGTCCCTTGCCCTGGCTCGCGACCACCGTGCCGGTGATCTCGACCGAGCAGCCCGCGGTGAGCTTGAGCACCTCGGACTCGTAGTTCGGGATCGTGTTCGGCACGACCGCCTGCACGGTGTCGAAGCATGATCCGTCCGTGATCGCCACGAACGAGATGCCCGCCTTCGAGTCGCGCCGGGTGCGGACCCAACCCTGGACGGTTGCCGTCTTTCCGAGGTGCGAGGCGTGCTGGGCGAAGAGGTCGGCGATGCGGACTGGCATAGAGGGGGGAAGATAGGACAGGGGGGGCGGCGTGTGCCAACTTGGCAGACGATCGTGGAGGGAAGGGCGCAGATGGCGATTCAGCCAAGGAGATGGGAACGGACGCTGGGCGGCAGTCTGATCGGAAAATCAGGCATTGCATGGACTTACGTACGCCATTCCGCCGCCGGTGAGGCTTGGCACGACCATTGCGATGCCGCCATTCCCGTTTTCTGGCACCCGCATGCGACTCCGCCTGCACAGCCCCGACCCCGTCGACCCCGCCGCCCCCTCGGCTGGTGGCTCTTCCGTGCGTCGCCTGAACCTGCTCCTGACCTACGGCGGCTGGCGCGAGAACGCCTTCGCCGACCAGCTTCCGATCATCCTCGACCGGATCGGCATCCGCTGCTACCGCGCCGAGAGCGGCGACGAAGCCAGCGAGGTCATCCGCCGCGAGCAGGTCCACATCGCGGTCATCGACCTCTCGATCCCGATGCACCCCGTGTCCCGGGCCCACGCGGCAGGGGCCCGCAGCGTGCCCGCGGGTCCGCGCGTGCTCCAGCTCCTCAAGCGCCTCGAGCAGCCGCCGCCGACCATCGTCGTGCGCCCGCGCCAGGCCGACCCCGCCGAGAGCTCCCGCAACCTCGCCGACGCCCTGCGCGACGGCGCGTTCACGGTGCTCGACGACCCTGTCCCCATCGAATCCATGCTGCAGGCCCTCGAGCGCGTCGTGCGCAGGCACTACCGCGACCACTGGCCGGCAGCGTGATTCCCCAGTTCACTCGTTCGTTCAGAAGCAAGACAAGAAAGAAGCAAGGAGAAACCCATATGAAGTTCCGTCCCCTCGGTGACAAGATCCTCGTGAAGCGCGAAGAGGCCGCCTCGAAGACCGAAAGCGGCATCTTCCTCCCCGAGTCGAGCAAGGAGAAGCCGAAGCAGGGCAAGATCATCGCCCTCGGCGACGGCCACCGCAGCAAGGACAACGGCAAGCTCACCCCATTCACGGTGAAGAAGGGCGACAACGTCATCTTCTCGTCGTACGCGGGCACCGAGATCAAGATCGATGGCGAGACGCTGCTGATCATGACCGAGGAAGACATCCTCGGCGTCATCGACTGAGCCTTTCCGGTACCTCACATGAGCATGAACCCCAGCACGCTCCGCCTCGCATTCCGCGAGCTCAACGGGCAGCGCGACCTTCGCATCGAGTTCGACCACGCGTCGAGCTGCATCGTGAAGAAGGCCATGCTGATCCCCGAGGAGATGGACGGGCTGGTGAAGGTCACCGATGGATCGCACGTCTACATCGTGGACGCGGATCGGGTGGCCTGGGTTGAAATCGGCTGACTGATGTTTGAGCGGTCGCTGCTGCGGCAGCTCCCTCTGGCAGGCAAGAATCAATTCGACACCACTACGCGCACTGGCGCATCACGAAAGAAGCACACACATGGCAGCAAAGCAGATTGCATACGACAACGACGCACGCGAGCGGATCCTCCGCGGCGTGCAGAAGCTCGCCCGCGCCGTCAAGGTCACGCTCGGCCCCTCCGGCCGCGTGGTCGTCCTTGAGAAGGCCTTCGGTTCGCCGACCGTCACCAAGGACGGCGTCACCGTCGCCAAGGAGATCGAGCTCGAGGATCCCTACGAGAACATGGGCGCGCAGATGGTGAAGGAAGTCGCGTCGAAGGCGTCGAAGGACGCCGGCGACGGCACCACCACCGCGACCGTCTACGCCGAGGCCATCTACCAGGAAGGCCTCCGCAACATCACCGCGGGCGCGAACGCGAACGCCGTGAAGCGCGGCATCGACAAGGCCGTCACCGCGGTCATCGACGAGCTCCACCGCATGTCGAAGAAGGTCTCCGGCTCGAAGGAGATCTCGCAGGTCGGCGCGTGCTCTGCCAACCAGGACACCGAGATCGGCAACATCATCGCCGAGGCGATGGACAAGGTCGGCAAGGATGGCGTCATCACCGTCGAGGAAGGCAAGAGCCTTGATACCCATGTCGCGCTCCTCGAGGGCATGCAGTTCGACAAGGGCTACCTCAGCCCGCACTTTGTGACCAACACCGCCACCATGGAGTGCATCCTCGAGGACTGCTATGTCCTCATGTTCGAGAAGAAGATCTCGAGCGCGAAGGAGCTGCTCCCGATCCTCGGCAAGATCGCCGAGAGCGGCAAGAGCCTGCTCATCGTGGCCGAGGATGTCGATGGCGAGGCGCTCGCGACCCTGGTCGTGAACAAGCTCCGCGGCGTGCTCAAGGTCTGCGCGGTCAAGGCGCCGGGCTTCGGCGACCGCCGCAAGGAGCTCCTGCAGGATCTCGCCTGCGTCGTCGGCGGCACGGCAATCATGGAGGAGATCGGCATCAAGCTCGAGAGCATCACGCTCACCGAGCTCGGCCGCGCCAAGAAGATCGTGGTCGGCAAGGAAGAGACCACCGTCGTCGAGGGCGCCGGCAAGACCAAGGACATCCAGTCGCGCATCGAGCTGCTCAAGGCGCAGATCGAGTCGACCACCAGCGACTATGACCGCGAGAAGCTCCAGGAGCGCCTCGCGAAGCTCGCTGGCGGCGTGGCGCAGATCAACGTCGGCGCCGCGACCGAGGTCGAGATGAAGGAGAAGAAGGCCCGCGTCGAGGACGCGCTGCACGCCTGCCGCGCTGCCGTCGAGGAGGGCATCCTCCCGGGCGGCGGCACCAGCGTCATCCGCGCCCGCCGCGTGCTCGAGAAGCTCAAGAAGGGCATGAACGGCGACGAGGCCGTCGGCGTCGACATCGTCTTCCGCGCGCTCGCTGCGCCGGCCAAGCAGATCGCCGCCAACGGCGGTCTCGACGGCTCGGTCGTCGCCCAGAAGATCGAGGAGTCCGACGACGTGAACTTCGGCTTCAACGCGGCGACGCAGAAGTACGAGAACCTCGTCGCGTCGGGCATCATCGTCCCGACGAAGGTCGAGCGCGTCGCGCTGCAGAACGCCGCGTCGATCGCGGGCCTGCTGCTCACGACCGACTGCGCGATCACCGAGGTCAAGGAAAAGAAGGAGAAGGCGCCCGCCGGCGCTGGCGCGGGCGAGGACTACTGAGTCCACCTGCACTCGTTCAAGCAAGGCAACCAGTCGGAGCCGCATTCGCGGCTCCGACTGTCTTTTTCCAAGGACGCATCAGCTCCTGATGGCCCACCACGCGAGTGCGCCGATGAGCAGGCCCACCGCACCGAAGATCGCCACCAGCTTGCGCTGCCTGGCGTTCGCCCGCCGTTCATCGAGCCAAATGCGGCCATCGGGCTCGCGCATGACGACGCCTGCGCGGACGAGCGGCGCGAGCGGTGGCTCCTTCACGCCGAGCGTCTCGGTGCGTCGCGCCGTGTCGGGCGAGATCGCGCCCGCCTTGCGCAGCGTCGTGACCGGCCCAGGGTTCCGCATCGCCATGATGACCATCGCCAGCGGTCCGGCGACCGCACCGATCGACGCGAACATGCCACCGAGTCCGCCAGGCGTTGGAGTGGGAAGAGGCGGGGGCATCGCCAGACAGTAGCGCATGCGATCGTTGCGATGCGCGCCAGAGGGCACGAAAGAAAGACCCCGCCGCGATTCGCTCGCAGCGGGGTCGTCGATGTATCGCCGAATGCTTCCGCGGATCCGTGAAACCCTGCTGTCAGGATCCGGACAGTGCGTGTCCGGATCCGTAAAACTCAGCCTTCCGCGCCGAGGACGTCACGACCCTCGATGCCATCGGTCGTGAGGATGTGGAAGCTCGTGCTCACGAGGAAGTCGTATGCCTGGTTGCCCCAGTAGCCGCCCGATCCGAGCGGCGTGTTGCGCGACCAGAGCTTGCCTGCGCGCTGCTCGGCCTGCATGGCGCGCTGGCAGCCGACCAGCTCGATGTGCCCGTCGAAGAAGAGACACGCGGGCGCCGAGTTGTAGCCGTGGTTGAAGAACCACGGCGTCTTGTTGCCCGCGAAGTTCGGGTTCACGAACTGGTCCGGCGTGTTCTGCAGCCAGTTGTGCTCGATCATGCGCGTCTTCAGCGACGGGTACTTGCAGCGCGACACCGGCGGGCTGCGGAACGCAGAGACGAGCGTATTCGGATTGGTGAAGCCGTTGCCGTTCAAGGTCGGGCTGTTGCGGCCGAGCACCTTCGGATCCCACATCGCGGCGGGCGACCAGCAGTAGGTCGAGTCTTCGTACGTGCTGCCGTCGTAGGTGAACTCGGCGGCGTTCGTGAAGTACTTCGAGACGTTGTTGTACGCCACCACGTCCTTGGGGGCGTAGAGCGTCGGGTCGTAGAAGCGATCGTTGATGTACGCGTGGAACGACTTCACGCCAGGCATGCGGAAGCTGCCGAAGGCGTTGCCTCCGCCGGGGTTTCCCGCGGTGCCGAACTGGAACGGGATGTAGATGATCCAGTTGTAGCACGCCTCGGGCCAGCCGAACTGCGCGCACTTGCCGCTCGAGCCGAGGAAGTAGCCCCAGATGGCGCCGTTCACTTCCCAGCCGAGGAACTGCTGCGGCGGGCAGGCGATCTGCGCGAGGTAGGTCGTGCAGTTGCCGTTCACAAGCCCGACGTCATCGGGAATGGCGGTGAACTGGCGGTCGCCCCAGTCGCCCGCGTACACCTCGTTCGATGAGGCGAGGTTCTTGAGGTTCGCGACCGACTGCGAGATGAGCGCCTTGTCGCGACCCTTCTGCACGGCGGGCAGCAGGAGTGCGATCAGGAGCGCGATGATCGAGACGACCACCAGCAGCTCGACGATGGTGAATCCGCGACGATTGCCTTGCTTCATGGTTCTCTCCTCGCTCTGGGCAGACGAGCGTTTGGGTCCGATGTGCCGCTCATTCTGACCGAGGAGTGCGGGTGCGAGAAGACGGAACGCAGGCGGATCGATCCAATTTGGACAAAAAGACACCCGCCCGCGTTGCCGCGGGCGGGTGGGGTCTTTCGCTCTCAGGGTCCGGACAGTACTTGTCCGGAACCGTGAAACTCAGGTATTCAGGATCCGCCGAGTACTTCGGCGAATCCGTGAAACTCAGCCTTCGGCGCCGAGGACGTCGCGGCCCTCGATGCCGTCGGTGGTGAGCACGTGGAAGCTGGTACGGACAAGGAAGTCGTACGACTGGTTGCCGTAGTAGCCGTTCGCTCCGAGCGGCGTGTTGCGCGACCAGAGCCGGCCCGCGCGCTGCTCAGCCTGCATGGCGCGCTGGCAGCCGACGAGCTCGATGTGGCCGTCGAAGAACAGCGATGCAGGAGCCGAGTTGTAGCCATGGTTGAAGAACCACGGGGTCGTGTTGCCCGCGAAGGCGGGGTTCACGAGCTGATCCGGGGTGTTCTGCAGCCAGCTGTGCTCGATCATGCGGGTCTTGAGCGATGGATACTTGGCGCGCGAGACCGGCGGGCTGCGGTAGCCCGCGGGCAGGGTATTCGGAGCCG
>JBEGLX010000110.1:0-7960 GCA_041183345.1 Planctomycetota bacterium
GTTCAGGAGCGCCGCCTTTGCTCGCTTGATTGGGAGTCCACGTGCAATGAGTGCCCGCAGACGAAGTCTGCGGAACAGCTTGCGTGGGAGTCGATGGAGCTCCCGCGCAGCTGAGCACTAGAGCGCGCACCCGCGGGCGCATGCCAACGCAGGGTGCACGTCAGGATCACGCGCGCCGCGCGCGCACCAGGTCGCACAGCTGATCGATCGCGATCTCGAGGTCGTCGTTGACCACGAACGCGTCGTAGACGCCGCTTGTCCTCGCGAAGTCGATCTCGGTCTTCGCCTCCGCGAAGCGCCGCTGGATCGCAGCCTCGTCCTCGCGGCCGCGCGCGTGCAGGCGCTTGAGCAGCGTGTCCTCGCTCGGCGGCATCACGAACACCGTGAAGGCGCGCGGCATCCTCTGCTTCACGTTCTTGGCGCCCTGGACGTCGATGTCGAGGACGATCAGCTTGCCTTCGCCGAGCGCGTGCTCGACCTGGTCCTGCAGCGTGCCGTACCACGAGCGCCCGAAGACCTGCGCGTACTCGAGGAACCGCCCCGCGTCGATCCACTGCTGGAACGTCGCCTGGTCGACGAAGTGATAGTCCACGCCGTCGCGCTCGCGCTCGCTGCGGGCGCGGGTGGTGGCGCTCACGCTGAACTCGCCGCCGAGCCGGCGGATGACCTCGTGCACGATGGTGGTCTTGCCGACGCCCGATGGGCCGGAGACGACAAGAAGGAGTCCGTTGGGCTTTGCCATGTTCATCCCATCATCCAGCCAGCGGAACCACGTCGTCCGCGTCGATCTCCACGACCATGCGCTCGCCGGCGGCATGCGCGCGCTTCGGATTGAGCTCGGCGACGCGCACCACGGCGTCGCAGCCATCGAGCGCGACCTCATGCTGCGCGCTCTCGCCAAGATAGACGCTTGAGCGAAGCGTGCCCGCGAGTGTATTCGCGCCCGCGTCGCGCACGACGCGGAACGCCTCGGGGCGCAGCGAGAGCGACAGTTCCGCCGCGCGCGGGAACGGCGCGACCGTCGAGCGCAGGTTTCCCGCGACGGTCTTGTAGACGGCCTCGGTGGCGTCGCTGCGCACGAGCATCGCGGGCAGAAAGTTGGTGTCGCCGAGGAAGTCGGCCACGAAGCGCGAGTTCGGGCGGCGGTACAGCTCGCGCGGCGGGCCGATCTGCACAAGCCTTCCCGCCCGCAGGATCGCCATCTGGTCCGCAAGCGAGAGCGCCTCGGCGCGGTCATGGGTGACGTAGAGCGTCGTGATCCTGAGCGCATCGACGATGCGGCGGATCTCGTGGCGCATCTCGAGCCGGAGCTTCGCGTCGAGGTTCGACAGCGGCTCATCGAGCAGCAGGACGCTCGGCTCGAAGACCACGGCGCGCGCGAGCGCCACCCGCTGCTGCTGCCCGCCGGAGAGCTCCGCGGGCTTGCGTGCGGCGTAGCCCGCCATCTGCACGAGGTCGAGCGCGCGCGCGACCCTCTCGGCGACGGTCGCCTTGGGCAGCTTGCGGACCTCGAGGCCGAACGCGACGTTCTCGGCGACGGTCATGTGCGGCCAGAGCGCGTAGTTCTGGAAGACCATGCCCGTGTTGCGCTCGTTGGCGGGCAACGAGGCGACGTCGCGGTCGTTGAAGAAGATCCGCCCCGCCGTCGGCTCTGTGAATCCGGCGACCATCCGAAGCAGCGTCGTCTTGCCGCAGCCGGATGGACCGAGGAGGAAGGTGAGGCTTCCAGAGGGGACCGCGAGATCGAGATCGCTCACGGCCACGGTGGCGTTCGGCGCTGTGCCGAACTGCTTCACGAGGCCCTCGATCCGAATCGCGGTCATGCGCGCAAGGTAACGCACGGGAACGAGGGTGGCGGAAGTGCCCGGAACATGCTGTTGGGACGCGTGGCTCGCGGCTAGGATGCGTTGGTGGCATCCCGCGCGAAACCCCCCGCAACTGAAGTGAAGCCGCAGAAGCCTGCGCAGCCGGCCGAGCCTGCCGCATCTGATCGACGCCTCGCCTGGCTCGATCGGATGCGACCATTCCGCGCTCGTCGCGATCGGGATGTGACCATCGAGGTCGCGATCCGTTCGCTCGAGCGGGAACTGCGCGCGGAGCATGATGCGGTGGGCGACGTGATCGACGTCTGGAATCAGGTCGCGCCCGCGGAAGTGCGCGGATTGGCGTCGATCGGCGGGGTCGTGCAGGGCACGCTGACGCTGTCGGTCGAGAGCTCCGGGGCGTCCTATGAGCTTTCGCGCGCGCTGCGCGATGGGCTTGAGCGTGAGCTTCTGAAGCGCCTGCCTGCGCGCGTGCGCCGCATCAAGGTGCGCGTCAAGGCGGAGTGAGACGGCGGCGCGTTGCGCCGGAATCTCACGCAAGCACCAAGGCGGGCAAGCGAGAACGTGAGCAAGAAAGCGAGCGAAGGCCGCTTTCTAGCACCAAAGCGAACGAGCAAGAAAGCGAGCGAAGGCGCTCACGCGGCTGCAACGCAGCCGCCAGAGCGCCGAGTCGCGAGCGCTCAAACACGCTCGCGCTCAATCCTGCGAGTCGATGCCCTTGCGGACCTGCCAGTACTCGAGCTCGATCGGCGCCTGGCGACCGAAGATGGTGACGAGCACGCGCACGAGGCCCTTCTCGGGCAGGACTTCGTCGATCTCGCCCTGGTAGTTCTGGAACGGGCCGTCCGCGATGGTGACCTTGTCGCCCTTCGCGAACTCCATCTTGACCTGCGGAGCCTCCTCGGGCTTGCGCGAGTCGAAGAGCATCTTCTCGACCTCGTGCTGCGCCATCGGAGTCGGGCGACCCGCGGTACCGACGAAGTCGCCGACGCCGTCGGTTTCCTTGATGAGGAAGAAGACGTCCTGGGGAATGCGTCCATCGGGCTCGAGGCGCATCTCGACGAAGACGTAGCCCGGGTAGAGCATGGTCTCCGTGACCTTGGGCTTGCTGCCCTTCATGGTCTTCGTCTTCTCGGTGGGCACCATGATGCGACCGACGAAGTTCTCCATGCCCTCGATCTGCACCTTGCGGAGCAGCGTGAGGCGCACCGAGCGCTCCTTGTTGCTGGCGACGCGCAGCACGAACCAGTTCATGCCCTCGCGGAACATCGGAAGATCGGTCGCCGGGTCGAAGGTCTCCGACTGCTCGAGCTTGGACTTCTCGCCGGCCTTGCCCTTGCGGGTATCGGCCAGAGCCTGCGTCGACACGCCCATCACCTCGTGCGGCTTCTCGACGGCCTTGCGCGCGTCGGTGCCGCGCTTGAGGGTCTTCGGCGCCGCTTCGGCGGACTGCTCGGACTGCTCGTTGGTCGTGTCGCTCATGGAATCCATCCTTCAGCCCGCGGACGGCGCCCGCGCGCAGTGATCATCAAACGTCGAGAACCTTGATCTGCGCGAAGAACCAGAAGAACGCGCGGTCGATCAGGTAGCAGAAGACCGTGATCGCCAGGGCGGTCACGATCACAGCGGTGGTCGATCCGATCACCTCGCGGCGCGTCGACCAGTTGACCTTCTTCATCTCGCCTTCGGTGGCGATCAGGAAGTCCACGGAGCGGGCCTTCACGAACACCAGGTAGTACATGAGGAACGTGATCAGGCCGCCCACGATGATGGCGCCGCCGGCGGCGACGTACAACGGGTTCACGCCCTGGATCGTGATCGCGCGCATGTACTCCCACAGCCACAGGATGCCGAGGAGGCTCACGGCGGAGACGCCGACCACGGTGCCCATGCGCGTGTAGTAGCCCTGTCCAGGCTTGTAGACGCTGAGTCCACCTGCGTGAACCTCTGCGCCCGAACCGGGAAGCGCGACTGGATTGCTTGAGGAATCTGACGTCGAATCTGCCATGGGATGCTCCCTTTCGCTCTCCACGACTCCTGATTCACGCTGTTGGTGCGGACAGGCCGCACCGCACTTCGAACACGCCGAGAGGGGATCGAACCCACGACCTGCGGATTTGGAATCCGCTGCTCTACCAGCTGAGCTATCGGCGTAACACAGAGGAAGCGACGTGATGGTCGCGCGGCCGTGTTCGGACCTGGATCCGAGCACGCCTGCGATCACGCCTACTTTCTCTTGATCTTGTGGAGCGTGTGCTTGCGAAGCTTCGGGCAGTACTTCATGTAGCCCTCCTTGACGCGCTCGAGGATGCCGCCCTTCACACGGATGTTCGTGCGGTAGTTCATCTCGCCGGTCTCGGTGCACACGAGCCAGACCCATTCACGATCCATTGACTTCTTTGCCATGGTCTATTCGCTTTCTCTGCGCGAAGCGCTCTCAACAGAGCGTGCGTCGCGGGATGAAACGGCTCCATCCCGCGACGCAGCTCCAAATCTCTTGGTACATCAAGCCATGATGTCGGTGACGACGCCCGAGCCGACGGTGCGGCCGCCCTCGCGGACGGCGAAGCGGACGCCCGCCTCCATGGCGACGCCCTTGCCCTCGAGGTCGACGATCATCTGGACGTTGTCGCCCGGCATGCACATCTCGGCGCCCACGAGCTCCTCGATCTTGCCGGTGATGTCCGTGGTGCGGAAGTAGAACTGCGGCTTGTAGCCCTTGAAGAACGGCGTGTGACGGCCACCCTCGTCCTTGGTGAGGACGTAGACCTGAGCCTTGAACTTGGTGTGCGGCTTGATCGAGCCGCCCTTGCAGAGCACCTGTCCACGCTCGATGTCGGCCTTCTCGACGCCGCGGAGGAGCAGACCGACGTTGTCGCCGGCGATGCCGCTGTCGAGGGTCTTCTGGAACATCTCGACGCCGGTGACGGTGGTCGTCTTGACATCGGGACGGAGACCGACGATCTCGACGGTGTCGCCGACCTTCACCATGCCGCGCTCGATACGACCGGTCGCGACGGTTCCGCGGCCCTTGATCGAGAACACGTCTTCGACCGACATGAGGAACGGCTTGTCCGTCTCACGCTGCGGCTCGGGGATGAAGGTGTCGATCGCGTCCATGAGGTCGGCGATGCACTTGTTCGCGGTCGAGTCGCCCGGGTTCTGGAGCGCGGGGAAGGCGGCGCCGCGGATGACGGGGGTGTCGTCGCCCGGGTAGCCGTACTTGGTGAGGAGGTCGCGGATCTCCATCTCGACGAGGTCGAGGAGCTCGGCGTCGGCGATGTCGCACTTGTTGAGGAAGACGACGATCTTGGGAACGCCGACCTGACGGCCGAGGAGGATGTGCTCGCGGGTCTGCGGCATGACGCCGTCGACGCCGGAGACCACGAGGATCGCGCCGTCCATCTGGGCGGCGCCGGTGATCATGTTCTTCACGTAGTCGGCGTGGCCGGGGCAGTCGACGTGCGCGTAGTGACGGTTGGCCGTCTCGTACTCGACGTGCGAGGTCGCGATGGTCACGATCTTGGTCGGGTCGCGGCGGCCCTCGGACTCGGACGCCTTGGCGACCTGGTCATAGGAGACCGGCTTGCTGAAGCCACGCGCGGCCTGGACCGCGGTGATCGCAGCGGTGAGGGTGGTCTTGCCGTGGTCGACGTGGCCGATGGTGCCGACGTTGACGTGGGGCTTCGTACGATTGAAGTTCTCTTTGGCCATGACTCTTGCTCCGAACTTTCGCCCGCCCCTGACTACGCGCAGCGGGCGGAAGTGAAGAATGTAGGCCTGCCCACGATGGGAAAGGCCAACTGCTTTGGATGTAGCAACGCCATCCACGGCGTTGCCAAAGCCACCGAAGGGGATTGAACCCTCGACCTCACCCTTACCAAGGGTGTGCTCTACCACTGAGCTACGGTGGCGTGAAATGAACTGTGCAAACCCACCCTGTCGCACGCTTGCGAGGTTGAAGCCTCGAAGGCGACGCCAGTCCGGCCGTTCACGCACGCACACGCAGCCGGAGCGTGTGCTTTCATCGGCCAACCAGCCCAAGGACTTGCGATGCTCTTGGCACCTGTCGAGGCGATGCCCGATACGCGACTGCGGGCAACGCGACGACCAAGCCGTCGGGATATTGGAAGACCATTGGGTGGGCGAACCCACCGGCAAGGTCCCGATGAAAAACCGTGCCAAAGGGCACGGTGGGACGGAAAGTGTAGCAATTCGACCCCGCTCCGCAAGTGTGCGGGGCGCAAGTCCAGGGACCCGAACCCGCCCGAGGCAGACTCAGGGCGTGGTCGGGAAGAAGCGGTTCTTGTCGAGGTTCAGGACGCGGACCTTGTAGTCGATCTCGAGCTCCCGAAGGTTCTCGAACTCCGGGACCCCGTCGACGTGCCCGTCGAGGAAGAGCGAAAGCGCATATCCGCCCGAATAACGCCACTCGACGCCCACGAGGTTGAGGTTCGAGTTCGGCGTGAGGGTCGGATCGTTGATGCCGATCAGCTCGCCGAGGTTGCAATCCATGAGGTACATGGAGCTCTCCGGCGCCTTGATCTGTCCTGTAACCCAGTAGCGACCGGCCCAGGGCGTGCTGTCGGTGGCTGGCCGCGCGTCGAAGAACGGATTGCCTCCGAAGTAGCCCGGGGCACCCTTCTCGGACTCAAGCGGACCACTGCCGAACGGAGAGGCGCCCGAACCCCCACCGGCGACCTTCTGCATCGGCTCGGATGATCGGAAGATGTTCTTCGCCTCGAAGCCCTTCTCGTAGAGCTCGGCGTCGGGCGAGTCGTATCGGTAGTCCCACGGGTTCGCCGCGATCTCCTCGACCTTCGCGATCGGACCGAAGCGGCCCGTCGTCCACAGGATGTCCGACCAGGAGCCGTAGCTGAGGGGTCCCACCGGCGGCGTGGCCCCGGGCGGGGAGGCGCTGCGTACCTTGCCGGGTGCGAGATTCGTGCGGTAATCGAAAGCCGTCGGGGCGATCGCCTCGCGGTTGTCGGTCGAGTAGAGCACGAGCAATTGACCGATTTCGCGCAGGTTCGCCTGGCTGGTCGCCCACAGTGCGTTCCGCCGCGCCGCGTTCAGCGCCGGCAGCAGGATGCCGAGAAGGACTGCGATCACGCCGATGACGATGAGCATCTCGACGATCGTGATACCGCGAAGGTTGGTGCGCTTCAGCATGGTGTGCTCGCAGGCGGGTGGGTGCCCGCATCGTACATAGGGCTCTTTACGGCTCCAATCGCCCGAAAGCCGCAGGCTGTCCGAACGGGAGTTTGGACAGTTGGCGGGAGGGGCAACGGAGCCGCCTCAGCCCATCGGCATCGACAGGCTCAACCCATGGCCATCGTCATCAGGAACTCTGCGTTCGACTTGGTCTTCGCGACGCGGGTGCGGAGCAGCTCCATCGCGTCGACGACGTTCATGTCGCTGACGACCTTGCGGAGGCGCACGATGAGCTCGTGTTCCTTCGCGTCGAGCAGAAGCTCCTCGCGGCGGGTGCCCGAGGCGCCGATGTTGATCGCAGGGTAGACGCGCTTCTCGACGAGCTTGCGATCGAGGTGCAGCTCGGCGTTGCCGGTGCCCTTGAACTCCTCGAAGATGACTTCGTCGGCGCGCGAGCCGGTGTCGACCAGTGCGGTGCCGAGGATGGTGAGCGAGCCGCCGTTCTCGATGTTGCGCGCGGAGCCGAAGAACTTCTTCGGCTTGATGAGCGCCGCGTTGTCGACGCCGCCCGAGCCGATCTTGCCCGAGTTCGGGAGCGCGTTGTTGTAGCCGCGGGCGAGGCGCGTGATCGAGTCGAGCAGGATCACGACGTGCTCGCCGAACTCGACCATGCGGCGCGCCTTCTCCATGACCATCTCGGAGACCTGGATGTGGCGGATCGCCTCCTCATCGAAGGTGCTGGCCACGACCTCGACGTGCGACGGCGTGTTGCGCTTGAAGTCGGTGACTTCCTCGGGACGCTCGTCGACGAGCAGCACGATGACGTGGACGTCCTTGTGGTTCGTTGCGATCGCGTTGGTGATCTGCTGCAGGATGACCGTCTTGCCGGTGCGCGGCGGCGCGACGATGAGCGCGCGCTGGCCGAAGCCGAGCGGCGTGACCATGTCGATGATGCGAGTCTCGACCTTGCCCGAGCCGAGCAT
>JBEGLX010000111.1:0-7759 GCA_041183345.1 Planctomycetota bacterium
TCACGGGGCTCGCCATCGCGATCGCGTCCACCGCGACCACGCCGCCGGCGGCGACGGCGGCGTCCGCCACCCTCGCCTTCTGCGCGACGCTCTGATCCCTGATCGGATCCGTCTGCCGACGAATCGTCGTCGTCCGAATCCTCGTCCGCGCGTTCGGCCGCCTCTGCCGCGGCGCGCTCCGCCTCTTCCTCGGCGTCGATCGCCTCGCTGATGCTCGGCTCGTCCTCGACGAGGTCGGGGAGATCCTCGAATCCTCCCGAGAGGATCATCGAGGTGGCGTCTGCAGCAGCGGGCTTCCGGCGGCGACGGCGACGGCGACGTCCGCCACCCTCGCCACGCTGCTCGGTCGTTCCAGGCGCCTCGTCCTCCTCGATGTCAGTCGGCAGGCTCGAGAGCGCAGGAATCTGCAGGCGCTGCGGACGATCGAGCTCGACGTCGGCGTTGCGCTCGTCATAGGCGTAGAGATCGACGCGGTCGACGGCGATCGCGTCGCTGATGCGCACGGCGATCTTCTTCCCGAAGAGGTCCTCGAGCTCGACCAGCGTGCGCCGCTTCTTCGAGAGCAGCACCGCGGCGACCTTCGCCGAGCACACCACCTCGATGCGCGCGACCTGCTGCATGTCGAGCGTGTACTGGATGCGGCGGATCGCATCGGACGCGACGGTGTCCGGCATGCGGATCTCGCCGAGCCCCTGGCAGTGCGGGCACTCCATGTAGTGCGTCTTCCGCAGGCTCGGGCGCATGCGCTGGCGCGTCATCTCGACGATGCCAAACTCGCTGATCTGCGAGACGGTCGTCTTCGCGCGGTCCTTCTGGAAGTGCTTCTTCAGCCGGTCCTCGATCTCGCGGCGGTGCTTGACCGACCGCATGTCGATGAGGTCGTTCACGATCACGCCGCCGAGATCGCGCAGGCGGAGCTGGCGGGCGATCTCGTCGACCGCCTCCTGGTTGGTCTGGTACGCGTTCGTCTCGCTGTCGCGCGCGCTGCGCGAGCGGCCAGAGTTGACGTCGATGGCGACGAGCGCCTCGGCCTGGTCGATGACGAGCGCGCCGCCCGATGGGAGCGGGACCTCGCGCGCGTGGATCATGTCGACCTGGCGCTCGACGTCGAAGGCGTGGAACACCGGCATGCGGCGATCCCAGAAGTGCACCTTGGTCGCCGTGCGCGGCGAGACGACCTCAAGGAACGCCTTGGCGCGGTGGAACGAGCTCTCGCTGTCGCAGACGATGCCGTCGACGGAGACGTCGATCGAATCGCGGATGGTGCGGAGGAGGATGTCGCCCTCCGTGTAGAGCTGGCAGGGCGCGCCCACTGCGTCCATGCGCTTGGCCATCACCGACCAGAGGCGGGTGAGGTACTGCGCATCGCGGGCGAGCTCTGTCCGGGTCGCGTCGAAGCCGGCGGTGCGGAGGATGAAGCCGAATCCCTCGGGAAGATTGAGCGAGTCGAGGATCTTCCGCATCTTGCGGCGGCTGTCCTCGTCGTCGACCTTGCGCGAGACGCCGACGTTGTCCATGTCGGGCATCATCACGAGCAGCCGGCCCGGGATCGAGAGGTAGCTCGTGACCGTCGGTCCCTTGGAACCGAGGCCTTCCTTGAGCACCTGCACGGTGATCTCCATGCCGCGCTTGAGCGCGTCCTGGATGAGCGGGCGGGCGCGGCGCGGAATCTTCTTGCCGACCTTCTCGACCGACTTCTCGCTGTCGCCGCGGTTCGCGGGGAAGTACTTGGGGTGGAGGTCGGAGATGTGGAGGAACCCGTTGGCGCCCTCGCCGAAGTCGACGAACGCAGCCTGGATCGCAGGCTCGACGTTGACGACGCGCGCCTTGTAGATCGAGCCGACGTTGGTCGACGTCGCCGCGCGCTCCGAGAAGAACTGCACGAGCTTGCCCTGCTCGAGAATGGCGATGCGCGTCTCGTCGCCGGGAACGTCGTTCACGATGACAAGCTGCTTCGGCTTCTCGCCGCGGTGGGTGACGAGCGGATCGTCGGCCTCGGGCTCCACGGTCTCCGCCGGCGCCTCGAAGGCGACCATGGATGCGCGTGCATACGCGGCGGCGGCCTCCTCTGCGTCGGCGCGCGCTTCGGCGGCCTCGGCTTCGAGCTCCGCGAGCTCCTCCGGCGAGAGGTCGGGCGCGCCCTCGGTCTCGGCGGCTTGCTCGTCCGCGGTCTCATCGGCGTCGGCGAAGCCGAAGCCGGATCCGGGGTCGTCGAGGAACTCGGGCTCGCCGGGCACCTCGATGTTCATGGAATCGCCATCTGCATCCTCTCGCTCGCCGTCGATCCGGTCCATCGGGGGAAGGGAGGCCTCGTGCGCGTGCTTCTCGCGACCGTGCGGGTTGTATCCCCCATCGTTGGGAGCGCCATCGGTCGGGCCATTCAGGTTGTCGCTGTCCATCTGTCCTTCGCATCTCTCTGGCGTTGTCGCCAGCTTGCGAAGCCGTTGCTCGCCACGGTGGTCCGGCACGCTTCGCGTGCCGAGGCCGTCGGTGGGCCGGGCTGCAGGATGGGGCTGGGAAGGTGGACCGCGTGTGCGGATCCGCCTAGACCGGCGAGTGCGCTGCCGAAACGATCGGTGCGCGTTTGCTCGCCTCGCGTCGTCGCTGCGCTTCCGCTCGCGCCGGCGTCGTCCAGGAAGAGCGACGGGGCGCGTGAGTCGTGCGCAGCGGCGCACGCGATGTTCCTTTCAACCACGCATCGCGCAAACGCGCGGCTGTCGTGGTTGCCCAGCCGACCGAAAGGGCGTGGCTCGCATCGCGCGTCAGCGCGGGGTTTGCGGCACGGCAGTTGGACTGCGGACCTTCCTGCGGGGGAGCGCCTCGCGGCGCTCACGCCCGTGCCCGTGATCGGGCAGCGGCTTCAAGTTTCGTATGTTCGACCCGGGTTCGTGTCACTCGGCGATCCAGCCGCCGAACGAATCAGGGTCGATTTTCCTTAGTTCGTCGCGGAGGGTGTTGAGCACCTGCCGCTCGGAATCGAACGAACCAACCCGGCGGGCCAGCTGTTCGCAGTGTTCGATGTCCACCGACCGGATGACCCGCTTGATGAGCGGGATCTGGCTTGGGACGAGCGACAGTGTACGCAGTCCAAGCCCGATCAGCAACATGGTGTAGATCGCCTCTCCGGCGACCTCGCCGCAGAGAGAAACGTCAATTCCCGCTCTTCTGCCCGATCGGATGACCTGTTTCACGAGATACAGGACTGCCGGGGAGGCTCCCGTGTAGAGATTTGCCACCCTCTCGTTGCCGCGGTCGACCGCCAGGGTGTACTGGATCAGGTCGTTGGTGCCGATGGAGAAGAACGCGCACTCGTCGGCGAAGGCGCGGGAGAGAAGCGCCGCGCTCGGGACCTCGACCATGATGCCCGTCTGCATGCCTCGGTCGAACGGGATGCCCTCCTCGTCGAGTTCCTCGCAGACGTCGGCGAGGATCATCTTCGCCTGCCGGAGCTCCATGAGCGTCGACACGAGCGGGAACATCACCTTCAGCTGTCCGTACGCGGATGCGCGGAGGATCGCGCGCAGCTGCGTCTTGAAGAGCTCGCGGTTCTGCAGGCAGTACCGGATCGAGCGTAGCCCGAGGAAGGGATTTCGCTCGGGCTCATGCGCACGCTGCTGCGTGTACTTGTCCGCGCCGAGGTCGAGCGTGCGGATCGTGCACGGGCGCCCGGCGAGAAGCTCGAGCGTGCGCTTGTAGGCGTGGAACTGCTCATCCTCGCTCGGCTCGTGGTCGTTCGTGAGGTACAGGAACTCGGTGCGGTAGAGGCCGACGCCGTCGCCGCCGTTCGCGAGCACGCTCTCGACCTCGTGCGGGAACTCGATGTTGCCGAGGAGCTGGATGCGCTGTCCGCACTTGGTGACCGCCTCGAGCGGCGCGGTCTCGCGCAGGACCTTCCGGTACGTGCTGAAGCGCTCCTGCTGGGTGCGGTACTCCTGCAGCGTGCGCTCATCGGGGCGGATGACCACCACGCCGGTGTCGCCGTCGACGATGACGGTGTCGCCATCCTCCGCG
This sequence comes from Planctomycetota bacterium, assembly GCA_041183345.1. Classification (GTDB taxonomy): domain Bacteria; phylum Planctomycetota; class Phycisphaerae; order Phycisphaerales; family SM1A02; genus QWPT01. Next base: position 4,012 of record JBEGLX010000111.1, read on the forward strand.
CGCTCCATGAGCCGCTGGCAGCCGACGACGCAGGGGATCTCGACCGCACGCGCGACGATCGACGTGTGGCTCGTGCGGCCGCCGAGGTCGGTGGCGATGCCGAGCACCTTGCTGCGGTCCATGCCCGCCGTCTGCGAAGGCGTGAGCTCATGCGCGATGACGATCACGCTCTCCGAGAGCTTCGAGAGGCGCGACTCGTTCTCGCCCATCAGCTTGCCGAGCACGCGTCGCTCGAGGTCGAGGACGTCGTTTGCCTTCTGACGGAAGACCTCGTTGCCAATGGACTTGAACTGCTCGGTGATCCTCTTGAACGCGTCCGCGACCGCGAGCTCGGTGTTGACGAGGTCCTTGCGGATGCGGTCGCGCATCGGCCCGAGGAGCGAGGGATCCTGCACGAGCCCGAGGTGGAACCCGAAGATCTTGGCCGCCTCTCTGCCGAGCTGCTGCTCGGTGCGGTCGCGCAGGAGGACGAGATCCGCAGAGGTATCCCGCAGGGCTCCATCGAGCCGCGCGAGTTCGCCATCGACCTCGGATGGATCGATGTCGCGGTGCGGGACATGGGTCTCCGCCTCGCCGAGCACGAAGACGCGGCCGATCACGATGCCGGGCGAGACGGGAATGCCCTTCACCGTCTGCATCGCGCGGGGTTGTGACTGGCCATGCGGCATCGGGACGAGAGTCTAGCCGAAGCGGAAAGCAGGGCGTTTCGGCCGTGACGGACGGGCGTGTTCGGTCGCCGCCGGGGAAAGACGAAGCCGGGCGCGGCTCAGGCCGCGCCCGGCTTCCGATGCGAGCGATCGATTCACTTCTGGTCCTTGACCTCGTACTCAGCGTCGATGACGTCATCCTTCTTCGCGTCGGGCTGCGCGCCCGCGCCCTCGCCGGCCTTCGCAGACTCGTATGAGATCTTGGCGAGTTCCTGCGCAGCCTGGTTGAGCGCGTCGAGCGCCTTCTGGATCGCCGCAGGATCATCGCCCTTCACGCGGTCCTCGACCGCGGAAATCGCGCTCTCGACGGCGCTGCGGGTCGCCGCGGGCACCTTGTCACCAAGGTCGGTCATGGCCTTCTTGGTGCCGAAGACGATCTGCTCGGCCTGGTTGCGAAGGTCGACGAGCTCGCGGCGCTTCTTGTCGGCGTCGGCGTTCGCCTCGGCCTCGCGCTTCATCTTCTCGATCTCGTCCTTCGAGATGCCCGACGAGCCGGTGATCTTGATCTCCTGCTTCTTGCCAGAGGTCTTGTCGGTCGCTGACACGTTGAGGATGCCGTTCGCGTCGATGTTGAACTCGACCTCGATCTGCGGGGTTCCGCGCTGCGCGGGGGGGATGCCCGAGAGATCGAATCGTCCGAGGCTGCGGTTGTCGGTCGCCATCGGCCGCTCGCCCTGGAGGACGTGGATGGTCACCGAGCTCTGGTTGTCCGCCGCCGTCGAGAAGGTCTCCTTCTTCGAGGTGGGGATCGTGGTGTTGCGCGGGATGAGCGTCGTCATCACGCCGCCGAGCGTCTCGACGCCGAGCGAGAGCGGGGTGACGTCGAGCAGGAGCACATCCTTGACATCGCCGACGAGCACGCCGCCCTGGATGGCGGCGCCGATGGCGACGACTTCATCGGGGTTGATCGAGCGGTCGAGCGCGTCGGTCTTGAAGATCTCCTTGGCGATCGTCTGCACCTTCGGGATGCGGATCGATCCACCGACCATCACGACCTCCTGGACGTCCTTCGGGTCGAGCTTGGCGTCCTTGAGCGCCTGCTCGCACGGACCGCGGAGGCGCGTGAAGAGATCGGTGCAGAGATCCTCGAACTTGGCGCGGGTCACGGTCACCTGAAGGTGCTTCGGACCGGTCTGGTCCGCGGTGATGAAGGGCAGGTTGACCGTGGTCTCCATCTGCGTGGAGAGCTCGATCTTCGCCTTCTCGGCCGCTTCCTTCAGGCGCTGGAGCGCCATCGCGTCCTTGGTGATGTCGATGCCTTCCTTCTTGCGGAACTCGTCGGCGAGGAAGGAGATGATGCGGTCATCGAAATCGTCGCCGCCGAGGTGGCCGTCGCCGTTCGTCGAGAGAACCTCGAACACGCCGTCGCCGACGTCGAGGATCGACACGTCGAACGTACCGCCGCCGAGGTCGAACACGGCGATGCGGGCGTTCTTCTTCTTCTCGAGTCCGTAGGCGAGCGCGGCGGCGGTCGGCTCGTTGATGATGCGCTCGACCTTGAGGCCGGCGATCTCGCCGGCGTCCTTCGTCGCCTGGCGCTGCGCGTCGTTGAAGTAGGCGGGCACGGTGATGACCGCGCGCTCGACCTTCTCGCCGAGGTAGTCCTCTGCGACCTTCTTGAGCTCCTGCAGCACGATCGCGCTGATCTCCGGCGGCGTGTATTGCTTGCCGCGGATGTTCACCTTGACGAGGTCGGCGCCAGAGCCGAGCACCTCGTAGGGGACCATCTTCTGCTCCTTGGCCACCTCATCGGTGCGCCGGCCCATGAAGCGCTTGATCGAGTAGATGGTGTTCTTCGGGTTGGTGACCTGCTGGTGCTTCGCGGGCTGTCCGACCAGGCGCTCGCCCTTCTCGGTGAACGCGACGACCGAGGGGGTCGTGCGGCTGCCCTGCGCGTTGATGAGCACCTTCGGCTGACCGCCTTCCATGATGGCGACGCACGAGTTGGTGGTGCCGAGGTCGATGCCGATGATCTTGCTGGTTCCGTTTGACATGATTTCGATTCCTTCTTCCCCGCGGGGTCGCCGTCGGGGCGTCGCAGGGATGCAACGGGCGTGCCAGCCTCTTCGGCGGCGTAAGTCGGGGATTGGAGGCGTCTTCGGGAGTCGAAGTGGCGAGGGGAAGTCCTCGGTCTGCCAAGTTGGCACCGAAGTCGGCGGTCGCGGGAGTGCTACCCTGCGGGAATGCCCCTGAGGTTCCCGAAGCCTGATCTTGAAGACCTCGACCTCGTCTGCGAGTTCATGCAGGATGCGACCAACTTCGCGGTTGCCGCGCGGCGCGATCTGCCGGCTGACGCCATCGTCCAGAAGGCGGACGGATCGGTGGTGACCGCCGTGGACGTCGCGCTGCAGGTGTTGATCCTCAGTCGGCTTCGCGAGGTTTTCGGCGAGTTGCCAACCATCGCCGAGGAGGATCTCAGCTCGATCGGAGGGAAGCCGGCGGCGGAGGCGCACTGCCGGAAGTTGCTCGCCGATTGGGGGTACGACGGGGGTGAGGCAGGCATCACGCGCGCGCTCTCGTCGGGCGGCTTAGATGGCTCGACCCGGGGCGTGGAGTACGCCTGGGTTCTCGATCCGATCGATGGCACGCAGGGCTTCGTCGATGGGCACCACTGGTGCCCGTGCCTCGCGCTTCTTCACCGCGGTGAGGTGATCTTCGCGTCTAACGGCTATCCCACCGTCCTTGGTGGGATGCTGTTGAGCGCCGTCAAGGGTGGCGGATCCTGGTGGTCTCCGCTCTGTGGCGGTGAGTGCACCCGAGCTGAGGTCTCTCAAGCCGCGCTTGCCCCGCATGAACCTGTTCGTGTGGTCGCGCCCGCGCGCGCCACGCCGAGCCAGGTCCGCGCCCGCATGGCCGTCGGCGAGTCGACGGGCCATCGCTGCGAGCTCGTCCACTCGGACAGCCAGGCGAAGTATGGGCACGTGATCGCGGGGCTCGCGGATGTCGCCTACAGCCGTCGTGGCAACGGACCCGGGAAGTATGTGTGGGATCACGCGGGGGCGATCCTGCTCGCGCGCGAAGCGGGCGCGTGGGTCGGCGAC
>JBEGLX010000112.1:0-7753 GCA_041183345.1 Planctomycetota bacterium
AGAGCGCTGCGAGCTGCCGCGGCGGCATCGACGAGGGGCTGAGCTTCCAGTCGGCAGCGGCCGATGGCATGCTCGCCACGGGCGCATTCGACCGTGCCTGCGCCGACGACCCGACGACGCAGATGAGCGACCGCTATCGCGGCATGTTCGCGACCTTCAGGACCGATCTCGACGCGCTCTACAAGGCGACCGCCGAGCGGCGCGAGATCGAGGCGCGCTTCCGCACGGCGGCGCTGGCCGTCCTCCGTGCCGTTTCCGCGTTCGAGGAGGCCGGCGATGCCGCGATGACCGCCGAGGCTGCTGCCGCGGGCGCCAGCGCGGTCACGGCGCGATCGAGCGTTGCCGCGATCGGCGTTGCGGCGCTCGCGCTCTGCGCGCTGGCCGCGTTCCTCATCGCGCGCGGCATCGTGCAGCCGCTCCATGCGGTCGCGGCGGCGATGAAGGAGATCAGCTCGGGCGACGGCGACCTCACCCGCCGACTTGATGTCCGCGGAAACGATGAGCTTTCCGAGGTCGCCCGCGACTTCAACGCGTTCGCAGGCAAGATCTCGGCAAGCCTCGGCGTCGTCCGGGCGCAGGCGACGGAGCTCGCTGGCGGCGCAGACAAGATCAACGAGACGAGCCGCACCATCGCCAACGACGCGAGCCAGCAGGCCGCTGCGCTGCAGCAGGTCTCCGCCAGCATCCAGGAGCTCGCCTCGATGGTCGAGAAGACCGCGCAGAATTCGGGGAACGCGGCCGGACTGGCCGCGCGCGCCCGCGGCGAGGCCGATGTCGGAAGCGCGCGCATGAAGGACCTGGTGACGGCGATGGACGGCATCCGCACCTCGAGCGATCGCATCGCGAGCATCATCCGAGTGATCGACGAGATCGCGTTCCAGACCAACCTGCTCGCCCTCAACGCTGCCGTCGAGGCGGCGCGCGCCGGCGACGCCGGGCGCGGGTTCGCCGTCGTCGCGCAGGAAGTCCGCAGCCTGGCCATGCGCTCGGCCGAGGCCGCGCGCGACACCGCAGCGCTCATCGATGAATCAGGCTCGCGGGCATCCTCGGGCGTCCAGCTCGTCAGCGAGGTCGAGGGAGTCTTCGATCGCATCGTCGGAGGTTCGCGCGAGGTCGCCGACCTGCTGGGCGAGATCTCTCAGGCAAGCCGCGACCAGACCGATGCCATCCGCCAGGTCTCGGGAAGCGTGCAGGAAATCGACCAAGGCACGCAGGGCAACGCAGCGGCCAGCGAGGAACTCGCGTCCGCGGCAAGCGAGACCAGCGATCAGGTCGGGCAGATCGCCTCGACCCTGGCGACGTTCCGGATCTAGCGCATCCAGCGAGCAAGCAGCAGCCGGCTGGCGAGGCTCACGGTGCCGAACAGCGCGAAGCCGACGCCCGCCGCGAGGATGACCGCGACGAACACGCGGTCGGCGGCGAAGTTGCGCATCGCGGTCATGATGAGGAGACCGAGCGGCGTCCGCTCGCCGCCTTCCGCAGCGAGGAACTCGCCCGTGATCGTGCCGATCGCGGCGAGGCCCGCTGCGATGCGGAGTCCGGTGACGATGGACGGCACCGCCGACGGAAGCGCGAGCTTCCACCAGGTGGCGAGCCGGCCCGCGCGGAGCACGCTGAACAGCTCGTCGAGCCCTGGGTCGCGCGCGCGCAGCCCCGCCAGCGTGTTGGCGATGACGGGAAAGATCGCCACGATCGCCGTGCTCGCGACGACTGCAGGGCGTCCGAGTCCGAACCAGATCGCGAGGAGCGGCACGATGGCGACCAGCGGCACCATCTGGAAGAGCAGCGTGATCGGATAGACGCTGCGCTCGACGGTGCGCGAGAGCGAGAGCAGGCTGCCGATGAGGACGCCGCCCGCTGCGGCAATGGCGAAGCCGATCGCGGCGCTCACCGCGGTCTCGCGCATGCCGCTCAGAAACGTCGTCGGATCATCGCCGAACGCCCGCACGACGCCGAGCGGCGAGGGCAGCACGTAGTCCTTGAGTCCGAGCGTGACCTTGAGCAGCGCCCACGCACTGATCGCAACCGCGATCGTCGCCAGCGGTCCGATGATCGATGCGATGCGCGACTTCATCGCCGCGCCTCCTCGATCGCGTGAAGCATCGCCGTGCTCGCCTCGCGGACGCTCGCGCCGAGCGCATCGCTCGTCCACGCAGCGGCATCGCGTGCGATCGCAGGCGTCTCGACGTCGGCGACGAGCCGCGCAGGTCGAGGCGAGAAGACGAGCACGCGCTCCGCGAGGTAGACGGCCTCGGGCATCGAGTGGGTGACGAGCACGGCGGTGAAGCGCTCGCGCTCCCAGAGCGCGCGGAGCTCCGCGTCGAGCTCGTGCCGCGTGACTTCGTCGAGCGCGCCGAACGGCTCGTCGAGGAGCAGGAGCCCGGGGCGTGCGACCAGCGCGCGCGCGAGCGAGGCGCGCATCTTCATGCCGCCCGAGAGCTGGTGTGGGAAGCGCGCGGCCGCTTCATCGAGCTGCACGAGGTGGAGCGCCTCGCGGGCACGCGCGAGCCGTCGCGCACGCGGCATTCCCGCAAGCTCGAGCGGAAGCGCCACGTTCTCGACGACGGTTCGCCAGGCGAGCAGGCGCGGCTCCTGGAAGCAGAAGCCGACGCCGCCGGCGCTGCGCGTCACGCGCCCCGTGGAGGGCGCATCGAGCCCGCCGATCAGGCGCAGAAGCGTGGTCTTCCCGCAGCCGGATGGCCCCACGAGCGCCGTGAACGAGCCTGGCTCGAGCGTGCGCGTGAGCGGGCGCAGGATCCCCACCATGTCGAACTCGCGGGTCACCGCGGTGAGTTCGACCGAGCACATGCTTGGGGGCGCGAGTTCCATGGGGCAGTACGTACCTTACACTCCATCCGTACACTCCACGCCCATGGCAACCTCACCTCGATCCAGCGCGATCCTCGCTTTCCTCACGGCATTCGCCATCATCAGCGGATGCGACCGGCGTCCGCCCGCGCCGTCGCCAGGCGAGGGTTCCGCGCCGACCGCGACGACGCCGGTGCGGCTGCAGCTCAACTGGGTCGCCGAGCCTGAATTCGGTGGTTTCTTCGCCGCGCGCGACCAGGGCCTCTACAAGTCCGAGGGGCTCGAGGTCGAGGTCCTGCAGGGCAGCGCCGACATTCCCGCGCCGCAGCTCGTCGCCTCGGGAAAGGTCGAGTTCGCCACCATCGCTGCGACGCAGCTCCTGGAGCTCAACGCGCAGGGGGGCGAGCTCATCGCGCTCTTCGCCGTCTACCAGACGAATCCGATGGGCATCATGGTGCACGAGTCCTCGCCGCATACGTCGCTGATGGACGCGTGGCAGTCCGACACGACCTTCGCGATCGGCGAGGGGCTCGCCGACTACGACTGGCTGCGCAAGCAGTACCCGAACGGCGCGCGCAAGATCGTTCCCTACACGGGCAACAACGCCCAGTTCGCCGCCACGCCGACGCTGGCGTCGCAGTGCTTCGTGCCGAGCGAACCCACCGCGCTCGCCACGCAGGGCGTCAAGACGCGCGTCTTCATGCTCGCCGACAGCGGCTTCAACCCGTACAACACCGTGCTCGTCACCACCCGCGGATACTTCGAGAAGAACCGCGACCTGTGCGCGCGCCTCGTGAAGGCGACGGCGCTCGGCTGGCGCGCGTACCTCAACGATCCGAAGCCCACGAACCTCACGATGGCGCGCATGAATCCTGCGATGTCGCCGGAGATGATGGACAAGGTCTGCGAGGTGCAGCTGCCGCTGATCGTGACCGAGGAAACCAAGCGGCTTGGGCTCGGCGGCATGCTCTACTCGCGCTGGGAGGAGCTCGTGAACCAGCTCGCCGAGATCGGCAAGCTGCGGACGAAGCCTGACCCGCAGTCCCTCTTCTTCTGGGATCCCGCCGCCGGCACGGCCCGCTGAGCGATGGCTGGCGCGCGCGTCATCCTGCACGTCGACATGGATGCGTTCTACGCATCCGTCGAGCAGCGCGATGATCCGATGCTGCGCGGGAAGCCTGTCCTCGTCGGTGGACGCGAGGGACGCGGCGTCGTCTGCGCGGCGAGCTATGAGGCCCGGAAGTTCGGATGCCGCAGTGCGATGCCGATGGCACAGGCGATGCGCCTCTGCCCGCACGCCGCGGTGGTGAAGCCCGATTTCTCGAAGTACACGGCGGCGTCGCAGGCGATCCGCGCGATCTTCGGCCGCTATTCGCCCGAGATCGAGCCGCTCGCGCTCGACGAGGCCTTCATCGACGTGACGGCGTCGCTCGCGCTCTTCGGCTCCGCACGCCGCATCGGCGAGGAGATCCGTGCCGCCGTGAAGTCCGAGCTCGCGCTCACCTGTTCGGTCGGCATCGCCCCGAACAAGTTCTGCGCGAAGATCGCGAGCGACCTCCGCAAGCCCGATGCGCTCGTCGAGTTCGATGCGGCGACGCTTGTCGAGACGCTGGCGCCGCTCGCGATCGAGCGGATGTGGGGCGTCGGTCCGGTCGCGGCGGGGCAGCTGCGCGCGCGCGGCTATGCGACGTTCGGCGACCTGCAGCGCGCGGGCGAGCGCCAGCTCGCGCTCGACTTCGGCGACGGTGGGCGCTCGTGGTTCCGGCTGAGCCACGGCATCGACGACCGCGAGGTCGAGGTCGACCGCACCGCGAAGTCGGTGGGCGAGGAGGAGACCTTTCACGAGGACATCGATTCGGTGCAGGAGATCGAGGCGAAGCTGCTCACGCAGGCGGACGAGGTCGGACGGCGGCTCCGCGCCAAGGGCCTCTACGCGCAGACGGTCGCGATCAAGATCCGCTTCCGCGACTTCGCGACGCACACGCATGCGCGCACGCTTGACTCGCCGACCGACCACACCCACGAGCTTCGCGAGATGGCGCGGGCGCTTCTCGCTGAGTTCGCGCGCGGGGCATCCGGGGCAAGGGAGTGGAGGCCGGTGCGGCTGTGCGGATTCGCCGCGAGCCGCGTGACCGAGCATGCGGGGCAGCTGCCGCTCTTCGACGACGGGAAGCGGGACAGGCTCGCCAAGCTCGACGACCTGCGCGACCGGATCCGCACGCGCTTCGGTGGCTGAGCCGCGCGATCAGCCTCGCTGCTCGAGGAGCTTGATCAGATCGGTCGCCGTCGCGATGCCGAGCGGCGTCTCCTCTGCGCGCCCGCGCTCGGTGATGATCACCGCCTCGAGGCGCGGATTGCGCGTCCAGAGCGAGAGCGCCTCCTCGACGGTCGCATCGCGCGCCACGAGCGCGAACTCGTCCTTGCGATGGTCGCGCGCGAGCACCTCGCCCACCGAGACCGATGCGATCGTGCAGATGATTCGCTCGCCGTCCGAGAGCCGCACCGCCTCGTCGAGCGGGCCGGTCACGCCGCGCGCGCCGCGGGCGATCGTCGGCAGCGCGCAGGCATCGATGTCGTGCGACGCGATCCAGCGCACGACGCCCGAGGCCGTGAGCAGCGCGATGACGCGCCCGTCGCGGCGCACGGGGAAGCGCACGTAGCCCTTCTGCTTGACGAGCGCGAGGACGTGCCCGACGCGGTCGTCGACGCTCACCGAGATGACTTCCTTCGCAGCCAGTCCGCGCAGCGCGAGCGGTCTCCGCAGCTCCTCGTCGATCGCCTCGAGCTGCTCGACCGTCGACATCGTCGGCACCGCGATGTACTCCGAGGCGCCGAGTCGGTTGTGGACCAGCGCATTGCGGAGCTCGCCCGTCTCGAGCAGGAAGTCGAGGTGGCGCGCGAAGTGCCGCCGCTCCGAGGCGATCTGCCGCACGCAGGCCGCGAAGCCGCGTCGCCGGCCCTCGCGCGGCTCGTCGAGCAGGCGCTGGAGCTCGCGGTCGATGCGGTTGTACGCGGCCTCGAAGCGGTCGATGCGCGCGCGCTCGTCGGCCGAGGTCTGTCCGTTCGGGCGAGGTCCGTTGGTCATCGTGGGGCTCCGTCGGGCGGCTTGGTGCACCGCGTCCGCAGTTCCTCGAATCGCCGCGCCAGCAGCGGGCTTCCCATCGACGTGTCGAGCGCCGACAGGCGGTTGACGCGCGCGAGCACCTGTTCGCGCTGCGCGGGTTCATCGCACAGCATCTCGAGCTGGGCAAGCTGCGCACGCCACCAGAACTCGTCGCGGGACTTCGAGGCGAGGGGCGAAAGCTCGCGGAACAGCGCGAAGGCGCGCGCGCGCGCGGCCTCGTCGCCGGCGCCTTGACGCCGGGCGGATTCCGCGCGCAGCCAGAGGAGCGCGCGGTCGCTCGGCCAGCGCTTCGCAGCCCGATCCGCGCGCGCGAAGGCTTCATCGGCGTTGCCCGTCGCAAGTTCGGCGAGCACCGAGGCTCGGGCGGCGACCGCGCTCGCGGCTGAAGGCGATGCCTCGGCGATGCGCAGGAGGGGCGCCAGTTGGTCCGTCGCGCTCTTGCGCGCCGCGGCAAGATCGCCGCGCAGCAGCGTCTCCTCGAGCGAGGTCGCCAGCTGCTCGATGACAGGCAGCGCCGCCTCGGAGATCAGGGGCATGCGTGCTGCCAGCGCCAGGAGCTGCGCAGGCGGAGCGATGGGCTCGTCCTCCGCCAGCACGGCCCGCAGCCACGCGTCGGCTGCGCGGCGCGCGGTGTGATCCTTGATGCCGCGCTCCCGCAGCGCGAGCGTCGCACAGGCGAGCGCCTCGGCTGGGCGGGTCGCGACCAGCAGCATCTGCGCGCGCAGCGTCTCCGCGCGCGCCGAGAGCTCGGTCTCGTTGCGCGGGATGGTCGTGCCCATGATCTCGGTCCTGCGAATCACGGCAAGCGCTGCATTCACGTCGGATCCCGCGCGGAAACCCTCGATCTCGACGGCACGGATGTCCCTCGCCGCGCGGAACTCGGCATCGGTCGGCACCGAGAGCAGGAGCTGCGCGGCACGATCGGCGTTGGCGAGGTTCCACGTCGGGAACAGCGCGAGATCGACGCGTCCGAGCTGCCACTCGATGCGGCGGGGATCGCCTGCGAGCCTTGTGCTCGCGGCGTCGAGCACGGAGTCGAGCAGCACCTCGCCGCTTCCATCGCGTGATGCCGCAGCACGGGCGAGCTCGAGCGCGATCTCGATCGCCTCGCGGGCGTCCTCCTCGGAGCCCCCCGTCGCCCGAGTGGAGTCCACGAAGGCGAGCAGCGTGCGCACGGCATCGGCGGTGCGGCCGGTTGACTGGAGCTCGCGCGCCAGCGGCACGGCGAGCCACGGCGAAATCGCGGAGTCCGTGACGGCGGGCACCAGCGCATCGAGCCGCGCACGGAGGAACGCGCGATCCTCGTCGGCGATCGCGACGAGCGCGACAAGCGCGGGCGACGCATCGGCGGTCGCCGCCGATGCGCGGATGCGGGCATCGAGGCGTTGCGTCAGCGCTGCAGCAAGGCGTCGGGTTCGCGCAGCGCCGCCCTTCGCGACAGCGGAGCGGAACGCGCGCTCGACCGCGGTCGGGATCTCGGCGGGCGCGCATTGCCGCAGCTCTGCCGCCGTCGCCAGGATGTCCAGTCCGCCGGGAGGATCGGGAAAGGGCGCGCGCCCTGCGTTGTCGCGCCATTGCTCGACGCGCGCGACGTAGGCGCGTGCCGGGTCCTGCGACTTCGCGGCGGAGGCGAGCAGCGGCGCGCGTGACGCGGGATCGCTCGCCGTGCGGGCGCGAGCGAGCGCCAGGATCGCCGCGATCTCCGCCGGTGCGGGAAGCTCGCTCTGCGCGGCGCGATCGAGCAGCCTCGCCGCGCTCGCGCGCGATGATGCTGGTTCGCGACCCTCGCAGCGCTCGAGGTCGGCGCGCATGCTCGCGGCG
>JBEGLX010000113.1:0-7639 GCA_041183345.1 Planctomycetota bacterium
ACGAAGCAGAACGAGCGCGTCTGCTTGCCGTCGCCGTAGATGGTGATCGGCTCGCCCTGCACGGCCTGGCGGATGAAGTTCGACACCACCCGTCCGTCGTACGGATGCATGCGCGGACCGTAGGTGTTGAAGATGCGCACCACGCGGATGTTCACCTTGTTCTGCCGGTGGTAGTCGAAGAACAGCGTCTCGGCGGCGCGCTTTCCCTCGTCGTAGCAGGCGCGCGGACCGATCGGATTCACATTGCCGCGGTAGCTCTCGGGCTGCGGGTGGACGTCGGGATCGCCGTAGACCTCGCTGGTCGATGCGTGGAAGATCTTCGCCTTCACGCGCTTGGCGAGGCCAAGCATGTTCATCGCGCCGAGCACGCTCGTCTTCATGGTCTTGATCGGATTGAACTGGTAGTGCCCGGGCGCCGCGGGACAGGCCAGGTTGTAGATCTCGTCGACCTCGAGCATGATTGGCTCGGTCACGTCATGGCGGATGAACTCGAAGTTCTTGCAGTCGAGCAGATGCTCGATGTTCGACTTCTGGCTCGTGAACAGGTTGTCGAGGCAGATCACGTCGTGCCCCATCGCAACGAGGCGGTCGCAGAGGTGGGAGCCGAGGAATCCGGCGCCGCCGGTGACGAGGATGCGCTTGACCATAAGCGCGGAATCCTACGGGAAACCGAGGTGCATGTACTCGGTTGCGGAGTCGCCCGCAGGCGAGGACGATGCCGCGATGCCCACGCGCGCAGCGCATCCCGAGAGATCCCCCCGCTTCGTCGCGGGAACCATGACGGGCACGAGCATCGATGGCGATCTCGACGCGGCGCTGGTCGAGATCCGCGGAAGCGGTGTAGGCATGCAGGCGCGCTTCATCGCCGGGCTCTCGCACCCGCTCGGCGACGTCGCCGATGGACTGCGCCGCGTCGCCGCGCAGGAGCCGATGACCGCGGGCGAGCTGGCGCGGATCGCGCGCGCCTTTGGCGACGCACACGCACGCGCGCTCGCGGAGCTCTGCTCGGACGCGGGCGTGCAGCCCGACCTCGCCGTGCTGCATGGACAGACGGTCTTCCACGCGCCGCCGGTCACCTGGCAGTTCCTCGATCCCTGGCCCGTCGCCGTGCGGCTCCGCTGCCGCGTGCGCTACGACCTGCGCGGCGCGAACGTGGCCAGCGGCGGACAAGGCGCCCCGATCACACCGCTCGCGGACTTCATCCTCTTCGGCGAGGAGCGCGACGCTACGGTGGTAATGAACCTCGGCGGATTCATCAACGTGACCTACGTGCCGCAGCGCGCGGAAGGCATCGGGTCTATTCGCGGCTTCGATCTCTGTGCGTGCAACCACCTGCTCGACCGCGTCGCTCGCACGCGGCTCGGCGCGGGCTTCGACCGTGATGGCGCGGCAGCCCTCCGCGGCGCCTGCGACGAGGGAATCGCATCCAGCATCTCCCGAGCGATCGCGCCGGAGACCGCGCACGGCGCAAGCCGCCGCTCGCTCGGGACCGGCGATGAGGCGGCGAAACTCGTGGAACTCACCTCAAATCTCAGCGCCGACGACGCCTGCCGCACCGTCGTCGATGCGATCGCCGATGCCGCAGCGCGCACGCTCGCGCGAGAGGTGCCCCGAGAGTGCAGGACGATGCTCCTCGCCGGCGGTTCCGCGCGAAACCAGGCGCTCCAAGCGGCGCTGGCGCGGCGCTCGGGCATGCATGTCCGGAACACGGACGACTCGCATGGGATTCCCGTGCACATGCGCGAGCCCGCGGAGATCGCCATCCTTGGCGCGCTTTCCGACGACGGACTGAGGTTCTCGCTGCCACAAGTCACGGGCGCGGCGTCGCAGGTGCCCGAGTCCGCGGTGCTCGAAGGCGAGGTTTCCGCGGAAAACACGCAGGACTGAACGGAGTCTTCACCCTTTCTTCACAGTACTCGCCGCGGGAGACCTATCTTCCCCGCATGTCGAATGCGAAGGCACAGGTCCTGATCGTCGAGGACGAGCCCGAGATCGCGGAACTCATCGAGTTCCACGCCGAGCGCGCGGGGATGCGCGCGCGAAAGGTCCACAGCGGTCGCATCGCCATCGATGTCATCAAGCGTGAGAAGCCCGACCTGATCGTGCTCGACCTGATGCTGCCCGACCTCGACGGACTCGAGGTCTGCCGAAAGCTCAAGCAAGGCGAGGACACGCGCTCGATCCCGATCGTCATGGTCTCGGCGAAGGGCGAGGAGTCCGATGTCGTCGCCGGCATCGAGCTCGGCGCGGACGACTACGTGACCAAGCCCTTCAGCCCGCGGGTCCTCATGGCCCGGCTGCGCAACGTGCTCCGTCGCGCGGGCGTCGCCAACGATCCACCGCCCACGACCGACCGCATGATCCTCCTGGAAGGCAAGCTGGTGGTCGATCTCGACCGGCACGAGGTCACCGCCGCGGGGAAGAAGATCGACCTGACCCTCACCGAGTTCGGCATCCTCCACTACCTCGCCAGCCGTCCCGGCTTCGTGAGGACGCGCGACCAGATCATCGGTTCGGTGCACGGCAAGAACACCGTTCTGTCAAGCCGCACCGTGGATGTCCATATCACCGCCCTTCGCCGGAAGCTCGGCGCGCTTGCGGACTGCGTCGAAACCGTCCGCGGCGTGGGGTATCGTTTCTCCGAGGGCGCGACCGAGGCGGAATAGGCCTCGCGCGCTCGCCCAGAAACGGGATGATGCCCTGCCGTGCTGTCGGCCATGACCTCCATGCTCCTCGCCACCGACGCCGACGTCGCAGGATGGGCTGTCGCCGTGCTGATCGCCGGCGCATGGGCCGCCTTCGAGATCCGTCGCTCCCGCGCTGCAGCCCGCCTGCGCGACGTGCTCGCCGACGAGTCGTCCGAGCTCCGCGAGGAGGAGCCATTCCCATTCCACGATGAGGTCGCGAGCGCGGCGATGCGCCGCGTGCGCGTCGAGCGAGAGCGGCATGAGCTCGCCGAACGTCGCCTTGCCGAGATCGAGCGGATCCTGCGCGCGACGCCAATCGCCGTGATCGCGCTCGATCACAAGCAGCGGATCAACTCCGCGAACGCCGCCGCCGAGCGACTGCTCGGCTTCACGATCGAGCGTGCGCGCGGAAGGCTCCTGCAGGAAATCGTGCGCCAGCCCGAGCTCAACCGCGCCATCGAGACTGCGCTCGGCGCATCCGGGCGCTTCGACGGCGAACTCCATCTCGAGGCGGATGATCCGCTCGAGGTCCAGCTCTGCTGCGAACCCCTCGACATGGAGGACGAGCCCGCGGGCCTGGTCATGAGCCTCGTGGACGTGACCAGGATGCGGCGGCTCGAGTCGATGCGCAGCGAGTTCGCCGCCAACGTCTCGCACGAGTTGCGGACGCCGATCACCAACATCAAGGGCTATGTCGAGACGCTGCTTCAGGTCGGGATCGACGACCCTGAGCGCATGCGCAAGTTCCTCGAGATCGTCCACCGCAACACGGTGCGGCTCTCGGGCATCGTCGAGGACATCCTCACGCTTGCATTCCTCGAGGAGCCCGAGACGAAGCAGAGCCTGACCCAGACACCGGTCTCCGCGCGCGATGTCATCAGGCAGGTCGTGGAGGACCTCGGATCCGCGGCCGGCGCCAAGTCGATCCAAGTGGACATCGTGGGAGACAGCGATCGAGTCCTCCTCGCGAACCGCTCGCTGATCGAGCAGGCGCTCGCCAACCTGGTCTCCAACGCCATCAAGTACTCCGGCGAGCGCACCACCGTCCGCATCGAGATCACGGACGCTGGAGAGAGCATCCGCCTCGCCGTCTCGGACCAGGGACCAGGCATCGCCGCCAAGCACCTCCCCCGAATCTTCGAGCGGTTCTATCGGGTCGACAAGGCGCGAGCGCGCTCGCAGGGCGGGACGGGGCTTGGACTTGCGATCGTCAAGCACATCGCCACGATCCACGGGGGTCGCGTCGAGGTCAGCAGCCAGCTCGGGCAGGGAAGCACCTTCAGCCTCTATCTCCCCGCGGTCTCGGGAGCCGCTCCATCGGCCGAGGTCGCCTGAATTCCGCCTGCTGAACACTTCCTTTACACGATCTTGACGCGAGTTCGGGATGCTCCCCGCTCATCGCAGAAGACTCTCCGAACTCTGACTGAAAGCGAACGCACCATGAAGACCACGCTGAAGCTCGCGACCATCGGACTCCTCGCCTCGGCAGCCGCACTCCTCGCCGCAGGTCCCCAGGACAAGGCGAACCTCAAGGGCACCATCAAGATCGACGGTTCCTCGACGGTGTTCCCGATCACCGAGGCCGTCGCCGAGGAGTTCCGCAAGGAGTCGCCGAAGGTCCGCGCGACCGTCGGGGTCTCGGGAACGGGCGGCGGATTCAAGCGCTTCGCTGCGGGCGAGATCGACATCGCCGATGCCTCGCGTCCGATCAAGAAGGCCGAGTCCGAAGCCGCGTCGAAGGCGGGCGTCGAGTACATCGAGCTCCCGGTCGCGTTCGACGGACTCACCATCGTCGTGAACAAGAAGAACACGTGGTGCAACTCGCTCACCGTCGAGCAGGTGAAGAAGATCTACACCGCGGCGGAGCCCGCCAAGACCTGGAAGGACCTCGACGCCAGCTGGCCCGCGAAGCCGATCAAGGTCTACTCGCCGGGAACCGATTCGGGCACCTTCGACTACTTCAAGGAAGTCACCGTCGGCAAGGACGGCGCGATCCGCAGCGACATCAGCGTGTCGGAGGACGACAACGTGCTCGTGCGCGGCGTCGAGGGCGACGAAGGATCGATCGGCTTCTTCGGCTGCGCCTACTACTTCGAGAACAAGGACCAGCTGAAGGCCGTCGCGATCGACGGCGGCAAGGGTCCTGTCGGCGTCAGCGTCGAAGCCGTCGAGAACGGCAGCTATGCGCCCTTCAGCCGCCCGCTCTTCATCTACGTGAACAAGAAGAGCGCCGACCGCCCCGAGGTGACGGCGTTCATCGAGTTCTACCTGGGCAAGGCCGCCGAGCTCGCGGGCGAGGTCGGCTACGTCAAGCTGCCCAACGCCGTCTATGCGAAGGTGTCCGCAAACTGGCAGAAGCGACGCACGGGAACCCAGTTCACCAAGCCGAACGGCGATAGCGTGACGGGCTCGCTCGCCAACGTCTACGAGTAATCGGAACCTCAAACGGTTCAGGACCTCGACGGCGGCGCAAGCCGCCGTCGTGCTTTGCGGAAACCGCAGATGCAAGCACATCAATCGCTTACAGAGCGAACCGACCCGCGGGTAGATTGCCTGTCCTCGTGAGCAGCCTCGAGACCAACCCCCTCGACCCGAACCCGCTCGGGCGCGATCTGTCGGCGCTCGGGCGCCCGAAGTCGATGGCCGCCCGCCGGATCCGCGAGAAGGTGATCGTCGGTGCCCTTGGGCTGGCGGCGTGCTTCTCGATCCTGGTCACCACGACCATCATCGTCGTGCTTGCCCGCGAGACCTGGGGGTTCTTCCAGTTCCCCGACGTGACCCTGGCCGAGTTCTTCGGCGGCTTCGAGTGGAACCCACTGCTTGGCGCCGAGAAGCACTTCGGGATCTGGCCCCTGGTGAGCGGAACGCTGCTCATCACGCTGATCGCGGCGAGCTTCGCCCTCCCCATCGGCCTCATCGCCGCCGTCTACCTGAGCGAGTACGCCTCCCCGCGCACGCGCGCAACCCTGAAGCCCGCGCTCGAGATCCTCGCCGGCGTGCCGACGGTGGTGTACGGGTTCTTCGCCCTGACCTTCATCACGCCGATCCTCCAGAAGATCAGCCCGGGCTTCGGCAGCTACAACGCCATGAGCGCGGGTCTCGCGACCGGCGTCATGATCCTCCCCATCGTCTGCTCGCTGTCCGAGGATGCGCTCCGGGCCGTTCCGCGCGGATTGCGCGACGGCGCCCTCGCGCTCGGCGGGACGAAGTTCGACGTCTCCGTGAAGGTCGTGGTGCCCGCCGCCCTCTCGGGAATCGTCGCGGCGTTCCTGCTCGCGATCTCGCGCGCGATCGGCGAGACGATGATCGTGGCCCTCGCCGCCGGAGGCATCGCCCAGATCACGGCAAACCCAGCCGCGGAAGTGCAGACCATGACCGCGTACATGGTGCAGATCTTCCTCGGCGACGCGCCCGCGACCGGCGTCGAGTACAAGTCGAGCTACGCCGTCGCCGCCACCCTGTTCGTCATCACCTTCGCGCTCACGATGCTCGGGCAGTACATCCTCCGCCGATTCCGCGAGGAGTACGACTGATGGCGAAGGTGCGAACCACGGCCTCGCGCGTGCTCACGAACCGAGTGTTCTTGCTCGCCTGCCTGCTCGCGACGAGCATCGCCATGGCCGTGCTCGCGGTGCTGCTCGTCTCGATCGTCTGGCAAGGCTGGGACGGCCTCTCGTGGAAGTTCGTCACTGGGCTCGCCTCGCGCAAGGCGAAGGACGCGGGCATCATGGTCCCGCTCCTCGGCTCGATCTGGGTCTGCGCGATCTGCGCCCTCATCGCGCTTCCGCTCGGCGTGGGCACGGCGATCTACCTCGAGGAGTTCTCCAAGCGCACGCGGTTCACCCGCATCGTGCAGACGAACATCCTGAACCTTGCGGGCGTGCCGTCGATCGTCTACGGAATCCTCGGGCTCACGGCGTTCGCGCGCATGTTCGGCGCCTTCGGCACCAACATGGATGATGCCTCCACGTTCGGCGATGAGGAAAGCCTGTTCTTCCTGCGGCTGCCGTTCGGCTCCTCCGTGATCGCTGGCGGGCTCACGCTCATGCTGGTGGTGCTGCCCGTCGTGATCATCGCGACGCAGGAGGCGCTGCGCTCCATCCCGCGAGGACTGCGCGACGGCGCCTTCGCGCTCGGCGCCACCCGCTGGCAGACAGTGTGGGGAATCACGCTGCCGGCGGCGATCCCCGGCATCATGACCGGCGCGATCCTGGCGATGAGCCGCGCGATCGGCGAGAGCGCACCGCTTCTCGTCCTCGGCGGCGCGCTCCTCGTCTACAACGCGCCCGAGAATCTCATGAGCGACTTCGCCGTGCTGCCGCTCCAGATCTACAACTGGGCCGGAAGGCCGCAGGAAGAGTTCCACTGGATCGCGGCAAGCGCCATCATCATCCAGCTCGGCGTGCTGCTGCTCTTCAACGGCATCGCCGTCTTCATCCGCCAGAAGCTCCAGAAGCCCCTCCAATGAGCACGATCCAGACGAGAAACGACATGTCGATCGAGCCAAAGCCCATCCTCACCACCGCCACCGCCGGCTCCGCCGCGCATGGGCACCAGGCGTCCCCGCTGCCTGGACAGCCGAGCGTCGCGACCCCAGCCGCGACGGAGACCGCGATCACGGTGCGCGGGTTCTCCAGCTGGTACGGCTCGTTCCAGGCACTGAAGAGCCTCGATCTCGACATCCCCGCACGGCAGGTGACCGCGTTCATCGGTCCGTCTGGATGCGGAAAGAGCACGTTCCTGCGCTGGATCAACCGCATGAACGACACCATCCCGACCGCGCGCGCCGAGGGAACGCTCGACCTGCACGGCGAGGACCTGCTGTCGAAGTCGCTCGACGTCGTCGACCTGCGCAGGCGGGTCGGCATGGTGTTCCAGAAGCCGAATCCGTTCCCGAAGTCGATCTACGACAACGTGGCCTTCGGACCGCGCCTCCACAAGCACTACACGCG
>JBEGLX010000114.1:0-7547 GCA_041183345.1 Planctomycetota bacterium
ACTCGCGCGGCGGCCGATTGGCGAGGAGCTCGTAGAGCACCGCGCCGAGTGCGAACACGTCGGAGCGGACGTCGATCTTGCGCGGGTCACCGAGGCACTGCTCGGGACTCATGTAGAGCAGCGTGCCCACGATCTCGCCGGTCTCGGTCGCGAGCGAGCGGCCGTCCCCCGCGGCAAGCGCGCGGGCAAGGCCGAAGTCGATCACCTTCACGACGCCATCCGAGCCGACAAGGATGTTCGACGGCTTCAGGTCGCGGTGCAGCACGCCCTTCGCGTGCGCGCTCGCGACGGCATCGCATGCCTGCAGCACGAGGCGAAGCCGCTGTTCGGTCGAAAGTCCGTCGTCGGTCGAGCGCCGAACGATCGACTTCGCGCCGTCGACGTACTCGGTCGCCATCCACGAAACCCGGGTCTCGTCGTCGAATCCCGCGAGGATGACCGTCGCGATGTTGTGATGGGCGAGGTTGGCGAGGTGCTCCGCCTCGAGCTCGAAGCGCTTGCGCGCCTTGGGCCCGGCAACCTCGGGACGCAGCGACTTGAACGCCACCGTGCGCGCGGGGCGAATCTGCTGCGCGCGATAGACCGCGCCGCTGCCGCCCTGTCCGATCAGATCGCCGACCTCGAAGCCGCCGATCTTGCGACCGGTCAGGATTCCAGCGTCGCCACCGACGCCCGCGCTCGACCGCACGGCGATGAGCGCATCCTCGCCGCGCAGGCCGCTGCCGGAATCCTGCATCGCATCGGCCGCCAGCAGCGCGGCGATGCGGGCAGCGATGCCTGGCTGCACCGACGCGATCTCGGCGACGAAGCGCTCGCGCTCACGCCCCTCCAGCGCGACGGCGCGGGTGAAGAGTCTCTCGAGCGATTCATTCTGCAGCGGATGCGGTTCACGCATCGCCGCGCTCCAGCGCGTCGGCGATGAACGCACGCCCGAAGCGCACGTGGTTGGCGACCTCCGCCTCGGTCATCCCGAGCGCGGTCGCGACCTGCTGGTTGGTGAGCCCGAAGACGTAGCGGAAACGGACGATCTCGGCGGCCTCGGGCGAGTCCTGCTCAAGCTTGGCGACCTGCTGGAGCAGGCGGATGGCGTCCTCGCCCGTTCGCTCCTTGTTCGAGTCGGCGAGCGCTGCGGAGAGCTCCGCCACGCTCTGGTCGACGAAGACGGCCTTGCGCTTCTTCCGCGAGAACATGCGGGCGGCGTCGATGAGGAACTGCTCCATCGCCCGGGCGACGGCGCCGAAGAAGTGCCTGCGGGAATTCCACTTGCGCTCAGGCTGCGACACCAGCCGCAGGTAGACCTCGTGGACGACCATGGTGGGCTCGAACTCGGCCCGCCGCGCCTCGCCCGCGATCGCCGACGCGGCCATGGCGCGGATATCGCGATAGACAAGCGACCAAACCTCGTTGGCTGCGTCGGCGTCCCCCTCGGTCGCCTTGTGTAGAAGTTGGGTGAGCACTCCGGAATGCACGGTTCAAATCCCCACATCTCAATCCGTGGAATTCTGCCACCAGCTTGAACTCTCGCTACTCTGCAGCCATGTATTTCCTTGGATCACTTCGGTTTAGGCTCGCGATCGGGTTCTTGGTCACTGCCATCGCGCCCCTTCTTGCCGTTCTTTATCTGACCAGCGGGCCCTCCGAGGAGGCGATCGAGCGGCAGACCATCGCCACGATGGCCGCGATCGCGGAGGCGCGCGGGAGCCGTCTCGAGGCGCTTGGACTCGAGCGCGTCCGCAACATCTCGAGCATCTCGGACGGCTTCGCCTTCGTCGGCGCGGTGGATGCGCTGCGCGCGTCCTACGGCGCGGACGGCACGCGCGATGAGGCCGCGTACGACGCCGCGCTCGCGAAGTACAAGCAGCGCATCGACGACTTCGCGAACGCCTGCGAACTCCCGCGCTTCATGATCGCGGATGCCGAGGGCCGGGTCGTCTACTCGACCGTCGAGACGCCCCTCCTCCATCGCTCCATCAAGGACACGCCGATCGCGAAGGTCCTCGACCGCGTCCGCAAGGAGAAGCGCCCGTTCATCTCGCCGCCGATGCCTGCTGCGAAGGGCGAGCGCCCCGTGCTCGAGGTGGTTGGCCCTCTCGTCAAGGATGGCGAGGTGATCGGCTACGCCTCGGGCTCGATCTCTCCGCGGGAGATCGATGCGATCGTGACCGATTACACCGGTCTTGGTACCACCGGCGACATCGTCGGCGTCTGCCACCTCGCGGGTGACGTCGTGGTGACCACGCCGACGCGCGCGAATCCCGACGCCGCCTACACCGTGCGCGGCAAGCTCTCCTCCGATTTCGCGCCGCGATTCCAGGAGATCGTCTACGGAAATCCCCTCCGCGGCCGCGGCACCGACATCGAGGGCGATGAGGTCTTCGGCGCCTGGGTGCGGGTGCAGTCCCTCGGCTGGGGCGTTGGCGTCACCCAGCACGTCGAGGAAGTGCTTGCGCCGGCGCGGGCACAGGTGGCGGCGCAGAAGGCGGTGGTGCGAAACGTGCTGCTGATTGCGATCATCCCAGCAGCACTGCTCGGGTTCTTCCTCGGCATGCGCGCGGACAAGGCCGCGGCGCGGTAGATACCTCTATCGTGGACTCCCGCAAGATGTTTGAGCGGTCGCCGCTGCGGCGAGCTCTCAAATCATGAGTGCCCGCAGATGAAGGCAACGCCGGAATCTGCGGAACAGCTTGCGTCAGGGGTCGACCGACTCCCACGTGCATGGATTCCCGCGCGATGTTTGAGCGGTCGCCGCTGCGGCGGCTCCCTCTGGACGAGCGCCGCGCGAGTGAATCGCGACGGCGCTCCTGATGTGCGTATCGCCAACGCGAGCGAAGGCGCGCACGCTGAAATCATGAGTGCCCGCAGATGAAGGCAACACCGGAATCTGCGGAACAGCTTCCGTCAGGGGTCGACCGACTCCCACGTGCATGGACTCCCGCGCAACCCGTTCCGCAGACTTCGTCTGCGGGCACTCATTGCAAACGGACTTCGGAAGACCTGGATGACACGTCATCCGACCAACGGACTCTAGTCGGTTCAGCCCCATTATCCGACCGCCGGAGCTCAGGTTGATCGGAATTGAGCCCCCGTCCGGAGTCAATGTGCAACGAGTGCCCGCAGATGAAGGCAACGCCGGAATCTGCGGAACAGCTTGCGTCAGGGGTCGACCGACTCCCACGTGCATGGAATCTGGCGCGATGTCTGAGCGGTCGCCGCTGCGGCGGCTCCCTCTGGACGAGCGCCGCGCGAGTGAATCGCGACGGCGCTCCCGATACGCCTATCGCCAAAGCGAGCGAAGGCGCGAGCGCTCAAAAACGCAAACCGCCGCGAGCAAGTCGCGGCGGTCTGCTTTGGTCGGGGTGTGGCGTCGGAAGCGGTCCCGCGCCTCTGTACGCGTGTGACTCGGTTTCACGAGCTCCGTAGGTATTGAGCGCGGCCTGTCAGACGCGCCCGTTTCCCTCCCTACGACTTCGTGATTCCCTCGAGAGTGGCCCGCGGTTGTACGCAGGCGGTCCCTGTTTCAGTCCCTGTCTGGTTTCGCGAGGCATCTCGTCTTTCGACTGAGTCCCTTAGCCTCGCTGTCCCTGTTTCTCTCCTGTCACAACTCACACCCTCAACCTCTGCACGCATCGTAGCGAAGCCGTTACGGCGCCGTTACGTGGCGTGCATACCTTGTGCGAATCGAACTTCCGGATTCACACCGGCTGCAACAAGGGATTGTGTCCAGCAATCCCTTAGTTGCGGGGCACGAAGAGCGCGACATGCATCGCTGCTCCCGTGACCGTTGGCTCGCTGCGGTCGCGCGTCGGGCGGTTCTGGTCGGAAAGGCCAGACTCTGTCGCCCGAACGGCGGTCGGAACTGCCGCGTTAGACTCGCTCTGACCGTACGCCAGGTTCAGGCTGTCGCCTGCGCCGAGTGCGATCAGTAGTGCGGGGAGGCACACTGAAAAGAACACAACCTTCCTCACGCGGCTGGCCACAAGACCAGATCGCGTGACTTGTCCACAGGCGCTGTCAGGAGCCTGCGTTTCGCCATGCGGAAAAAATCGCCGCATTGGCATTCCACGTTCAACAAGCATGAGGGTCTCTCTCTCCCTTTGAGGGACCCTCCCTCCAAGATCGAAGATGCCCCTGCTTTGCGCAGGGTCAATCCAGGAAATCAAAAATGAGGCAAATTGGGGGTCATGTTCCGTAAACTTCTGCTTTGAATGGACTTAAACGCATAATTTTCCCGCCACCGCTGGAAAAACAGAAAGGGGCGGTCCTTTCGGACCGCCCCCTCTTTCTCTGATGTGCCCCGCCGGGTTGCCCCTTGGGGGTCCTCCGCCCCTCGCTTTCGGCTTAGCCGATGAGCGAGAGGACCTGCTGAGGCGCGCTGTTGGCGAGCGCGAGGGCCTGGGTCGCAGCCTGGGAGAGGATCTGCGAGCGGGTCATGTTCGCGGTCTCAGCCGCGAAGTCGGTGTCGCGGATGGCGCTCTCCGCTGCGGTCGTGTTCTCGAGCGCAACCGAGAGGCTCGAGATGGTCGAGCCGACGACGTTCTTCTGGAACGCGCCGAGACGACCACGGAGCGTGGAGACCTGCTTGATCGCCGCGGAGATGACCTCCTGGGCCTTCGAGAGGTCGCCGTTCTGCACGTTCGCGGTTCCGCCCGACTTGAGGTCGGAGAGGAAGCCCGCGGTGCCGTTGCCGAGGTTGCCGGTGGTGACGGTCTCGATGCCGAGCGACACCTTGCCAGCGAGATCGACCGACGGCGAGAGGTTGAAGTTCGCGCCACCCGAGGTGACGTGGAACGTCGTGGTCTGACCCGTGTTGTTGAGCGCGCTGGTGCCGTCGATCTTGATCGAGACATCGAAACCGTCGCTCGAGACGCGGGCAGCCAGGCCGTCCGTAGTGGCCGAGGTGCCGTTGATCAGGACGGTGGCGTTGCGGCCGGCGTCCTTGAGGTCATCCACGCCAACCGCCGAGGCGGCCGAGCTGAAGATGAAGTTCGTCGTGTTCTCGTTGGAGAGCTCCTTGACGCGCACGAACGAATCAGCGCCGTACTCGGTCGAGTTGATCTGGATGCGATCGGTCGCGGTGGCGTTCTGGATGGCCGACACGCCGATCGAGTCCTTGAAGCTGTTGATCGCAGCGAGCATGTTCGCCTGGGTGGTGCCCGAGGCGAAGGTGAACTGCTGCACGCCCTTGGTGCCGGTGATCTCGAAGGTGACCTCACCCGAGCCGCCGTTCGCGAAGTTGGCACCGGTCGAGAGATACACCGCGCCGGTCTGCGCCGACTGGAGCACGGTGACGGTGACCGCGCGGGCGGTGCCGTCCGAGGCGAGCTTCGCGGCGTTCACGGTCACGTCGGTCAGGCTGGCAGCCTGTCCGCTGACGGTGTAGTCGAAATTGCCGTTCAGGAGCTTGGTGCCCTGGAAGCTGGTGGCGTTCGCGATGCGGTCGATCGTCTGCAGGATCGAGTCGATCTGCAGCTGGTTCGCGTCGCGCTCCTCCTGGGAGACGCCAGCCTCGTTGGCGGTGGCGCCGACGAGACCCTGGAGCTCGACGAGCATGTTCGAGACTTCCTGAAGGCCGCCCTCGGCGACGTTCATGACCTGCTCGGCGCGCTGCGAGTTGGTGATGGCGCTGTTGATCGCCGACTTCTCCGCGCGGAGGTTCTCCGACGCGATGAGGCCTGCCGGATCGTCGGCGCCGCGGTTGATGCGGAGACCGGTCGAGAGTCGCTGCAGGTTGGCAGCGAGTCCCTTGTTCTGGTTGCCGAGCACGCGCTGGGCAATGAGCGACGGGATGTTCTGATTGATACGACTCATGACTGACTGTCCTCCGTGATGTGCCGGGACCCCGGCGTTTCCCTTTCGACCGCCCCCGCCTTGGGGCGTTCGCGCCCTCCGCGATCGCGGTGGTCTTCCTCGGTTGCCCGCCGCGTCCTCCGGCGGGGTCCGAACGGTGAGATGAAGGCGCGTCCTGCACCCGATGACGTGTCGCGGCGACATGCCCGACGCCGTGGAGATCGGAGGAGGCACAGGCCGACTTCACGCACAGCCTGCATTTCCCGCCCGAAACGGGCCAAGAGCGCCGAAGTGGGGAAAACGCCTGTCCCCACAGCGATTCCCCCATCACGAGACCCGCTTCGGAGAACGGTTACAGGTCAGGTTCCGCGGACGTCCCGGCATCGATTCAAGTCGAAGGCGCGAAAAACCACCAAGCGCCCGCCTGAGGCGGACGCTTGGAGGGTCTATGCGGAATGTTCCGGCCCTTCAGCTCACTGGAGGAGCCGCAGGACGTTCTGCGAGGTCGAGTTCGCGGTCGCGAGGACCGAGGTTCCGGCCTGCTGCAGGATCTGCGCGCGGGTCATCGCGGCGGTCTCGGCCGCGAAGTCGGTGTCGCGGATCTTCGACTCGCTCGACGTGATGTTCTCGAGGCCGATCTGGAGGCTTCGCGAGTTGGTCTGCAGGGTGTTGCGCTCGAAAGCGCCGAGCCGACCGCGGATGACCGAGACCTCGGTGATCGCTGCGTCGAGCACGGTGCTCGCCTCCGACGTGCGCCCGCGGAGCAGCGAGTTCGCCTGCCCGCTCTTGAGGCT
The DNA here is from genome assembly GCA_041183345.1 of Planctomycetota bacterium. GTDB lineage: Bacteria > Planctomycetota > Phycisphaerae > Phycisphaerales > SM1A02 > QWPT01. The sequence continues at coordinate 6,582 of JBEGLX010000114.1, forward strand.
GTCGAGGAAGAAGCGCCCGTTGTCGATCGTGGTTCCGCCGATACGGCTGGCCGCGACCGACTGGATGCCGAGGCCCACCTGCTGCGTGGTGGTGATCGAAGGACCGAGCTGGAAGGTCGCGCCGCCGCCGGTGATGTTGAACGTCGTGGCGGTGCCCGAGACCGTGGTCGCGAACGTCTTGCTCAGGTCGATGTCGAGCGAGAGCGCCGGGGTGTTCAGCGAGACGCCCGTGCCATTGCCCGTCGCGAGCGCGCCATTGATGATCGCATTGACGTCGCGGCCGGAGTCGCGCTGGGTGGCGGTGCCTCCCGGCGTGTCGTAGGTCTGGAAGAACGCGCCGCCTTGCCCGAGCCGACGGACCGACACGAACGAGTCGCTGCCGAAGCCGGTCGAGTTGAAGTACATGCCCGAGAGCTGGCTCGCGCCGTTTCGGAGCGACGCGCTCACTCCCGTCGTGTCGCGCACGGTGTTGACGGCGGCGATCACGGCGGAAAGCGCCGTGCCGGAGACGAACGTGAGCGTCTGCACGCCCAGGTTGCCGGCGATCTCGAGGGTCACGCTCGAGGCGAGCGCGCCCGTCGCCGCGGAGAGGAAGAGCGCGCCGGTCTGCGCCGACTGCGTCACCTCGACCGAGACGGCCATGTTCGAGTTGTTCCCGAACTGGACGCCGTGGATGTTCACGCCGTCGATGTTGCTGGCGTTGATGCCGCTGGTCACGTACTCGAGGGAGCCGTTCAGGAGCTGGAGGCCGGCGAAGCTCGCGGTGTTCGAGATGCGCGTGATCGACTCGATCGCGCTGTCGATCTCCAGCTGGTTCGCCTCGATCTCCTCCTGGCTCACGCCGCCGGTGTTGGCGCTGTTGACCACGAGGCTCTTGATCGAGTTGAGCAGGTCGGCGACCTCGGCGAGGTAGCCCTCGGTGGTCGCGATGACCGAGCTCGCGCGCTCGCTGTTGTCGATCGCCTG
>JBEGLX010000115.1:0-7500 GCA_041183345.1 Planctomycetota bacterium
GAGCCGGCGCCGAAGCCGTCGCCGTCGGTGTCGGCGTACAGCAACGCGTTGTCGTTGCAATCCGCGCTGTTCGCGACGTAGCCAGCGGGCGCCGTCGTCGAGCACACGCTCGTCGTGTCGTTCAGGTTGCCGAAGGTGTCGTTGTCCGCGTCGCGGTAATAGGTCACCGGAGTCTGCAGCGAACCGTTGTCCGGGCAGCCGTCGGTGTTGCTGGCGACGCCGCAGGCCACGGGCGAGCCGGCGCCGAAGCCGTCGCCGTCGGTGTCGGCATAGAGGAGCTTCGTGTCGTCGCAGTCGGCGCTGTTGGCGACATACCCAATCGGCGGTGTCGTGGAGCAGGCATCGAACGGCGCGGCAAGGTTGCCGAAGCTGTCGCTGTCCCCATCGAAGTAGTAGGTGATTGGCGCCTGGAGCGCGGCGTTCGTCGGGCAGAGGTCGGTGTTCGTGGGCACGCCGCATGCAGCGGGCGCGCCTGCACCAAATCCGTCGCCGTCGCTGTCGACGTACAGGATCGCATTGTCGTTGCAGTCGGCATTGTTCACGACATATCCGGCCGGAGCGCCGGTCGAGCACGCCGTGACCGAGTTCGCGGGATCACCGAACGAATCGCTGTCGGCGTCGCGGTAGAACGTGGCTGGCGCCTGGAGCGCGGCATTGTCGGGGCAGCCGTCGGTGTTGTTGGCGACGCCGCACGCAGCAGGCGCACCGGCACCGAAGCCATCGCCGTCGGTGTCGGCGTAGAGCAGCGCGTTGTCGTTGCAGTCGTCGGAATTCGTGACGTAGCCGATGGGCGGCACCGTCGAGCATGCATCAAAGAACTGCTCGGAGTTGCCGAAGCCGTCGTGATCGCCGTCGTAGTAGAAGCGGACGGGATCGGTGAGGTCGGGATTCTGGGGGCAGTTGTCGGTGCCGCTGCGGAGGTACCCATAGGGCTGCTCGCACTGCTGGCGTGTTCCGCCCACGGGCGATCCAACGCCGTCGCCGTCGAGGTCGCGGTACCAGATCGTCTCGGGATTCTGCCCGGAGTCCTCATCGTTGCAGTCTTCGTCGTTCTCGACATAGCCCGGAGGCGCGATCTCGGTGCAGGATTCGATCTCCTGGTCGGGATCTCCGAAGCCGTCGGCGTCGGTATCCGCGTAGAACTCCTCCTCGCTGAGGAGGCTCGCGTTGTCGTCGCAATCATCGCCGTCGAGGGCGACCATGCCGACCGGCTGATTGCAGTCGCGGGCGGTCGGACGGAGCGGGCTGCCTCGGCCGTCGCCGTCGACGTCGGTGTACCACGTCAGCGCGTCGGGTGCGTCGATCGTGTACGCCACGGTCGACTCGCCGCCCGCGCCACGCAGGTGCAGCATGTAGGTGCCCTGTGCGAGCCCGGTGAGGTCCTCGCGGGTCGAGAAGAAGCCATTGGGACCCGTCCACCAGCGGATCGGTGCGTCCTCGATGGTGAGGCTGACGGAGCCGTTCGGATTTGCGCAGGACTGCGCGTTCGTGGAGATGGGCTCAAGCACCGCAGGAGGCTGAATGCCCGCGTCATCGGTCAAGGCATAGCCGAAGGCGCGTCCGGCCGCGACCTTTACCGCATTGTTGAACGAGGGCGGGTTCATGCGGGGGTTGCCCCACGCCGACACCGAGCCGTTCGAGCGCAGCGCCACGCTCTGGCCGGGACCCGCCGCGACCGCGACGGCATCCACGAGACCAACGGGAACATTGCAGCTCTTGGCGAGACCCCACGCGAACACGGTGCCATTCAGACGGAGCGCAACAGAGTGCCTGTCGCCGGCGGCGATGTCGCGTGCGATGAGCGGCGAGCCCGTCGTCGGATCGACCACGACCGACGGCGCCTGTAGGTTGGTGTTGCGTCCCCAGCAGCGAACCTCGCCGTTCGCACGGAGCGCGATGCCGTGATCCTGACCGAGCGAGAGCTTCACCACCTCGGTGAGTCCCGACGGTGCGATCGTCTTGCCATGGGCGCCTGAACCCCAGAGCACGATGGTTCCGTTCGCACGGATCGCACCGGAGAACTTGTCACCCGCCGCAAGCGCGACGGCGTCGTTCAGCCACGACGGCGCATCGAGCTCGCCATAGAAGTTGTTGCCTGCGCCCGCGATGGTGCCATTCGACCGCAGGGCGAGCGAGTGGTTGTAGCCAGCGGCGATCGCGATGTAGTCGCATCCGCCCGGCATGTTGCACGGGAAGCCGTTCGAGAGCGCATTCCTGCCGCGCAGGTAGAGCGTGCCATCCTTGAGCAGCGCGATGGTGTGGCTCACACCACAGCGCAAATCGACGACCTGCCCCGCGGGCAGCGCCTCGCCGCGCACCGCGATGTTGTTCGGCGGCCAGCCGCTGGCGTCCTGCGCCTGTGCGGAGGCGACAACCGCACTGGTCGACGCGATCGCAAGAAGGGCGATGCGGCCAAAAGACAGCGACACAGAGCTCAGGGCAGAGCGATTCATCTTGGTCTCCTCTCCGCGCGAGGCGGACGAGCGCGGGAGCTCGCCGAGTCGCGTGAGAAACAGCACACCATCGCGCGGCGCAATGCCGCACTCTTTCACGCGCCAAGGTAAGGCATGTGCGTCAATCCCGACCCGCCAAAGCCTGCGAATTCAATGAGGCAACCTCCCCGCCATGGAATATTGATTCTCTCGGACCTTGATGCGACTTGCGCAAGAAAAGCACCGCCCCTGCACATGCACCTCAGAAATTCTCGGACTGTGGCGAGCGAACGATCTGCTCGACCGTTCACGCCTCGATCACCCAAATGAAACAGCCCCCCTTTCGGGGGGCTGCGAGTTTCGCACCGTCGCGTTCGATCACCAGTTCGTGCCGCTAATCGGCTGTCCGACGCTCGGATTCTGCGGCGGACCACCAGCGCCCTGCATCGAGAGCTGCATGTCGCGCACATCGACCCAGCCGTCGTGGTTGATGTCCGCGGCGACGAGGTGGCCGAGGCCCGCGCGTCGCAGGTCCTTCACGCTCACGCGCGTGCACGGAGCCGGCGGGTTGAACGACGGCGAGCACGATTCGCCGCTGGCGAGGAACGCCGTGAACACGAAGGTGAAGTCGAAGTTGTCGATCTCCGTGTCGCCGTTGTAGTTCGACACGGCGTCGGTCGCGCGACCGATGCCGCGGGCGGTGATGAACGCGGCGTAGTCGAAGATGTCGACGACGTCATCGTTGTTGGCATCGCCCTGGCGCAGGAGGAACGCCGCCGCGTACTGCTTGGTCACGATCGAGGGAGCCGCTGCATCGGTGATCGAGTGCGTCGGGTCCTTCGCGGCGAGGCAGGCGTAGCCAGCGGCGACGGGCACCTGCATGTCGACGATCGCAGCCGCCGGATTCAGGCCGGAGGGGAAGGACAGCGTGACGAGCGTGTTGGTGCCGCCGTGGGTGATTCGGATCTGGCGGGTGCACGGGTCGGAGAAGAACCCATTGAAGGCCACGACCGCATCGAGGAGCTGGTGGTTGAGGACAGTGATGGTTCGGGTCTGCGTGTCGAAGTAGCCGAGGGCATCGACGACGGTCCAGGTGATGCTCGAGGTGCCCACCGGGAAGATGCCGTTCGCAGGGAACGCCGAGGAGCTCGACGCGCCCGGGAGCATCACCGAGATTTCCACGCTCGAGGTGAGGTCGCCTTCGCAGGTATCCGACGCGGTGACGGTATTGGCGAACACCGCGCCGAGGACGCCTGCGTCCGCGGGCACCGAGAAGGATGCCGGGACGTTGGCCAGGACCGGCGGATTGCCGGGGTTGATGGCTCCATTGCCGTCGTCGCAGTCGTTGCGGGCAACGATGCAGGCGGTGGTGTAGTAGCCGTCGACGTCCGCGTCGGCCAAGTTGCAAAACGTTCCCGCGAAGCCGGTGCTTGCGATCGCGGCGTTCACCGCGTTCACCTGCGTGTTGGTCATGCCCGCGGTGTCGAACTGGACGCTGGTGCCCGAGCTCGAGAGCGAGTTGAGGATCTCGCTGAACGGACCAGCATCGACGTCGGCGTCGATCACGACGGCGCCGGTGACGACCACCGCAGCGGCGCCCGATACGGATGCCTCGAGCTGCGCCGCGTCCATGCCCGTGGCGACGATGACAGCCTCGCCCGCCGCAGCGGTGAGGCCGACGATCGCAGCGATCTGCGCCGAGGTCAGGCCAGCCGTGATGGTCGCGTTCTCGACCACCGAGACCACGCCGATGTTGCTCACGACCGCAGCGAACTGCGCCGTGTTCATCGCCGGAATGCCCGGGGTGCCGGGGATCGCGGCGCCATCGATGGTCACCGTCACGCCACCCGTGAAGGTCGCCGCGATGTTTCCGAGGATGGCGGAGATGTTCGACGGGGTGAGTGCTGCGGTGATGATGACGGAGCCCGTGATGCCGTTCGGCGCGATGCGTGCCGCGCCCGCAGCGACGGCGGCGAGCCGCGCCGCGTCCATGCCGGTGGCATCGACGGTGGCGGCGGTCGCTGTCGCGAGGAACGCGGTGATCTCGGCGGCGCTCATCGCGCTGTCGATCGCACGCTTCGTGGAATCGCACGGATAGGCGTCGTTGATGTCGATCGCTGCATCGTTGTCGTCGTTCGCATCGCAGGCGTTGCCGTCGGCGTCGCCGTCGCAGTTCGCCTGGTCGGCGTTGGCGACGGTCGGGCAGTTGTCACCCGTCGTCTGGGCGCCGCAGGCTGCCGTGGCGGACGAACCGATGCCGTCGTTGTCGGAATCGACGTAGAGAACGCGCGTATCGTCGCAGTCGCCGCCGGTGAGAACGTAGCCCGTGGGCGCCGTGCCGGTGCAGTTCTGGACGGTCGTCGCAGAGCTTCCGAAGGTGTCGTTGTCCGCGTCGATGTAGTAGGTGGTGAAGGTCAGGCCATCGTCGGCCTGTCCGTCGCAGTCCTGGTCCACGCCGTCGCAGGTCTCGGCCTTGCCGGGGAAGATCATCGGATCGCTGTCTACGCAATCGAGATTGTTGCTGATCTTTCCACTCACGGGCGCGCACGCGCTCTGCGGCTCGGCGCCCGAGGCTCCGTAGTTGTCCGAGTCCGCGTCGGGGTAGTAGTTGACGAAGGCCAGGCCCTCGTCGGCAGAGGCGTCGCAGTCGTCGTCGAGCCCGTTGCAGAGCTCAGGAGCGGCCGGATTGGCCGTCGCGCGGCTGTCGTTGCAGTCGGTGTTGTTGGTCACCTTGCCAGTGACGGGAGCGCAGGAGTTCTGTGCCGTCGCGCCGACCGCGCCGAAGCCATCGGAGTCGGCGTCGGTGTAGTAGTTGACGAAGGTCAGACCCTCATCCGCGGAGGCGTCGCAATCGTCGTCGAGCCCGTTGCAGAGCTCGGGGGCGCCGAAGTACGCGGTCGCACGGGTATCGTCGCAGTCGAGGTTGTTGGCAGCCTTGCCAGCGATCGGCGAGCAGGCGCGATGGGCGGTGTCCGAGTCGGATCCGTAGCCGTCGGCGTCCGCGTCGGTGAAGTAGCTCACCATCGTGAAGCCTTCGTCGACCGTGCTGTCGCAGTCGTCGTCGACCTGGTTGCAGACCTCGGTCGCGCTCGGGAAGACCGCGGCGCTCGAGTCGTTGCAGTCGAGCGACGCCGAGGCCGCCGAGCGGTAGCCGGCGTTGGTCGTGCCCGAGCAGAAGAGCGCGCCGGTTGCGAGCGTGAAGGTGTCGTTGTCGGCGTCAGAGTAGAACTGGACGCGGTCGGACGCGTCAGCGTCGATGTCGGAGACGTTCGAGTCGCAGTCGTTGTCGGTGCCGACCGAGCCGCAGAGCTCAGGGGCGCCGGGGTACGACGTCGCGTCGGCGTCGTTGCAGTCGAGCTGCGTCGACACCGAGGCGCGGTAGCCAGCGTTCGTCGTGCCGGCGCAGAAGAGCGCGCCGGTCGCGAGGGTGGCGTTGTCGCCGTCGCCGTCAGTGTAGTACTGGACGCGATCCGACGCATCCGCGTCGATCTCGGCGGCGTTCAGGTCGCAGTCGTTGTCCACGTCGACCGTGCCGCAGAGCTCAGGCGCGCTGGGGTAGATCGCGGCGCCGCCGTTGGCGGGGTTGTCGTTGCAATCGACCGGGTTCGAAAGGGTCGAGCGGTAGCCAGCGTTGGTGGTGCCGGGGCAGAACCTGGCGGTCACGTTGATCGAGTGACCGTCGAGATCCTGGTCGCGGAAGTAGTCGACCTTGTCTGCGGCTTCCGCGTCGACCTCGCCAACCGTACCGTCGCAGTCGTTGTTGACGCTGGTCGTGCCGCAGAGCTCTGCGGCGCCTGGGAAGACCGTGGCATCGCCATCGTTGCAGTCGGTGTTCGTCGAGACGCCGCAGGCGACCGGAGCGCCGGCGCCGTAGCTATCGCCGTCGCCGTCCGCGTACTGGAGCTGGGCGTCGTTGCAGTCATCGGTGTTGGTCACGCCGCCGCAGGCGACCTTCGTGTCCGAGCCGAAGCCGTCGGCGTCCACGTCGCTGTAGCGAACCACAGCGTCATCGCAGTCGTCGGTGTTGGTCACGCCGCCGCAGGCGACCTTCGTGTCCGAGCCGAAGCCGTCCATATCCACGTCGCTGTAGTTCACCTGGTCGTCGTTGCAGTCGCTGCTGTTCGCGACGTGATTCTCGGGAGCGGAGCACGCGGGCGTCGAGGGGGCGGCCACGTTACCGAAGCCGTCGCCGTCGTTATCTGCGTAGAACACCTGCTTGTCGGAAGCATCCGCATCGACGTCGTTCACATTGCCGTTGCAGTTGTTGTCGACGCCAACGGTCGCGCAGAGCTCAGCGGCTCCCGGTTTGATGGCGGCGTTGCCGTCGTCGCAGTCGGTCTTGTTCGTAACGTGGTTCGCGGGCGCAGAGCACGCCTGGGTCGAGGACTCAGGGTTGCCGTAGCCGTCGCCATCGCTGTCCGCGTAGAAGGTCGACTTCACGCCGTCGTCGATGCCGCCGGCGCAGTTGTTGTCCACGCCGTCACAGACTTCGGTCGCGGCGGGATTGATCGCGGCGTTGCTGTCGTTGCAGTCGCCAGCCAGCGTCGAGCTGCCCTGGATGGGGGCGCACGAGCTTGTCGCCTCGCCGGCACCATAGCCGTCGTTGTCGCCGTCCACGTAGTAGTTCAGGAACTGGAGGCCGTTGTCGGCTCCACCCGCGCAGTTGTTGTCCACGCCGTCGCAGACCTCGGCAGCGGCGGGATTGATCGCCAGGTTCGTGTCGTCGCAGTCACCGCTTACCAGAACGTAGCCCTCGGGAGCCGAGCAGGCCTGGGTCGAGGCGCTCGCGTCGCCGTAGCCGTCGCTGTCGACGTCCGCATAGAAGGTCGACTTCACGCCTTCGTCGATGCCGCCGGCGCAGTTGTTGTCCACGCCGTCGCAGACTTCGGTCGCGCCGGGCTTGATCGCGGCGTTGCTGTCGTTGCAGTCGGTGTTGTTCGAGACGTAGCCCTCGGGAGCCGAGCAGGCCTGGGTCGAGATGGCTGCGTCGCCGTAGCCGTCGCCGTCAACGTCCGCGTAGAACGTCGACTTCACGCCTTCGTCGATGCCGCCGGCGCAGTTGTTGTCC
>JBEGLX010000116.1:0-7419 GCA_041183345.1 Planctomycetota bacterium
GCGATGACGCGAGCAACGTCGTCTATCCGGGCGCGGTCGAGCTCTGCTCGACGGTCGGCGTGGACAACAACTGCGACACCAACGTCAGCGATATCGACGCAGAGGCAGCCGACAAGGTCGACTACTTCCGTGATGCGGACGGCGACACGTTCACGACCGCCGAGACGGAGAAGTTCTGCCCCGGCACGACGAATCCGGGCTGGCGCGAGACGGCATCGTCGTCGGTCGACTGTGATGACGCGAGCAACGTCGTCTATCCCGGCGCGGTCGAGCTCTGCTCGACGGTCGGCGTGGACAACAACTGCGACACCAACGTCAGCGACATCGACGCGGATGCAGCCGACAAGGTCGCCTACTACAAGGATGCGGACGGCGACACCTTCACGACGGGCGAGACGCAGAAGTTCTGCCCTGGCACGACGAATCCGGGCTGGCGTGATGCCCCCTCGACCGACCTCGATTGCAACGATTCGCTGTTCCTGTACGTCGACGCCGACGGCGACGGCTTCGGCGCTGGCGAACCCGCTGCTTGCGGCGTCGCCAACAACACCGACGGCTGCCCCGACGTCTTTGAGCTCCAGGCTCCTGTGACGTACTACCGCGACGCGGACAGCGATTCGTTCGGTGATGCTGCGTCCACGGTCACCGTGTGCTCGACGACTCCGCCCGAGGGCTATGTCACCAACGACGACGATTGCGATGACGATCGGGTGGAGTATGCCGATTCCGACAGTGACGGCTTCGGCTACGGTCCGATGGTGCCATGCTTCGGAGTGACCAACAATTCCGACTGCGAGCCGACCCAGATCACGTACGCGGACAACGATGGTGATGGTTTCGGCGCTGGCCCGATGGTTCCTTGCGGCGCGGTGACGAACAACACCGACTGCGATGACTCCGCGGCCCGCACCTACCCCGGCGCAACCGAGGTCTGCGGCGACGCGGTCGACAACGACTGCAACGGGACGGTGGATGATTCGTACTGCGTGCCGTTCGAGCTCTCGCTCGAGAGCGGAACGACGAGCATCCAGTTCGGCACTCCGGTGGTGGTGACCGCGGTTGCCACGGCGCCGCCGAAGCCGCTCCGCGGCATGCAGCTGGTGGTTTCGTGGGACACGACCGCGCTCGAGTTCGCGGGCGTCCTCCCGCACCCCGATTCGCCCTTCACCGAAGTGGTGGGCGAGACGATCATCGACCCGGTTGCCGGAACCTTGCAGTACATTCTCGTCGCTCCGGTGGATGGCCCGTCGATGACCACCGAGGCTGTTCTCTGCAACCTCGCCTTCACGGCGCGGGGTTCGTTCTGCGATCAGGCTGGGCTTGTCCGGTTCACGGTGGTCGACGGCTTCGGCACCGAGTTCGCTGCCATCAACGGCGGTGAGGTCGTGTCGATCGTCCCGATTCTCACCGACCTCGGCGTGATCGATGTCGATGCGGCCAATCCGGTCCTCGGAAGCATCCCCGACTACTCGTCGGTGATCCCGGCGGAAGCCGGTCGAGTCGACGGAGCCTTCCTCGCGGAGCCAGTGGTGACGGCGACGGACGACTGCGCCGATTCGGTCTCGGTCGTGTCCGACTGGCCAGAGGACGGTCGCTTCCCGATCGGGTCGACGGTCGTGACGTGGACGGCAACCGATTCGGTCGGCAACACCGCGACTGCGCAGCGCACCATCACCGTGGGCAACTTCCAGTTGCTCGACCTGAGCGTGTGCTTTGCTGATGTGGTGCTTCCGGATGGGGCAACCCGTCAGATTCGGGTGACCATCCAGGGTGTGACCACCCTCCACACCGTGGTGTTCAACGGTGGCTGCGCTGTGATTCCGAACCTCGTGGTCGCCCCGGCGTCGATCGACCCGGGTTGCATCCTGGTGAAGGATCCCGCGCACTCGCTGGCGAAGTCGGCTTCGGCGTCGGTCAACGGGACGAAGTATGCGGCCCACGTCCTGCTGACCCAGGGTGACTCGGACGACGACAACAAGGTGGACGTCATCGACTACGCCCTCTGGGAGTCGGATCTCGGCACGGGTGTGGCGCAGGACGCGCGGTCGAACTTCAACGGAGATACCGCCGTCGATCTCGCTGATCGGACGTTCGTCGCCGAGAGCGTCTGGCGCACGGGCGACACCTGCACGGCGGGCTTCACCGATTCGCCGCTCGTCACGCGCGTCAGCGTGAAGGAGCTGCGACGTCGCGGTCTTGGACACCTTGCCGTCGCCGATCGAAATCGCGATGGCTGGGTGGATATTCGCGACGTGCGGCTCGCGCAGGCCCTGATGCCGAGCATCGGCGCCGGAAACTGAGCCGGCCCGAACGGACTGAGCCAAGTTGAATCGAGAACTCGCACCCCGGCCTTGCGCCGGGGTGCTTTCTTGTTGCGTCCGAGATGCCGCAGGCGCGGACTTTTCGGGGAATTCCGCGGATCCAGAGATGCCAGCGCGCCGTTCCGCGGCATCTTCCCTGAGTCCTGAGACTCGCCTGCTGCGTTCGTCCCGCAGTCCTGGCTAGACCCCCGCGAAGGCGCCAAGTCGTCCTTGTGCCGCGCGAAGGGTAAGGAAGAGGTTCTCTACGGTCTGGTCTTCGAGGCGCGATTCATCGCGTGCCATTGGCTCTGCCATTTGGTCCCGTATTGTCCGTCTACGTTGACTTCGACCATTCAGTTCATTCAAGAGCGCGGCTGGTGGATGGCAATGTCATTGGTCCGCGTGTAGACAGGGGCGCACTCTGGCGTGCGCAACACACTCTCTCGCGCCGCCTCGGATTTCCAAGGCGGCGCGATTTTCGTTGGTCGACTAGAGGTCGACGCCCGCATCGATTGGAGATTCGCCGCTGCGGCGGCTTGCTCCGGTGCTCGCTTGCAAAGAGTGCCCGCAGATGGAGGCAACGCCGGAATCTGCGGAACGGGTTGCGCGGGAGTCGGTTGGCTCCACCAGCGTCTTCTGCTCCGGAGCGAGCGAAGGGGGCGCCCTTGAGGTGAAGCCTCAGCGCGACCCCAGTTGAGAGCGCTCCAGCAATGCATCTTCATCTCTAGAGCGAGCAAAGGGGTCGCCCTTGAGGTGAAGCCTCAGCGCGACCCCAGTTGCGATCGCTCCAGCAATGCATCTTCATCTCCAGAGCGAGCAAAGGGGTCGCACCTGAGGTGAAGCCTCAGCGCGACCCCAGTTGCGAGCGCTCAAATCAAGCGGGAGACGGGACTCGAACCCGCGACATTCAGCTTGGGAAGCTGACGCTCTACCAACTGAGCTACACCCGCGTGGGAGGGACAGTATAGCGTCACCTGTGGGTTTCTATGCGGTCTCCTCAGGGGCGCCTTCGCCGAGGGCGGCCGCCACGGAGCGCTGGAACACCTGCTCCTCGGGGCGGATTCCCGTCCATTGCTCGAAGATCTGCATCGCAAGCTGGACGAGCATCTCAACCCCGTCGACGACGGGGCAGCCGCGTTCACGCGCAGCCTGAAGGAAGGGCGTGACGCGCGGATTGGTGATCACGTCGACCGCGAGGCATCCCGGATCGACGGTCGTCCAATCGACGGGCACGGGCTCGAGATGCGGCGCGCAGCCGAGGTGGGTCGCGTTCATCACCATCGTCGTCCCCTTCGGGAGCCGCACGGGCGATTGCCACGGCTGCCATTCGCAGGGCACGCCTGACGCCTTCTTCACGCGCTCCGCGACTTCGCGCCCTTGCTCCTCGCGGCGCGTGACGAGAGTCATGTGCGCGGCGCCCGCCCAGGCGATCTCGACCGCCATCGCGCGACCGGCACCGCCGGCGCCGAGCATGACCACGCGCTGGCCCTTCAGCGGCGCGACCTTCGCGATCGCCTTGATCACGCCCTTGCCGTCGTTGTTGTGTCCGGTGAGGCGGCCATCCTTGATCGTGATGTAGTTCGCCGCACCAATCGCGCGCACGTCATCATCGACCTCGTCGAGCAGGGGAATGACCGCGACCTTCCACGGGACCGTGATGGCCATGCCGCGGTAGCCGAGCGGCCGGAGCGCCTTGACCGCGAGCGCGAGATCGGCCTCGTTCGCGATGTCGTTCTTCCAGAACTGCCAGTTGAGCCCGTGATGCGCGTAGACCGCGTCGAACATTCGGTCGATCGGGTTCTCCGCGACGGGATGGCCGAGCATGCCGGTCATCTGCTTCTGCGGGGCGATAACGGGAGTCTGCGGATGCGGCATGCGATAGATGTACCCGCACGCGGGGTGTACGGCGGGTGCCGCGCGCTTTCGATGCAAAAAGACGCGCGAATCGGTGATCGCGGAGCGGGCTCAGCCGGTCCAATTCGAGAGCAGCGTCGCCACGTCGGGTGCGGCGACTTCGCCATTTCCATCGAGATCGGCAGGACATTCGCCCTTCGGCGGGCACGGTCCCCACGCGGAGAGCAGGGCCGCGATGTCGAGCGCGTTGACGGATCCGTCGCCGTTCACGTCGCCGGGAACCTGCGCGGGGACGCGTGTGATCGAGATGTTGTCGAGCCTCAGCGTGAAGTCGGTGAAGCCGAAGAAGAATCCAGGCTGCAGGGTGGTGAAGACGAGTGCATCGACGCCCGACATCACGTCGCGGAAGGTCGTGCTGGGCGGCAGGATCGGCTCGCCCGAGGGCGTCTCGGCGCCGTAGCCGCCCCAGCCCGCTGGAAGCGCCGTCGCGCGCGGATCGAAGGTCACCGACACCGTGCGCCAGCTCGGTGAGTTCGCCAGCGAGATCGGCCCGAACAGGTACCACGCGCTCTTCCATCCGTAGCCAGGGGGCGCGTTGTCGTAGTCGCGGAACTCGACGACCCATGGGCGCGAGACCTGCGATCCAAAGAAGGCGAGGTTCTCGACCTTGATGTCGATCGAGACGGTCACGCTCGATGAGCCGGTGAGATCGCCCTTGAAGTCCGGGTTCGTCGAGTTGAAGAAGGTGATGCCGAAGTTGTTGAAGACCGTGCGCATGTTCGCGCCCGGGTTGCCACCGGTCGGAAGGATGCCCGTGGTTCCGCCTGGACCTTCCGGACCGATCCAGCCCTCGTTGCCGGCGTCGAAGGTAACGGTCGCGGTCTGTGCGGATGCCTGTGGGCATGCCACGCTGGCCAGGAGCGAGAGGGCGGGGATGCAGATCGCTGCGCGTGTCATCACGCTTGGAGTCTACTTCGCGATCGCGCGAGAACCAGCGCTTACGCGCCGATCTGCCGTCCGAGCGCAGCCAGCTCCTGCACGCGACGCTCGATATCGGGCTGATCGAGCTCCATGCACGCCGCCGTCACGAGGCCTTCGGGAAGCGCGGGCGCCTCGAGCGGTCCGACGAGGTCGCGCGGACCCGCCACGAAGCCGATGTCGGCGAGACGGCTCGCGCCAGCGTCGCGCCAGAGCTGTCCGAAACCGCGGAGCAGGATCGTGCCGGGCAGGAGCAGGGCGGGCTGGGTGAGAGGCGTGCGTGCGCGGTCCTCCTCGAGGAGGTCGAGGACGAGGATGGGGCGCGGGGCGCGTGAGCGAAGCAGCAGGAGTTCGCGCGGCGAAATGGTCGCCGCGCTCCCGTCACGCAGGGGGCTCGACAGGACGAGGACGTCGGCGTCGCGCCCGGCTGCGACCAGCGCGTCGAGTTGGCGCGCGTTGACCTCGGTGGCGGAGCGGGCCGCCGACCATGCGCGCGAGGCGATCGCTTCGCCGGCGGGCGCTGCGATGGCGACGCGGCGCCCGGCGAAGATCTGGGTGGCGAGCGCCTCGAGGGCGCGCGGGACGCTCGTGAACGCGGCGATCTCGTCGACGGAGCAGGCGACGCGCGAGGCGAGCCGCTCAACGAGGGGTCGATCGACCGATCGGACGGTGGGGGCAGGAATAGCGAGACGTTCGGTGAGTAGGGCGGTCATGACGAGTTGCCTTTCGTGACTTGCTCCCGCGAGACCCAGTTCGGCTGAAACGACAACCGACGCCGGGCTGCGGCGTCGGTTGGGTGTTGAACAGGTTCGGTATCGACTGCTCAGCTTGCCCGCGGCGCCGCGAACGACATGTGCTTGTGCATGCACATGTGCGTGGCGTGGCGCTTGTTGGCGAGCGAAGAGGTCGACATGGGAGCGCGAACGATACGCACGTGTGCGGATCTGTCAAGTGGAAAATCGGACATCTGGATCCGAGTCATCAGCGCAGGGACGCGATTGGGGTGTTCGCCCGCGCGGGAAACGGTGCCAGGCACGTGCCGTGTAGTGCCGTGCACCTCACGGCACGTGCCTGGCACCGAAAACACACGTATTGAGGCGTTGCGTTCACGGCACGTGCCGCGCAGTGCCGTGCACCTCACGGCACGTGCCTGGCACCACCTTTCCGTCGCGCTCTTGCGCGACCGCACGCTGTGCGTCCGCACCTTTCAGCCGTTGAGCAGGCGCTCGGCCTCGAGCTCCGCCGGCGTCAGCGCCGCCGTCTGCTTCTTCGCAGCAGCTTCATCGGCTTCCTTCTCGGTCTCGTAGATGCCGATCTTCTCGCCGAACGCGGCGATGATGCCGTCGCCGACGCCGAGCAGCGCCCAGCCCGCGATCAAGCCTGCGCATACGGCTTCCTTCGAGTCGACCCAGAGCTTCCAGCCGAAGCTGCCGATCGCCTTGTGATACTTGTTCTCGAAGAACGAGAAGATGCAGGCGCCGGTGAACATCATCACCGTCGACTCGGGCGGAAGCACGGCGCCAAGGCCGATGCCGACCGCGCTCAGCGGGAACTTGCCCTTCGTGCTCGTGCGCAGCAGCTCGAACACGATGGCGATGATCGCGGCGATCAGCATCGCCCACGCCGCCGACACAGGCAGCACGCCCCAAAGCTTCGAGATGCCCTCGGCGCTCTTCTGGATGAGCTCCGTGCCCGACTCGCCCATGCCCTTGATGACATCCGAGATCGCAGCCCACTGGATCGCGCCCGGAACGGCCCAGTTCTGGGTGACGTGGTCCTTGATGGCGACATCCTCGCTGCGGTTCTGCATGAAGAGGATGAAGAAGAGCGGCGTCGAGGCGAGCGCGCCCGCGAAGATGCCGATGCAGTGCCCGATCGCCTGCTGGCGCGGCTTCGCGCCGAGCATGTAGCCCGGCTTGATGTCCATCAGCAGGTTCGACGCGTTGGACGCGACCTCGGTGGTCACGCCCGCGGTCATCAGGTTGGTGCCGGGGTTCGTCGGCTGCAGCGCGCCGAAGGTGAACTGCGTGATCTTCGACAGCGAGCCGGTCGGCGTCGTCGAGGTGAGCGCGGTCGCGTTCGCCGCGATCAGGGTCAGGAGGATGATCAGCGGGATCGACAGCGCGCCGAGCTCCCAGCTCACGCCGAACCACTCGTGGTTCAGGTAGATGATCGCCGCGGAGGCGATCGGGATGCCGATCAGGCTCCACTTGAGCGGGAACTCGATGTCCTTGAGGCAATCGTCCGACTTCTTCTTGCCGCCGAAGATGCCGCTGAAGGCGCTCAG
>JBEGLX010000117.1:0-7217 GCA_041183345.1 Planctomycetota bacterium
CGTCCCGCGCCGATCGCAGCGAGCAGCGGCTTCTCGCCGAGCGCCTCCCAGCGCACGACGATCACGTTGTCGGCGGCGCTCGCGAACGCGCGGCAGCGGTAGCGCGAGCCATCGGCCGTGAACTCCGTCGTCGCCACGCCGGTCGCGAGATCGAGCGACCTCCGGAAGTCGCTGATCTTCTCGAACGGAGCGCTCCAGCGCGTGCCCACGGTCATGAGCGGCTGGTACGAGCGCACCCAGTCGGGCGTCATGAACTCGTCCTGCATGATCTTCTGCGCGCCGATCACGTCGCCCTTGAACCAGAGCTCGCGCGCGCGGGCGAGCGAGCCGGCCTTCGGGGTGCGGTTCCGGTCGAGCGGCTTGCCCGCCCAGACGGTGTCCTCGTTCACCTGGATGGTGCCGAACTGGTCGCCGAAGACCATGCCGCCGAGGCGGCCGTTTCCGATCGGAAGCGCCTCCGTCCACTTCGCAGCGGGCTGCGCGTATTGGAGCAGGAGGTCGGCGGCCTGGAGAGGCGCGGAGGCGAAGGCAGCGAGGAGCGCGAGCGCAGAGAGCAGTCGGAGGGATCGCATGGGCGCGGATCGTACGTCCCCAAAGGCGCGGATAACCGACAAAGTGACGCTGATTCGCACCCGCTTTCGCAACGCCCACGCGATCGCCGATGAACGATCCGCAACGCTCCGATAGGGAACCACATGCGTCTGATCCGAAGTCTCCGTGCCGTCGTCATCCTCGCGCTGTTCGCCGCGCCCGCTTCGCTCCGCGCGGACCTCGCCTGGTTCGACCTGCCCGTGTCGCAGGACCGACCGCACGTGACCTTCGCCGACGTGATCGCGTGGAGCGACGCCTGCCTCGCGGTCAAGCCCGAGGAGTGGCCGCAGGTCGAGCGCGCCTACTCCGAGTACGTCCGCCAATGGGAAGGCCACGGCCGCGACGAGGACAAGCTCTGGGAAGGGCTGACCGCCGCGCTCGGCACCGAACGCGCTGCGTGCATCGAGTCCATGCGTGCGTGCATGGACGCGATCCTCCGCACGCGCGACGCGTCGCCACGCCACATCGAGGTGCGCCGGCAGTTGCTCGGGCTGGCGTCGATCCGCGGCGCACAGGCGCCCGATGCGATCCGACTCGCCCGCGATCTCGCCGGGCGCATCTCCGGCGCCGTCGTCGAGCGCTCGCCGATCGATCTTGAGGAAGTGCCGCCGGCGACCGAAGTGCTCGGCGTGCGCGATGCCGTGACCACGCTGCGCGGGCGCATGGCGCAACTGCTCGGCGAGGAACGCGCGGACGCTGTGCTTGCGAGCATCGTGCAGGCGTATGAGCTCAGCGGCACCACGGCGCTTTCGCCCGAGTTCCGCACCATCATCGAGCACGCGAACCTGCTCAGCCCCGAGGAGCAGCAGCGCCTCGCGGCGGCGTACGCCGCAGCGGACGCCAAGCTTCGCGGCAAGCTCGCCTACCAGGAGCCGCGCGAGGCGCGCACGCAGGCCGACGAGGCGCTCTACGGCGAAGTCGTCGCCGTGCTCGGCGAGCAGCGCGCGGACCTCATCCGCAGCCTCGCCGGAGGCTATGTCGACGTGCGCGCCGATCTCGATGCCTCGGGGCCGCGCCCGAACGTGCCGCTGCCGGACATGATGAACTCCGCCGCCGACGCGCTGCTCGCGCGCTTCGTGGATCCCGCGAAGTTCCCCGAGGTCGAGGCGCTCTTCGGCCGCGCCTACTGGCGCCCGATGAGCTGGCATGGCGTGAAGCCGAAGGCGCTTCCCGAGCCATTCATCATGGACCCGGGCTTCATGGCAGCCGTGGCCGGCGCGAAGGGCGACGACGACCTGGCGATCATCGAGTCGATCCACGCCGACTACGTACGCCGCTACGCCCAGGGTGAGCAGGCGCTGAACACCGTCATGTCCAAGCAGGGGCGCCTTGCCGCCATCGCCGACATGTCGGTCGCGGAGGACGAGGCCGCGCTCATCCAGCTCCAGACCGCGTTCGGCAAGGAGCGCATCTCCGACAACCGCCTCGCGCTCGCGCGCTTCGCGCGGCTCGAGCGCATGCTGCCATTTGCCCGCGTGGCAGGACAGTTCGACACGATGGACCGCATCCCGTGGCCGATGGGCTCGGTCGCGAGCGCGGCGCTCGGACAGGCGCTTCCCGGCATCGCGCCGCTGCCCGAATCGCATCGCGCCGCGCTGCGCAGCGCGCTCGAGGAAGCGGCGCCGTCGCTCGTCGCCGATCGGCTCGCGGCATGGAAGGGCGTGCACGACGCCCACAACGCCTTCATGCGCGTGCTCGAGCAGTTCGCGGGACACCGCACCACCGCGCGCGAGCGGCTCGTCGCCGTGCAGGCTGCCCGGCTCGAGGGCCTCGCCGCCAGCGCGATCGCCGCGAAGCGCGCGTATGCGGCGGGCATCACCCTCGTCGAGAACCTCACGACCGCCAAGCTCGACTTCGAGGCGCAGTACTTCGCGCTCGCGCTGATCGAGCAGGACCTCGGCAACACCGAGGCAGGACGCAGGCTTCTTGCGGAAGTCGCGCGAATCGAGTCGCCCGCGACCCGCGACCGCGCGCTCGAGGCGCTCATCCCGATCGCGCCCACCGCGGTCAGCGTGCTGCGTGCCTGCTCCGACGCGGCGCTCGCGGCGGGCAACATGGATGACGGCGACCTTGGCCGCATCGAGGCGGGAAACAAGGTGCTTGGCATCATGAAGGACGCGCGGCGCCGGCTCGACCGCGCCATGCGCGCGCAGGTCGCGGTCTCGTGGCGCGCCCTGCGTGATGCTGGGAATCCCTCGGGCGCGCGCGCCTTCACGCCCTGAACGCTACATTGCGCGTGGAGATTTCCCATGCGCAACGCACTCACGCTCGCCGTCGCCCTCTCTGTTTCCGCACTCGTGGTCTGCACGCTGGAGGCCACGCAGGAGGCCCCGAAGGTCGCGCCGCCGAGCGGCGGACAGCTTTCCGCCGCCAAGGGCCAGTTCATGCGCGACGGATCGCCGATCAAGGTCGGCGAGAAGATCAGCCTCTTCAATGGCAAGGATACGAAGGGGTGGAAGGCGTTCGTGCCTGATCTCGCGAAGGACAAGAAGGACCAGCTGTCGGTCTGGTCGGTGAAGGACGGCGTGCTGCAGTGCGCCGGCCGCCCGATCGGCTACATCCAGACCGAGGAGCTCTACGACAACTTCGTGCTCGAGCTCGACTGGCGCTTCGATCCTGCGAAGGGCGAGGGCAATTCAGGCGTGCTGCTGCGCACGATCGGCGACGACGTCGTGTGGCCGAAGTCGATGGAGGCGCAGCTTCACTCGAAGAATGCCGGCGACTTCTGGAACATCGGCGAGTACAAGGCGACCGTCGACGCCAAGCGCACGAACGGGCGTCACACCGTGAAGCTCAAGGACACCAACGAGAAGCCGCTCGGCGAGTGGAACCACTACCGCATCGTGGTGAACAAGGGCACGATCGAGCTCTGGGTGAACGGGCTCCTGCAAAACGTCGCCACCGACGTCGAGGTCAACAAGGGCCGCATCGCGCTCCAGAGCGAGGGCGCGTACATCGAGTTCAAGGACATCGTGCTGCATCCGATCGTTCCATGAACGCGGCATCGATGAGCGATCCAGCCCGACATGACCTCGCGCGCGCCGGCATCGGCACGCAGCTTGCGCACCTCGCCCGCAACCCGCAAGGGCAGCACGGCTTCGTGAACACGCCGATCCACCGCGGCTCGACCGTGCTTTTCCGCACGCTCGACGAGCTGGAGTCGGCGATGCGCATCGACACGCGCCGGGGACCGTACACCTACGGTCTCATCGGCAACCCGAACTCGCGCGAGCTTGAGCGCGTGCTCGCGACGCTCGATGGCGGTGCGGGCGCCGTCGTCGTGCAGAGCGGGCTCGCCGCCGTCTCGGTGCCGCTGCTCGCGACGCTCAAGGCAGGCGACCATCTGCTGATGACCGACTCGTGCTACGGCCCGACGCGGCACCTGACGAAGTCGATTCTGCCTGCGATGGGCGTCGAGACCTCGTTCTACGACCCGCGCACGGGCGAGGGAATCGCGGCGCTCCTGCGGCCGAACACGCGCGTGATCTACCTCGAGTCGCCTGGCTCGCTCACCTTCGAGGTGCAGGACGTGCCCGCGATCGCGCGCGTCGCCCGCGCACGCGGCATCACCACCATCATCGACAACACCTGGGCGACCCCGCTGTGCTTCAAGCCGATCGAGCATGGCGTCGACCTCGTGGTCCACGCACTCACCAAGTACCAGTCGGGCAACAGCGACATCCTGCTTGGCGCGATCGTGGCGCGCGACGAGACGCACTGGTCGAACCTCAAGCACCACGCCGAGGCGCATGGGCACTACGCACATCCCGATGACTGCGCCACCTGCTTGCGCGGCATGCGCTCGCTCGAAGTGCGGCTCGCGCGGCACGCTGCCAGCGCGCTCGAGGTCGCGAGGTTCCTCGAATC
Source organism: Planctomycetota bacterium (assembly GCA_041183345.1). Taxonomy (GTDB): domain Bacteria; phylum Planctomycetota; class Phycisphaerae; order Phycisphaerales; family SM1A02; genus QWPT01. The sequence goes on from JBEGLX010000117.1 coordinate 4,459, forward strand.
GCGCAGCGAGGTCGCCCGCGTGCTGCACCCCGCGCTGCCGTCGCATCCGGACCACGCGCTCTGGAAGCGCGACTTCACTGGCACGAGCGGGCTCTTCGGCTGCGTGCTTGCACCGTGTCCGCGCGAGCAACTCAAGCGCTTCCTCGAGAGCCTGCGCTACTTCGGCATGGGCTTCTCGTGGGGCGGCTTCGAGAGCCTTGTCGTCGCAAGCGACCTCAGCCAGTCGCGCACCGCGCCGCCGTGGCGCGAAGCGGGTGCGCTGCTTCGCTTCCAGATCGGACTCGAGGATCCACGCGACCTGATCACGGACCTCGCCCAGGCGTTCGACGCGTCGCGCGGTTGAAGTGCGCGAACATCAGCGGAATCCTGCCAGCGCGATCGGGTGAAGCGTCCACGTCAAACAGCGCCGTTCGGCATCGAATCAGAGGTCGAGAGCATCCGTGCGGCGATCGCGCCGGCGGCCAGGATCACGGGGCCAGGCATTCTTGCTGGTCGGACGGATGGAGTTCTCGATGCATCGGTTGCGTCGAAGCGGTACATCCCCGATCAGGCGACCGTTGCTTTGGAAGCACGGCTCAGCCAGATCATGGCTTCGAACCCACGCCGTGTCGCACCCGAGATCTTCTTTGCGGACGTCGTGTCGACCGCAGGCACGCAACGCCGCGGTCGGGCCGTTCTGGAGCGATGTGTGGAGCCGCTTGCTCGCTTTCCATTTGAGCGGGTCTGTCGGGCGCGTGTCCCCGTGAGTCGTTGCATTGAGTTGATCCATCAGTAGGTCGGCACCAACGACGCGATGGACGCCGCGCTGGCGATCGAACGGCAGCTTCCGCTTCTCACCGCGGATGCGCGCCTTGCGCGAGCGCTCGGCCAGCCAGATTGGGTGGTTCTCCTCCGCTGAGGCGCTGCCTGATCGCGCCCCGATACGGCTTCGCGGACCTTGCCTCCGCCAGCGCGTCGGGGCGGGCCGCGCCCTCTGGCTGCTACACTCCGTTTCCCGCCGTTCGGCGGCGTTTCCGCGGATCCACCATGCCGATCACCACTGCCTACGAAACCAAGATCGAACGCATCTCGATTCTCGACGAGAAGGGCAACTTCGACGAGAAGCTTGGCGCGGGTCTGATTCCCGACGCCGACCTCATCAAGCTCTACGAGGCGATGGTCTCGTGCCGCCAGCTCGACCAGGTCGCGTTCCGCCTCCAGCGCTCGGGCCGCATGGGAACCTACCCGCAGAACATGGGTCAGGAGGCCACCAGCCTCGGAGCCTCGTACGTCCTCCGCAAGGACGACTGGATGGTCACCTGCTACCGCGAGAACTGCGGGCTGTTCTGGCGCGGTGTCCCCAAGGAGGCGATCCTCCTGCACTGGATGGGCGACGAGCGCGGCAACGCCATGCCGAAGCCGCACTGGGTGACGCCGATCTACGTGCCGCTCGGCACGCAGATGCTTCACGCCGCAGGCTTGACCATGGCCGCCCGCTACAAGGGTGAGGATCGCATCGCCTGCACCTTCTTCGGCGACGGCGCCTCGAGCGAAGGCGACTTCCATGAGGCCTGCAACTTCGCCTCGAACCTCAAGATCCCCGTCGTCTTCGTCTGCCAGAACAACTTCTGGGCGATCTCGACGCCGTCGAAGATCAACAGCGCCGCTCCGACCTTCGCGCAGCGCGGCATCTCCTACGGCATGCCGTGCCTCCAGTGCGACGGCAACGACCTCTTCGCGACCGTCTACACCATGAAGAAGTCGGTCGAGTACACCCGTTCGTCCGGTCTCCCGTGCTTCGTCGAGATGGTCACCTATCGCCTCGGCGACCACACCACCGCCGACGATGCGTCGCGCTATCGCGACAAGAACGAAGTCGAGAGCTGGAAGGCGCGCGATCCGATCATCCGCGTCCGCAACTACATGGTCGCGCGCAAGCTGTGGGACGACGCCAAGGAAGCCGCGCTCGCCGCGCGCGTCGAGCAGGAGAACGCCGACGCAGTCGCCCGCGCGGAAGGCATCGTCGCCCCCGAGAAGGCCGACTTCTTCAACGCGATGTACGCGGAGATCCCTCAGGATCTCGTCGTCCAGCGCGACACCATGCAGACCCACTCGCTCGGGCAGGATCCGTCGCAGCTTCCGCCCGAGGCGCAGGAGCGCGCCGCGCAGCTCGCCGCTGAGGCCGCCGCAGCGCACGCCAACCACTGAACCCCATCCTGGATCACCACCATGGCAAACCTGAACCTTGTCCAAGCGATCAACCTCGCGCTCATCCAGGAGATGGAGAAGAATCCCGACATCGTCCTGCTCGGCGAGGACATCGGCGTCAACGGCGGCGTGTTCCGCGTCACCGAAGGCCTGCAGAAGCGATTCGGCGAGAAGCGCGTGTTCGACACGCCGCTCGCCGAGTCGGGCATCATCGGCCTCTCCATCGGACTGGCGATGGGCGGCCTGCACCCGGTCCCAGAGATCCAGTTCGAGGGCTTCCTCGGCCCTGCGTACGACCAGATCTGCTCGCACGCAGCACGCATGCGCAGCCGTACCCGCGGCGCATTCACCGTGCCGATGACGATCCGCATCCCGGTCGGCGGCGGCATCCACGCGCCCGAGCTCCACAGCGATTCGCCCGAGGCGATCTACGCGCACACTCCCGGCCTCAAGGTCGTGATGCCGAGCTCGCCGTACGACGCGAAGGGCCTTCTCGTCTCGGCGCTCCGCGATCCCGACCCCGTCCTCTTCTTCGAGCCGAAGCGCATCTACCGCGCGTTCCGCGAGGAAGT
>JBEGLX010000118.1:0-7005 GCA_041183345.1 Planctomycetota bacterium
AGTGAATCGCGACGGCGCTCCCGACACGCGTCCCAGCAAGGCGGGCGATTTACTCGCCCGACTTGCCGCCAGAGCGAGCGAAGGCGCGCACGCGGCTGCACAGCAGCCGCCAGCGCGCCAAGTCGCGAGCGCTCGAGAATCTCGCGGTCGCCGCTGCGGCGGCTCCCTCTGGACGAGCGCCGCGCGAGTGAATCGCGACGGCGCTCCGGCTTGACGCCGACGACGTCCGACCAGCGAGCCAGCAGCGCCGAGGATTCACTCCGAGGCGCTGCCCCAAAGCGAGCAAAGGCGACGCACCTGAAGCGAGCTCGGCTCGCTTCAGCGCGTCGCCAGTTGCGAGCGCTCAAAACTTATCCAGCTCCCGGATCGGCACCGGCCGGCGCTCGCGCGCGCTGCGGATCGCTGCCTCGAGCACGCACTGCGTCTTGTACGCATCCTCGAAGTCGGGCATCGCCACGACCGGCGCGCCGCCTGCGACCATCGCGCAGATGTCGGCGGCCTGGCTGATGAAGCCATGCTCGTAGCCGATCAGGTGCGCGGCAGGCCAGTAGTGCCCTGCGTACGGATGCGATCCATCGGTGCACATGATGCGGCTCCAGCCGCGCAGCTTCGGATCGAGCGTGTGGTCCCACCACTCGAGCTCGTTCATCCGCTCGAAGTCGAACTTGAGCGAGCCCTTCTCGCCGTTGATCTCGATGTTGTTGCGGTTCTGGTTGCCGGTCGCGAGGCGCGTCGCCTCGAAGCTCGCCACGGCGCCCTGCTTGAAGCGCGCGAGGAAGAGCACAGCGTCGTCGACGGTCGACTTGCCCGCCTTCTTGCCAGATCCGGACGACTTCGCGCCCTTGCCCGAGATCTCGCCGCCCGAGTTCGCGACGATCGCACGCTCCTTCACGAACGTCTCCTCGATCGCGCCCACGACCTCGGTCACCTCGTCACCGGTGATGAAGCGGGCCATGTCGATGATGTGCGCATTCAGGTCGCCGTGCGCGCCCGAACCCGCCATATCGCCCTGGAAGCGCCACAGGAGCGGCGTGTCGGGGCCGCCCCAGTCCTGCAGGTAGCTCGCGCGAACGTGATAGATGCGGCCGAGCCGCCCTTCCTTCACCAGGCGATGCGCGAGCGCCACCGCGGGGCAGCGGCGATAGTTGTACCAGACGAAGGTGCGCACGCCCTTCTTGATCGCTGCGCGCGCGGCGAGCACCATCTTCTTCGCATCGGCGAGCGTGCCCGCGAGCGGCTTCTCGCAGGCGACGTGCTTCCCCGCCTCGAGGCACGCGATCGACATCTCGGCGTGCAGGTGGTTCGGCGTCGAGACGTCGACGAGCTCGATCTCGGGGTTCGCGAGCAGCTCCTTCCAGTTCACCGTCGAGTTCTGCCATCCCCACTTGCTCGCGAAGGCGCAGGTCTCGTCGGGGTTGCGCCCCGCGACCATGCGCATCGAGGGCGCACGCTTCAGGTCGAAGAACTGCCCGCACTTGCCCCACGCCGTCGAGTGGGCGCGCCCCATGAACTTGGTGCCGATGAGCCCGACGCCGATCGCTCCGGTCGCAGGTGCGGGGGAACCCTTCGAACGCGTGTCCTTGGCCATCGACCGAACTCCTTCTGTTTGCCTGAAACGAGCGCGTCATGCTACCGCGCGCAGCCCCTCGGCGGGTACGCTGCAGCGATGCGCGCATTCCTCGCTGCCCTCTGCATCGTGCTTTCGCCCGCCGCCCTCTCGTCCGCGGACTTCGTGCCCGCCGTCGCGGCTCCCGCGACCCCGTCGGCCGCTGCAGCCGACGAGTTCCCGGAAGAGTGGTTCTGGCGAAACGGCCCGACGGGCGCCAAGCACCGTGCGATGACCGGCAAGCCCGCGCCGAAGCTCAGCCTCAAGAACTGGGTCGGCGAGAAGGACGAGATCGCGCCGCTGAAGAAGGGCGATGTGCTGGGCGCGCTCAAGGGCAAGGTCGTCGTCATCGACTTCTGGGCGACGTGGTGCGGCCCCTGCCGCGCGGCGCTGCCTGAGAACGTGGCGATGGCGAACGAGCTCGGCTCGAAGGGGCTCGTCATCATCGGCGTGCACGACTCCGCGCGAGGGTTCGAGACCATGGAGCAGGTCGCCTCTGGCGCCGGCATCAAGTACCCGCTTGCCATCGATGACGGCGGCAAGAGCGTGAAGTCGTACAACCTCGGCTTCTGGCCGACCTACGCCGTGGTCGACCGCAAGGGCACGCTTCGCGCCATCGGGCTCCAGCCCGCGCGCGTGCGCGCCGTCGTCGAGAAGCTGCTCGAGGAAGAGGCGCCGAAGCAGGACGAAGCGCCGCGGGAGGAGAAGCCCGCCAAGAAGCCGGGGCTGGCGAAGCCGAAGGCTGAGTCCGCCGACGACGGCGCGGATGCTCCGAAGAAGGATCTGATCGCGCCCATCTTCAAGGATCACCTCGAGGGTGACGCGCGTCGGCGCGCCAAGCTCGCGACGTTCGACAACTGCCCCGCCGCGCCCGAGCTCAACTGGGCCACGCAGTGGGCGAACACGCAGTCGCTCGGCGAGGCCCGCAAGATCGCGGAGCTCAAGGGCAAGATCGTCGTCCTCGACTTCTGGGCGACCTGGTGCGGGCCGTGCATCCAGAGCATTCCCAAGATGAACGAGCTCACGAAGAAGTACGCCGACAAGGGCGTGGTCTTCATCGGAGTCTGCCGCGCCGACGGCGCGGAAAAGATGCGGGACATCATCGACGCGAAGAAGATCGCCTACCCCGTGTGCGTCGATTCGAAGGGCGAGATCAACGCAGCCTACGTGGTCGACAGCTTCCCCGACTACTACATCATCGACCGTCAGGGCCGCGTGCGCGGCGCCGACGTGAACAGCGCATCGATCGAGCATGCGATCGCAGCGCTGCTCGACGAGAAGTGACGGTCAGGCGGCCGTTCCCGCCACGCCGTCGCGGGTCACGTAGAAGAGGTCGCTCGTGATCGGGTACGGCAGCCGCTTGTAGTCTTCCTCGATGCGCTGCTTCAGGCGGCCGACGAAGTCGTTCGGACCGACGCTCATGGCGATGAAGGTGTCGCGTGCGGGCGTGGCGACGTAGAAGTCGCCCTTGAGCTCGCGGGCCAGCCGTCCGTGCAGCGTCGACAGGAGAAGACGCGCAGCGTCGTAGCCATCCTGCTGCGCGACGATGGCGGCGCGGCCGCCGTCATGCGAGTCGATGAGGCGCACCTCGAGGTCGGGTGCGTAGCGCGCGAGGTTCTCGCGCGAGATCGCGTCGAGATCATCCGGCTGCAGGCCCCAGCGGAGCATCTGCTCGGTGGTGATCGAGACGGTGAGCTGCGGCAGGTCGATCACGAAGACGACGACGGTGCCGTTGACGAAGGGGACATGGGCGACGAGCTCGCGGTCGAGCTGCTCGAAGATCGACTCGGGCTGGATGCGCGGCATGATGCGCGCGCGCGCCACCGAGAACGGCAGCGGATTGCCGGAGATCTGGTCGCCCTCGAAGAGACGCTCGAGGTAGTTCTCGACGATCTCCTGCGCCTCGCGCGGATTGCGGAGCACCATGCGGTAGAGGTTCTCGAGGCCGAGATGCCGTCCATTGAAGACGACGTGGAGCGGACCGGTGATCACCGCCTCGCCATCGCCCATCTGCTTGCGGAGCAGCTCGAGGACGTGGTTGGCGAAGGCTTCAGGCTCGAGTGGGAACGGTTCCATGGAAGGGCTCTCGGCGGCGCCTCTCGAACGGGTGGGGGGCACGTCCGCGTACCCCTCCAACGGTCGATTTCGACCACCCCGAGAGGCGACTTTTTCGAACCCAACCAAGTTCGCGAGAATCGTCGGCAAATCCCGAGCGCGAACCCGCTTCGGCGCCCGCTGGAAGGCCGTTTCCGCCGCAGGAGCCCCCCGTTTCCGCCCGTACACTGCCCGCCTATGCCAAGCGCCCCCGCCGCCGCCCTCGACGCCTTCTTCGCAGTCCCCGCGAAGCGAATGCTCGTGATCGCCGGGCCGTGCGTCCTCGAGGACGAGGCCACCAACCGCGAGATCGGCGAGACCGTCGCAGGCATCTGCGCGGACCTCGGGCTGACGTACGTGTTCAAGGCGAGCTTCGACAAGGCGAACCGCTCGAGCATTCGCAGCGCGCGCGGTCCGGGGCTCCGCAAGGGCCTCGACATGATCGCCGCCATGCGCGACCGCCTCGGGGTGCCCGCCACCACCGACATCCATGAGCCGCACCACGCCGAGGCCGCGGGCAAGACCGTGGACCTGATCCAGATCCCCGCCTTCCTCTGCCGCCAGACCGACCTCCTCGCCGCCGCTGCCGCGACCGGCAAGGCCGTCAACGTGAAGAAGGGGCAGTTCATGTCGCCCACCGAGATGCGCAACGCGCTCGAGAAGCTCCGCGAGGGCGGAGCGCGGCAGATGATGCTGACCGAGCGCGGCACCTTCTTTGGCTACAACCGGCTCGTCACTGACTTCATCGGCGTCGGCGACATGATCGACCTCGGCCGCGAGTTCGGCGCGCCCGTGTGCTACGACGCTACCCACTCGATGCAGCTCCCCGGCGGCGACAAGACCTCGACCGGAGGGCGCCCCGACCGCTGCGCGCAGCTCGCCCGTGCTGCGGTCGCCGTCGGCGTCGACGCCATCTTCCTCGAGTGCCACCCAGAGCCGAAGCGCTCGTCCTCGGACGCTGCGACCATCCAGCCCTTGTCGGCGGTGCGCGGCATCCTGGAGAGCCTCGTGCGGGTGCGCGCCGCGCTTGCAGCGGGCTGATCGATTCAGCCGAAATCAGAGCCTAGTATCCAGTCTTCGATGGAACGATCCTGCGACTGCTGCCCAAATCCTGCCGTCGTGCACGAGACCATCGTGCGCGATGGCGTGCGCACGGAGGTGCATCTCTGCGCCGAGCACGCGATCGACCGCGGCTACCTGCTGCCGACGAACGTCGGACCCGCGCTCGTCGTCGGCAAGCTCCTCGAGAAGGCGACGCAGGCCGCTGCGCGATCGGTGAAGGCATGCCCAAGCTGCGCGATGACCATGCAGGTCCTGCGCGAGACCGGGCTGGTCGGCTGCTCCGATTGCTACCGCCACTTCGAGGAGGAGCTCGCTGCGATCATCGGTCGCACCCAGGAGGGCGCCGCCACGCACGTCGGGCGCCACCCGGCGCAGGCCTCGAGCCTGATCGACCGTGCGGCGATGCGCAACCGCATGGTGCGCGAGCTCCGCGAGGCGGTCGCGCGCGAAGAATACGAGCGCGCTGCCCGTCTGCGCGACGAGATGCTCTCGCTTGGCCTCGACTCCGGCGGCGGCGATGACGAGGGGAGCGCGGGCGCATGAGCGGCCGTGGTTCCCACGCTGGTCCACCCGGTGGTCAATCGGGAGGCGCATCGGGAGGCGCGTCCGGAGCGGCGGCGCCTTTGGCTGACTGCGTGCTCTCGAGCCGCGTTCGCCTCGCGCGAAACCTCGTCGGCTTCAACTTCGTCAACCGCTCGACGCAGCAGCAGCTCTCCGACATCGTCCTGCGCGTTCAATCCGCGCGTCTCGGCGGGCCGTTCGAGGCGGGCGTGCGCTGGGTCAACGTGCAGGCGACCGCCCCGGTCGACCGCCAGCTCCTCTTCGAGCGCAACCTGATCTCGCGGCCGTTCGTCGATGCGGCGCATCCGCGCTGCGTGGCCATCAGCTCGGACGAGTCGACGAGCATCATGGTGAACGAGGAGGACCATCTGCGCCTCCAGATGCTCGCGCCAGGCATGCGCCTGCGCGAGCTCTCCGAGCGGATGATCGCGCTCGACCAGACCATCGAGCGCTCGCTCGAATACGCGTTTCACCCCCGCTTCGGCTACCTCACCGCCTGCGCGACCAACGTCGGCACGGGAATCCGCGTCGGCGCGATGCTGCACCTCCCGGCGCTCGCCATCGTGCAGGAGCTCGAGCGCGTGCAGCGCGCCGCGAAGGAGCTGCACCTTGCGATCCGCGGCTTCCACGGCGAGGGTTCCGACGCGCTCGGCGACTTCTACCAGGTGTCGAACCAGACCACGCTCGGGCGCAGCGAGCGCGATCTCGTCGAGGAGTTCGCCGATGGGATCGTCCCCCGCTTCGTCGAGTGGGAGCGCGGCGCGCGCCGCGTGCTCCTCGAGCGCGATCCGTCGTCGCTCGACGACCGCGTGCACCGCGCGCTCGGCGTGCTGCGCTCGTGCCGGCTGCTCTCGCTCGAGGAGTCGGTGAAGTTCCTCTCCCGCGTGCGCCTCGGCGTTTCGCTTGGGCGGATCACCGAGATCCCGCTCGAGCTCGTCGATCGGCTGCTGCTCGAGGTCCAGCCCGCCCACCTTGTGCGGGCGACGGGCTGCGAACTCGGGAACGGACGCGACGACCGCGGCGCGCGCGCGGACCTGGTGCGCTCGAGCCTTCGGTAGCTCCGGCGGCGGCGCGCCGTCAGCTCGACTTCGCCATGCCCAGGAAGTTCGCCAGGAGCCGCGGGCCCTCGACGGTGAGGAAGCTCTCGGGATGGAACTGCACGCCCTCGCAGGGCGCTGCGCCCGCGGGCGCCTTCCAGCGCAGCCCCATGATCTCGCGGCGCGCGCCATCGCGCATCGTCCACGCCGTCACCTCGAAGTCGGCGCTCACCGTGGCCGGATCGACCACGAGCGAGTGGTAGCGCGTGGCGACGAACGGATTCGACATGCCCGCGAAGAGCCCGCGCCCGTCGTGGTGGATCTCGCTCGTCTTGCCGTGCACGGGCTCGTCGTTTCGGCGCACGGTCATGCCGTGGCAGTCGCCGATGGTCTGGTGTCCGAGGCAGACGCCGAGGATGGGGATGCGGCCGCGGAAGTGGGTGATCAGCGCCGCGCTCACCCCCGCTTCCTTCGGCGTGCACGGCCCGGGCGAGATCACGAGATGGCTCGGGTTCAGGCGCTCGGCCTCCTCGACGCCGATGCGGTCGTTCCGAACCACCCGCACCTCGCGCGTGCGGTCGATCTCCCCGAAGCGCTGGACGAGGTTGAAGGTGAAGGAGTCGTAGTTGTCGATCAGGAGGACCA
>JBEGLX010000119.1:0-6891 GCA_041183345.1 Planctomycetota bacterium
AACGGCGCCTTGTCGGGCCCTGGCGAGGCGCCGTTCGTCTCGGTCGGCGCGAAGGTCAGCGCCGACACCACCGTCTGCCTGATCGAGGCCATGAAGATCTTCAACGAGATCAAGGCCGAGACCTCCGGCACCGTCGAGGAAGTGCTCGTCAAGAGCGGGCAGCCCGTCGAGTTCGGTCAGCCGCTCTTCCGCATCCGCCCGAACTGAGTCGCCTCCCGCGGCGCCCCCTCCTTGGGAACATCCATGTTCAAGCGAATCCTGATTGCCAACCGCGGCGAGATCGCCCTGCGCGTCATCCGCGCCGCGAAGAGTCTCGGCATCGAGACCGTCTGCGTCTACTCCGCGGCCGACAAGGGAGGTCCATGGCTCGAGCAGGCCAACCAGGCCGTCTGCATCGGTCCTGGTCCGAGCCCGCAGAGCTATCTGCGCATCGATCGCATCATCGCGGCCGCCGAGGTCACCCACGCCGACGCGATCCACCCCGGCTACGGCTTCCTCTCCGAGAACGCCCACTTTGCCGAGGTCTGTCGGGACTCCGGCTTCGAGTTCATCGGCCCTTCGCCCGAGGCGATGGCGCTGCTCGGCGACAAGGTGAGCTGCAAGAAGATGGCCCGCAAGGTCGGCACGCCCGTCTTCCCCGGCACCGAGGACGCGATCGAGGACATAGACGAGGCCGTCAAGGTCGCTGGCGAGATCGGCTATCCCGTCATCGTGAAGGCCGCCGCAGGCGGCGGCGGACGCGGCATGCGCGTCGCCCGCGATGAGGCGCAGCTGCGCGCGGGCATCGAGAGCGCGCGCCAGGAGGCGACCGCTGCCTTCGGCAACGGAAGCGTCTACATCGAGAAGTTCCTCGAAAACGCGCGGCACTTCGAGGTCCAGACGATCGGCGACAAGCACGGGAACGCCGTGCACCTCTTCGAGCGCGATTGCTCGAGCCAGCGCCGCCACCAGAAGCTGATCGAGGAGGCGCCGAGCCCCGGTGTCGACCCCGAGAAGCGCAAGAAGGTCTGCGAGAGCGCCGCGGCGCTCATCGCGAGCGCGAAGTATTCGGGTGCCGCGACCGTCGAGTTCCTCATGGACGGCAAGCAGAACTTCTACATGCTCGAGGTCAACACCCGCGTGCAGGTCGAGCATCCCGTGACCGAGGCGATCACAGGCATCGACATCGTGCGCGAGCAGATCATGGTCGCGTCGGGCAAGCCGCTGTCGGTCAAGCAGTCCGACATCAAGGTGAACGGTCACGCCATCGAGTGCCGGATCAACGCAGAGGATCCCGACCGCGGCTTCATGCCGCAGGCCGGCCTCATCGAGACCTTCGCAGCGCCGGGCGGGCTCGGCGTGCGCCTCGACAGCCATGCGCGCGCCGGCTACCGCATCCCGCCGAACTACGACTCGATGATCGGCAAGCTCATCGTGCACGGCCCGACGCGCGAGATCGCCATCGCCCGCATGAAGGTCGCGCTCGACGAGTTCAAGATCGGGCCGGTCAAGACCACGATTCCGCTGCACCGTCGCCTCATGGACAACCCTGACTTCAACAACGCGACCTTCGACATCCACTATGTCGAGCGCCTGCTGAAGGCGGAAGAGGCTGCGAAGGCGGCCGGCAAGGTCGAGCCGAAGGCGTCGGGCGCCGCCAAGTCGGAGCCAAAGGTCGCTGCGAAGGCTGGCGCATGAGCCCGCAGGGCGCAGCGGCCGCCACGCCCGACGTGACCATCGACGACATCGTCGCCGCGCGCGCGCGCATCGAGGGCGGCGTGCTTCGCACCTCGTGCATCGAGGCGCCGGCCCTGTCGCGCATCACCGGGTGCACCGTCTACGCGAAGCTCGAGTACCAGCAGCGGACCGGCAGCTTCAAGGAGCGCGGCGCGCGCAACGCGCTGCTCCAGCTTCCGGCGGCTGCCCGCACGCAGGGCGTGATCGCAGCGAGCGCGGGCAACCATGCCCTCGCGCTTGCGTGGCACGGCCGCGATCTCGGCATTCCCGTGACCGTGGTGATGCCGAAGGTGGCGCCGCTCGTCAAGCAGGCGCGCTGCCGCGAGCTCGGCGCGCACGTCATCATCGAGGGCGCCAACATCGCCGAGGCGAAGGAGCACGCGGAGAAGTTCGTCGCTTCCGAGGGGCTCACCTATGTCCATGGCTTCAACGACGCGGCGATCATCGCGGGCGCCGGAACCGTCGGGCTTGAGGTCCTCGAGGAAGTTCCCGATGTCGATGCGGTCATCGTGCCGGTCGGCGGGGCAGGGCTCCTGGCCGGCGTCGGCATCGCCGTCAAGGCGCGCAAGCCTTCGGTCCAGGTCATCGGCGTCGAGCCGCGCCGCGCCGCGAGCTTCGCAGAGGCGCTGCGCAGCGGCGGACCCAAGCGCATCACGATGGATCCGACCCTCGCCGACGGTCTCGCCGTGCCGGAGGTCGGTGCGCGTGCCTTCGCGCTCGCGCGGCCCGTCGTCGACCGTCTGGTCACCGTCGACGAGGACCTGATCTCGCTCGCGATCCTGCGGCTCGTGGAGATGCAGCACGGCGTCGTCGAGGGGGCGGGCGCATCGCCGTTGGCGGCGCTGCTTTCCGGCGAACTCCAGTTGCGCGGGAAGAAGGTCGTGCTGCTGCTCTGCGGCGGGAACATCGATCCCCTCGTCCTCGCCCGCGTGATCGAGCACTCCCTCGCGGTCGACGGCCGCCTCGTCCAGTTCTCGGCGACGATCAGCGACCGCCCCGGCGGGCTCGCCGACCTCGCCGCCACCATCGCCTCGACCGGTGCGAGCGTGCAGGACATCCGCCACGAGCGCATCTTCGGCGGAAGCGATGTGTCGCGCGTGCGTGTCTCCTGCATCGTCGAGGTGCGCGATGCGCGCCACGCCGACGAACTGCAGGAGGCGCTGCGCACCAAGGGAATCCGCGTGCACGAGCGCGTGCGTCCGCAGGTGCAGGGCTGACGGAGCCGCCATGCCGAGCATCGTGATTCCAGCCCACAACGAAGCGAATGGAATCGAGCGGTGCCTTCGCGCGCTGCTGGCCGACGACGTCCCCGGCCTCGTCGTAGTCGTCGTTGCGAACGCCTGCAAGGACGACACCGCGTCGCGCGCGCGCGCGTTCGCGCCCCATGTCCACGTGATCGATACGCCGCAGGGCGGCAAGACCAACGCCATGAACCTCGGCGAGCGTCATCTCCGCGAGCAGGGGCTCGATCGCTTTCCGCGGCTCTTCCTCGACGCCGACATCGAGCTCGCGCCCGGCGCGCTTCGTGCGCTGCTCGACGCCGCGCGGGTGCCCGGCGCCCGCGTGGTGGCCGCGACGCCCGACTTCGACAACGGCGCCTGCACGTTGCCCGTCCGTCTCTACTACGCGGCCGAGCGCTTCAATCCCTATCACTTCTCGGGCGCACCGAACGGAAGCGGCACCTACTGCGTGAACGCCGAGGGGCGCGCGCGCTGGGGCGAGTTTCCCGACGTGCTCGCCGACGACGGCTACGTCGAGCGCTGCTTCTCGGCGTCGGAGCGGGCGACGGTGCCCGTGACGGCGCGCGTGCGCGTGCCGCGCACGATCGCCGCGCTGCGCCGGGTGGCGGCCCGCGTGCGGCTCGGAACAGCCGAGCTTGACCGGATCTCGCCTCTCCGGCCCGATCAGCGGGGCCCTGGAGGGACCTTCGGCGTGGTCGCAGCGCGCCTCGCCCCGAACCCGCTCAAGTGGCCCGCGCTCGCCGTCTGGACCTGGCTGAAGCTCCTCGAGCGCTTGGAGTCCCGAAAGGTCGCGTCCAAGCAGGGCACCGATCGGTGGCAGCAGGACGCCAGTTCGCGCGCATAAACGGGAAAGTTGTCCGAGAACGGCTCAATCCGCGCGATCGGAGCCGCGGGTGCAGTCCTGACGCCCCGCAATCTGCTCAACAGCGGCACATTCCGCGCAGTTGTCTGAACTCCCCCGAGCGGCAATCCGATTCATGGACTCATCAGGGTTCCCGCAGCAACGGAGGGTTGCTGTGCGAGGGCTTTCGACGGTGGTGGGCTTCAAGGGAGTAAAGCCATGCGTGACGGATTCAGTTTCAACGAGAAGGACGTGCTGACCACCGGCGAAGTCGCCCGCATTTGCAACGTGGCCAGCCGCACGGTGAGCAAGTGGTTTGATTCCGGCCAGCTCGCGGGATACCGCATCCCGGGCTCGAAGGATCGCCGCATCCCCGTGTCGAACCTGATGGCGTTCATGAAGAAGCACAACATCCCGATGGATGGGCTCCGCAGCGGCGCGCCGCGCGTGCTCATCGTCGACACCGACCCTGCGACGGCTGAGACGCTCCGCAAGGTGCTCGCCGAGCAGACCCGCTACGAAGTGCATGTCGCTTCGGGCGCGTTCGCCGCTGGCGCCGAGTGCGAGAAGTTCCGCCCGCACGTCATGCTGCTGGACGTCCACATGCCCGAGGCCGAGAGCGGCGCGTTCTGCGCGTTCGTCCGCGGCTCCGAGGAGCTGCAGATGACCAAGATCATCGGCATGTCGAACCGCCTGACCGAAGGCCAGATCGCCCAGCTCGTCGGCCGCGGCTACGACTCGGTGCTCCGCAAGCCCTTCACCGTCCGCCAGGTGATCGAGGCCATCGAGCACGCGCACGCTCTGGTCGCCTAAGCACGACACATCTCGGCCCGTCGCGAGTCCCTCGCGGCGAGGCCGGCACAAGCGAGCGGCGGCGGAAGCCGCCCCAAGCACGCACAACGCTCCCTGGAGGCAGGGGGCGTTGTGCGTTTTGCCTCGCGTTCGTAGCGATCGGAACTCACCCTCAAGGCAGGGGGCGTTGTGCGTTTTGAAGCGCGAGGTTTGATACGCTCGGCGCGTGATCTGCGCGGCTGGCGACATCTTCACGCCCGAGGCCCTCATCGTGCTGGCGTTTGTCGCGGTCGGATGCGCGCTCGGCTCCGTCGTGCGCGATGGCATCATCCATCGCTTTCGCACCCGCGCGGGCCGCGCCGATCTCGGCGTACTCGCCGCAAACCTCGCGGCATGCGTGCTGGCCGGCGGCGCAGCGTCACTCGGAAGCGCGCTGCACCCGCTCGTCGTCGTTGGCTTCGCAGGCGGTCTTTCGACATGGAGCGGGCTCGCGATCGAGGTCGCGGGCGCGATGCGCGAAGGTCGGTGGACGCGCGTCCTGCTGCATGTGCCTGGTGCGTTCGCGATCGCGCTCGGCGTGTACCTCGCGGCACGCGTGCTCGCGGGAGGTGCAGCGTGACCGCTGCGCGGCGGATGGCGTTGGTCGCGTCGGGCGGCGCCGCCGGTGGAGTCGCGCGCGCGCTGCTCGCGGTGCTGCTGGTGCAGGCGGTCGAGGCGCCGCACTGGTCTGCACCTGCGCTACTTGCGGTCAATCTCTCGGGTTCGCTGTTCGCTGGATTCCTGCGCGGTCTGCTCGAGCGCGAGCAGGCGGGTGGCGGTGAGGGCGCTGCGTTCGACGCCTTCCTGCTCGTCGGCTTCTGCGGAGGATTCACCAGCTACTCGGGCTTCGTCGAGGCGGCAGCGGGCGGATACCCGTGGATCACGGCGGCCACGCTCGTCCTGTGCCCGTTCGCGGCGCTGCTCGGCATGCACCTGTCGGGCGGCTATCCTGCGCGACCTGCAGGAATCCCGCGTTGAAGATCGCACTGGCCCAGATCAACTCCACCGTCGGCGACATCGCCGGCAACGAGGCGAAGCACGCGGCGGCCATCGCCCGCGCCGTCGCCGAGGGCGCGGAACTGCTGGTGTTTCCCGAGATGTCGCTGCTCGGCTACCCGCCGCGTGACCTCGTCGAGCGCCGGGGCGTCGCCGAGGCCTGCCTTGCTGCTGCGGAGCGTGTAGCGAGATCGGTTCCGGCGTCGATGCAGGCCCACGAGGGCCTGCCCATCGCATCGCGTGGCCGTCCGTTCGCGAACGCGCTCGCGCTCCTCCGCGGCGGCCGCGTCGAGGGCTTCGCGCGCAAGCAGCTGCTCCCGAGCTACGACGTGTTCGACGAGGATCGGCATTTCACGGCGGGCGAGCGCACGCTCGTCGTCGAGCACGCGGGCGAGCGCGTGGCGGCGCTGCTTTGCGAGGATCTCTGGCAGGCAGGTGATGCGTGCGACGCGCGCTCGTACGGACGCGATCCGCTCGCGGATGCACGCGCGCTGGGCGCGACCGTGGTCGCGATCGCGAGCGCAAGCCCCTTCGTCGCGGGCAAGGACGCGAAGCACGCCGATCTGCTTGCCGCTCGCGCGCGCGCGGCGAAGATCGTGCTCGCGAGCTGCAACGCCGTCGGAGGCCAGGACGACCTTGTGTTCGACGGCGGCTCGCGCGTGGTATCGGCCGATGGAGCGGTGATCGCGCGATGCGCTCGATTCGCCGATGATTTCTGCGCCACCGACTCGCGCGCGGCTGTGTCCGTCAGCGCCGCGCCCTCCGATCTCGACGCCGAGCGCTTCCGAGCGATCGTACTCGGAACCCGCGACTACCTCGCGAAGACGGGCCACAGGTCCGTGCTCATCGGCCTTTCCGGCGGCATCGACAGCGCGCTGGTCGCTGCGATCGCGGCCGCCGCGATCGGTCCGAAGCGGGTCACCGGCATCCTGATGCCGTCGCGGTACTCGTCGGATGGGTCGTTGACGGATGCCCGCGAGACGGCGCGCCTGCTCGGGCTTGGCCGCATCGAGACACTTCCGATCGACGCGCTCCATGTCGCCGTCGAGAAGACGGTGGCAGGCGCGTTCACGACCGATGGAGTCGCCGGCGAGAACCTGCAGTCGCGCGCGCGCGGCCTCCTGGTCATGCTGGCCTCGAACGCGACGGGCGCGCTCGTCCTCACCACGGGCAACAAGAGCGAGTACGCGGCGGGCTACGCCACGCTCTACGGCGACATGAACGGCGGACTCGCGCCGATCGGCGACCTCTACAAGACCGAGGTCT
>JBEGLX010000120.1:0-6843 GCA_041183345.1 Planctomycetota bacterium
ATCGCATTCACCGCGGACGCGTCGACCACGATCACGGACGCCCCTCCTTCGATCGGCGCATGATGTCATCGAAGTCCTTGCGGCTGATCCGCGGTCCGGCCGCCAGGTGATCGCGCATCGACTGCTTCCAGTCGCTTGCAGGCGGACGCGTGAGTTCGTCGTATCGAGCCGAGCCCACGATGACCGCGATGCGCTGCCCTCGACGGAGCACGACGACCTCATCGCCCCGCTCGGCGAGACGGAGGAGCTCGGCGAGCCGAGTCTTTGCCTCGAATGAACCGACGTGGTGAACCATGCAACTAGTTTATTCAACTGGTTTGCATAGGCAAGCGCATCGACCGAAGTTCTTCGAAATCAAGCGTCGCCGCCCCTGCGGGTAGCCTGTGCCCGCGATGACCATCGACCGGAAGACGCTGCTCAAGTACGACCCTTTGCCGGATGCCCCGCCGCGGCGGTCGAAGCACGATCGCCGGCATGCGCTCATCATCGCGCTGGTCGGGATGGTCGCGATCATGCCCTATGCGGCGTGGGGCGTCACGACATACCGAACGCTGATCCTCTACTCGATGTTCGGCGTCGCGATCGGCTCGGTTCTCGAGGCGATCGTCGCCATCCTGGGTCTCCTCGACGGAGGCATCTGGGGCGCGTGGCACCGGCTCCGCTATCCGCTTGCCAACTGGGGGAAGTTCGGCCCGACCGGCGGCCGCTTCATCGACCACGACGACCACTGGTACTACAAGCGCCTCGCGATCGCGTGGCTGTACCTCTGGCTGTGGCTGGCGCTACCGCTGGCCTGGGCGATGCGCTGATCCGTCACTCAGCCGCAGCGACGGCGCGCGTGAACAGCGTCTTGCGCGCCTTCGATAGTTGGATCACGGCGACACCGCCGAGCATGAGCGCCGCCGCGTATACGGTGCGGAGCCCGATGGGCTCATCGATCAGCAGCCAGCCGAGCGCGAGCGCGACGAGCGGGTTCACGTACGCATAGGTCGCCACGCGCGCAGCGGGCTGGTGGCGCAGCAGCCAGATGTACGCGGTGAAGCCGCACAACGAGCCGAAGATCACGAGGTACGCCCACTGGAGCCACGTCTCGGTCGTCGGGGGATTCGACGCAAGCAGCGTCCATTCGTCCTGCGCGAGGAACTCCTTCGGCATGCTCGCGGCCATCAGCACCGCGCCGCCCGCGAGCATCTGCATCGCGGTCGCGACGAGCGGCGAGTGCGCGCCGCCCGGACGCTTCGACCACACGCTGCCGAGCGCCCAGCCAAGCGTGGCGATGAGCATGACGAGTACGCCGATCGTCGAGACGCCGCTTGTCCCGCCGAAATCGCCGAATTTGAGCACGATCACGCCGGCGATGCCCATCGCGATGCCGAGCCATACGACCTTCGACGGCCTCGCGTGGGTCTTGTGCATCATCGTGTCGAGCCCGACGAGCCAGAGCGGCGTCACCGCCGTCATGAGCGCGACCAGCCCCGAATCGACGGTCTTCGTGGCGATGGCGACGCCACCGTTGCCAAGCAGCATGAGGCACGTCCCCACCACGCCGGCGTTCGCCCACGACTTGCCCGAGAAATCCGACTTCCGCACCTCGCCGCGCCACCAGGCGAACGCCAGCAGCAGCACGCCCGCGGTGAGGAAGCGCGTGCCCGCCATCACGAACGCGCCGTGCTGCGAGACAAGCTTGATCGCGAGGTAAGTCGAGCCCCAGATGAGGTAGACGGCGGCGTAGGCCGCAGCGGTCCGAAGGCCGCTCGGAGCATGAGGCGCGAGGTCACCCACGCGTCAGCCCTGCACCCTTGCCGCGCTCTCGACGGCGAAGTACTTCGCCTCAGGGTGGTGCACGACGATGGCGCTCGTCGACTGCTCGGGCACGATCTGCCAGTTCTCGGTGAGCACGCAGCCGATCCGCTCGGGGCGGATCAGGCGGAAGAGCTTCTCCTGGTCGCTCATGTCCGGGCACGCGGGATAGCCGAAGCTGTAGCGCGAGCCGCGGTACTGCTGCGTGAACAGCTTGCGGATCTCCGGGCTGTCGTCGCCGCCGATGCCGAGTTCCGCACGCATGCGCTTGTGCCACATCTCCGCGAGCGCCTCCGCGCACTCGACGCCGAAGCCATGCAGATAGAGGTACTCGGTGTAGTCGTTCCGCTCGAAGAGCTGCTTCGCGCGGTGGCTTGCCTCGGTGCCCACGGTCACGCACTGGAGACCGAGCACGTCCTTCTCGCCACTCGAGGCGGGACGGAAGAAGTCGCTGATGCAAAGCCGCTCGCGACCGAGCTGACGCGGGAAGCGGAAGCGCTCGATCTCGCGATCCTGCTCCAGCGGGTGATAGACGACCAGATCGTCGCCGTCTGCGTTCACTGGGTAGTAGCCGTACACGACCTGCGGACGGAGGATCTTCTCCTCCTTGCACTGCCGGCAGAGCCGGTCGAACACGGGGCGCGCCTTCTCCTCGATGAAGCGCTCGTACTCGGCCTCGCCCATGTCGCCCTTCTTGAAGCCCCACTGGCCGCGGAAGAGGGCGACAAGGTTGATGTAGGGATAGACCTGCTCGAGTGGAATCTCTTCAACCAATCGGTCTCCAAGAAATGGCGCCTTCGGCAGCTCGATTGAAGTCGAAACGCTTGACCGTGCTGCGACCTCGACGCGCGGCTCCGCATTCCGCGCCCGCGCGATCTTCGAGTCGACCTCCTCGCGCTTGGCAAGGCGCGCGTCGATCTCGGCATCGATCGTCGCCAGCGACTTCGACGCGAGCGCGTCGCACACGGAGAGACCCTCGAACGCGTCGCGCCCGTAGTAGAGCGGCCCCTTGTAGATCGAGCGCAGGTGGCTCTCCGCGTAGTGGCGCGTGAGCGCGGCGCCGCCGAGGATGACGGGCACGTTCACGCCGAGACGGTTCATCTCGTGGAGGTTCTCCTCCATGATCGCGACGCTTTTCACGAGCAGGCCGCTCATGCCGATCGCGTCGGCGCCCGTCTTCCGCCACGCGTCGAGGATCGACTGCAGCGGCTGCTTGATGCCGATGTTGTGGATCTCGAAGCCGTTGTTCGAGAGAATGATGTCGACGAGGTTCTTGCCGATGTCGTGGACGTCGCCCGCGACGGTCGCGAGCACGATCTTCGCCTTCTTGCCGGCGCCCGCCTCGGCCTTCGGCATGTGCGGCTCGAGGATCGACACCGCCTTCTTCATGACGGCGGCGGACTGCAGCACGAACGGAAGCTGCATCTGCCCAGAGCCGAAGAGCTCGCCGACGGTCTTCATGCCTGCGAGCAGATGGTCGTTGATGATCGCCAGCGGCGGATACTTCTCCATCGCGGCGGCGAGCGACTTGTCGAGGTCGCGGTCCTCGCCGTCGATGATGTGGCGCTGCAGGCGCTCCTCGATCGGCAGGTCGGCGAGCGACTTCTTCGCCACCGTCTCCTCTGCCCCATCGGGGAAGAGCGAGATGAAGTGGAGCAGCGGATCGAAGTTCTCCGCCATGCCCGCGGGGCGCGCTGCGCCGCGCTGGTCGAAGATCAGCCATTCCGCAGCGTCCCAGTGCTCGGGCGCGATGCGGTTGCGCGGCATGATCTTCGAGGCGTGCACGATCGCTGCGGTCAGGCCGCGCTCCCGCGCGTGGTGGAGGAACACGCTGTTCAGCACCGCGCGCGCGGCGGGCTTGAGTCCGAACGAGATGTTCGAGAGGCCGAGGATGATGCCGCAGCGCGGGAAACGCTTGGAAATCGCGGCGATTCCGTCGAGCGTCTCGAGTCCGAGGCGGCGGTCGTCGTCGTTGCCGGTCGCGATCGTGAAGGTGAGCGGATCGAAGAGGATGTCCTCCTCGGGCAGCCCCCACTTCCGCGTGTAGAGCCCGTGGATGCGCTCGGCGATCTCGAGCTTGCGCGCGCAGGTCTTGGCCATGCCCGCCTGCTGGTCCTCGTCGATCGTGAGTGCGACGCACGCTGCGCCGTACTTCTTCAGCAGCGGGCAGATCTTGTTCAGGCGTTCCTCGCCATCCTCGAGGTTGATCGAGTTGACGATGGCCTTGCCACCGTGACGCTTGAGCCCCTCCTCGATGACCGCAGGGTCGGTCGAATCGAACATGATCGGCGCGTTCACCTGGCGCACGTAGCGCGCAGCGACCTCGGCCATGTCCTTCGGCCCGTTGCGTCCGACGAAGTCGACGCATACGTCGAGCACCTGTCCGCCGTCCTTGATCTCTTCGCGCGCCATCGACACGAGCCCGTCGAAGTCGCTCTCATCGAGGAGGCGCTTGAACTTGCGCGAGCCGTTGGCGTTGGTGCGCTCGGCGACGATCAGGAACGAGTTCTCCTGCGCAAACTCGACGAAGCCGTAGAGGCTCGAGCAGCCAGGCGCCTGCGGCGCGGCGGCGCGCGCGCGCGGCTTCATCGCCTGCTTGTGCGAGAGCCCGAGCTCCTCGACGAGCCCGCGCAGCTCGCGGATGTGCTCGGGCGTGGTGCCGCAGCAGCCACCGACCGAATTGACCTTGTATTCCTCGAGGAATCGCCGCATCGCCTCGCGGAACGGCTTCGCCTGCAGCGGATACTCGGTGCGTCCCTCGACGAGGATCGGCAGCCCCGCGTTCGGCAGCACGCTGATGGCGCGATCCCAGTTCCTCGCGATGTAGGCGACGTGCTCCGCCATCTCGACGGGGCCAGTCGCGCAGTTCAGGCCGAGCGACGCGATCGGGAACGGCTTGAGCGCGTTCACGACCGCGGCGATGTCCGAGCCGAGCAGCATCGTGCCCGTGGTCTCGATGGTGACGCTCGAGAAGATCGCGCGGTCCTCCGGCGTGAGCCCAGCGTCCTTGAGCGCATCGATGCAGGCGTTGATCGCGATCTTCTGCTGCAGGAGATCCTGCGAGGTCTCGATCATGAAGCCGTCGATGCCGCCCGCGATCAGGCCGCGCGCCTGCTCGAAGTAGCTCGCGTGCATCTCCTCCCAGGTCACCTGCCCAAGCGAGACGAGCTTGGTGCCCGGTCCCATCGAGCCGATCGCGAAGCGCGGGCGGTCGGGCGTCTCGAACTTCGCGGCGGCGGCGCGGGCGACCTCGGCGGCGCGCTTGTTGAGCTCGAACGTCCACGAGGCAAGCTCTTCGTCGAACTCGCGGCCCACCAGTATGTTGGCGCCGAAGCTGTCGGTCTCGACGACGTCTGCGCCGGCCGCGAAGTAGTTCTCGTGGATGCGCTGGATGATGTCGGGGCGCGTCTTGACGAGGATGTCGGTGCAGTTGTCGCGCCCGAGGTAGTCGCTCGGCCGGCAGTCGGCGCAGGCGTGGATCTGCGTTCCCATGCCGCCGTCGAAGACGAGGGTGCGGGATTCAAGTGCCTTCAGGAGCGATCGCGACATTGGATGGAAGGATACGACGGCGGCGCATACCCTTCAACCATTCATCCGGATGAATGGATGGATCTCGAGGTCGAAATCGTTGGTTTTCGGTCGCTGTGCGGCGCCGATGGACAGAGCGCTCCGAACTCGCACGTACCATCCGCCCCTGAGTCCGCCGCAGACATGCGCCTCGCCACGTCCCGCCTGCTCCGCCTCGCCCCGATCGCCGCGCTTGCCGCCTTGCTCGCAGGCTGCGCGGCTCCTGCACCTCGACAGCCGGCCATCAAGCCGACCGAGACCTTCGACGCCGCGTGGGAGATGGTGCGCGACGAGCACTTCGACCAATCGCTGAACGGCGTCGACTGGAACGCGGTGCGCGCTGAGCTTCGCCCTCGCGCCGCCAAGGCGCGATCCGCGGAAGAACTGCGCGGCGTGCTCAACGACATGCTCGCGCGGCTTGGCCAGAGCCACTTTGCCATCATCCCCGCTGGCGACGAGCCGCCGGTTCCACCCGCCATCGCCGACGCGGGCGCCACTTCTCCCGCACCAGCGAAGGACGACAGCGGGCTCGAGGGGATCGGCGCGCGCCCGACGCCCTCGGCACCCGCGTCGAACGGTCCCGGCATCACGGGTCTCGACATCGCGCTTGTCGAAGGCGAACCCACGGTCCTGCGCGTGTCTCCGGGGCTTGCTGCGTCGCGTGCAGGCGTGCTCACCGGCTGGCGGCTTGTCTCGATCGATGGCATCAACGTCAACGCGCTGCTCGAGCCGATCCGCAAGGCGCTCGCAGCCGAGCGCAACCAGCAGTCCCCGCAGGCACGCAAGCTGCGCGCGACGCTCGCGCTGACCGCGGGCGAACTGCTCGTAGGCAACGCAGGCGACGTGCGGCGCGTGGTCTTCGCCGATGCATCGGGTGGCGAGCAGCAGGTTTCGCTCGCCTTCGAGCCTGCACCGCTCGGCGTCACCCAGTTCGGCAACCTCCCGCCCTTCCCGATCGAGGTCGAGTCGCGGCGCATCGAGCTTCCCGCGCAGGACGGCGGCGCCGGCGGCAAGCCGATCACGATCGGCGTGATCTCCTTCAATATCTGGATGACGGGCGCGTCGGATGCGATCGACCGAGCCGTCGACTCGCTCCGCGGCTGCGACGGCATCGTCCTCGACCTGCGCGGCAATCCCGGCGGCATCGGCGCGATGTCGATGGGCGTCGCGGGACACTTCCTGAAGGAGCCCGCGAGCCTCGGCTCGATGATCGGGCGCGAGAACACGCTCGAATTCAACGCCGAGCCGCGGAAGGTCTCGACGGAGGGCAAGCGCGTGCGCCCGTACGCGACCAAGCCGCTCGCCATCCTCATCGATGGGCGCACCGCAAGCACCAGCGAGGTCTTCGCAGGCGGCCTGCAGGACCTTGGTCGCGCCCGGGTCTTCGGAGAGACCTCTGCAGGCATGGCGCTCCCCGCCCGTGCCACCGAACTGCCGAACGGCGAAGTGCTTCTGCACGCTGTCGCCGATTTCGTG
>JBEGLX010000121.1:0-6792 GCA_041183345.1 Planctomycetota bacterium
GCACGCCGGTGGGAAGCGCGTCGCGCACCACGCCGCGCTCGAGCGGGCTCGTGCGCGCGGGCCACAGCGGCTGCGGGAAACCCGTGGGAATCGGTCCCTTTCCATCGATCGGACGGCCGAGTGCATCGACCACGCGCCCAAGCCACGCGTCGCTCACCGCGACGGTCGCGTACGGCTGCTCGGCGACCACGCGCACGCCGCTCGAGACGCCCTCGGCTTCATTCAGCAGCATGACCAGCGCGCGCGATCCGTCGAAACCGACGACTTCGCCGCGCGGCGGCTCGCCACGCAGCGGCACGTGCACGCGCACGAGCGAGCCGACGGGCAGCGGCAGCTGGTCGACCGAGAGGACGAGCCCGCGCACGGCGCGAACGGTTCCTGCGATCTCGCGCGGCTCGATGGCGCGGATCGCGCCCGGCATCGCAGCGAGCTTCATGACGCGCCCCCCGCATCGCCGGACGATTCCGCTTCCGGCGCCGCACCGCCGATGAGTCCCTCGCGCATGCGGCGGAACTGGGTCTCGAGGCGCGCATCGACGGAGCCTTCGCTCGAGCGGATCACGCAGCCGCCGCGCGCGACGCCCTCGCGCGACACGATCGAGACCGCAGCGCCTTCGGGAAGCGCCGCGACAAGCCGCGGCATCGACTCGGCCAGGATCGGCGCGTCCTCGGGCGCGACCTCGATGGTCACGCGCGTCGCCCGCGCAAACAGGCCGATCGCAGCCTCCGCCTCGCGTGCCACGACGGTCGGATCGCCCTTCACGTGCTCGCGCACGATGCCCTCGGCCATGCTGACCGCGATCGCAGCGAGCTCGCGCTCGGCGAAGCGCATCGCGTCGTCGCGCACCGCCATCCAGCGCCCGAGCTCGGTCGCGAAGCCTTCCTCGATCGCCTGCAGCGCAGCGTCATGCGCGACCTTCGCCGCGGCGTGTCCTTCGCTCTCGCCCTTGGTGCGGCCCTCCGCCTCGCCCTTCGCGAAGCCCTCCGCATGCCCCTTCGCGAATCCATCGCGCTCGGCCGCCGCACGGATGCGCTCGCCCTCGCGCTTGGCCGCCTCGAGGACGCGGGCAGCCTCCGCCTGCGCATCGGAGAGCGCGCGCTCCGCGCCCACGCGGAGATCGCCCAGGCTGAACACGGCGCCGGCCGTGACACCCGCACGCGAGGATGACTGCTTGAGTACGGCCATGGGACCTCGCCTCAGACCACCACGTCCTGCGCGCCGCCACGGCCCGAGATGATGATGTCGCCCGATTCCTCGAGGCGACGCACGATGTCGACGATGCGCTGCTGCGCCGACTCGACGTCGCTCACGCGCACCGGACCCATGAACTCCATGTCCTCGCGGATGGACTCGGCCGCGCGCGACGACATGTTCGACAGGATCTTGTTCTTGAGGCCTTCGGACGCCGTCTTGAGCGCG
Organism: Planctomycetota bacterium; assembly: GCA_041183345.1. Taxonomy (GTDB): domain Bacteria; phylum Planctomycetota; class Phycisphaerae; order Phycisphaerales; family SM1A02; genus QWPT01. The sequence goes on from JBEGLX010000121.1 coordinate 1,420, forward strand.
AGGCAGAGCTCGTCGTTCTCGACTTCCTTGAGGACGGCCTGGATGCCCTTGTCGTTGACGTTGTTGATGTCCTCGAACACGAACATGCGGCGGCGGATCTCCTCGACGAGGTCGGGATCCTCGCTCTCGACGCCCTGCATGATGGTGCGCTCGGTCGAGCGGTCGACGAGGTTGAGGATCTCGGCGACGGTCTCGACGCCGCCGACCTTCTCGCTCTGCGTGCCGATCATGTTCGAGAGCCGGCTCTCGAGCGCGAGCTCGACCTCGCGGATGACCTCGGGGTTCGTCTGCTCCATGTTGGCGACGCGGCGCACGACCTCGATCTGCTTCTGCGCGGGAAGGCCGATGAGGATCTCGCTCGCCTTGTGGTGCGGCAGGTGCGACACGATCAGCGCGATCGTCTGCGGATGCTCGTCCTGGATGAAGGTCAGCAGGTTCGCGCTCTCGGCCTTCTGCAGGAAGGCGAACGGCGTGCGCTGCACCTGGGTCTGGATCTGCTGGATGACCTTCTCCGCGGTCTTCGAGTCGAGCGAGTTCTTGAGCAGGCTGCGCGCGTAGTCGAGCCCGCCCTCGCGCACATAGCCCTGCGCCATGGCGAGCGAGTAGAACTCGCTGATGACTTCCTGGCCGAGCTCCTTGGGCACGTCGCCGAGGGCGGCGAGCGCGCGCGTGACTTCCTCGACGACCTCCGTCGGCATCTCCTTCAGCAGCTTGCCGGCGCTGTCGGCGTCGAGCAGGAGCAGCAGGATCGCGCTCTTCAGCGTGCCGTCGAGCTCGTCGGCTGTCTTCGGGAGCTTCATGCCTGGTCGGTAGGCCATCGGGTGTTCCTCGGTCGATCCTGCGGTTCAGGCGGTCGCGCGCATCCAGCGGCGAAGGACGCCCGCGAGCTCCGCGGGATCGCGCTGCGCCATGTCGTTCAGCTGCTCGAGCATCTGCGCGCGGCGCAGGCTGTCGTCATCGAGCTCCATGCCCTCGAGCGCGGGCGTCGCCTCGTCGGCCTCGCCGACGATCTCGGCGTCATCCGACTCGAGCTTCGGCGGCACTCCGGCGAGCTCCTCCGCGCTGGGGAGGTTCTCGCGCGTCGAGGCCTTCTTCGCGATGTTGAACATGAAGAAGAGGCTGGCGATCGCGAGCACGCCAAGCCCGATCGGCTTGATGAGTCCGCTCGTGCCGATGGTGCCGCCCCCGCCGAGCACGATCTCGCCCAGTCCCGCCGCCATCGATGCCTGCTGCACGGGCGCCTGCAGGTCGGGGAACCAGGTCACCTCGACGACGCCCTGCTTCGAGCCCTCGACGACATCGGTCGAGATCAGCGGCTCGACGACCTTGCGGATGCGCGCGAGCTCGGTGTCGCGGATGGCCTCGACCTCCGCGAGCACGGGAGCCTTCGGATCGGCGCCGTCCGCAGGCGGATTGCGCATGCGCCAGACCTGCTCGAAGTAGCTCCATGGCACGGCGATGCTGGCGTCGATCTTCGCGGCGTAGCCAGTCGGGTCGATCTCGGTGCGGCGGGTGCCGGGGATCTCGGCGCGGTACTTGTTCTCGCTGCGCTCGACCGCGCTCTGCGAGCCAGTCTGGCCTGGATTCCCAAGCGAGAGACCCGTGTTCGGCACGACGCCCGGCTCGCGCTGCGCGGCGGCGCCCTTGCTTTCGCTCGTCGAGCTCACCTCGCTGATCGGCGCGACGACGCCTTCCTTGAATTCGGTGGTCGTGCTCGTGCGCTCGGTGGTCACGACCTGCGCGTTCACCGCGATACGCACGCCGGGCAGCCACGAGAGCACGTTGGCGATGCGCGCCTGCACGGCGTCGGCGACCTTGAGCGACTGCTCGAGGTTCTCGCCGCTGGCGGCGCCCTTTCCGAAGCTCGTGCGATAGGCCTGCATGCCGTCGGTCACAGAGACGTTCTCAGGCTTCATGCCTGCCTGCGTGCCGGCGACCATGGTGGCGATGGCGTCGACCTGCTCGGGCGCAAGCCCGCCCGTGCGCATGGTGACGACGACGCTCGCGGTCTGCGCGCTCCGCGACGAGCCGAGCGGCGTCGACGGCTTCGGCGAGATCACGACGGTCGCGCTCTTCACGTTGCGGAAGCCGCTGATCGTGCGCGAGAGCACGGTCTGGAGCGCGAGGAGGTGGCGCTGCTTGCGCTCGCCCTCGGTCGCGAAGGGATCGCTCGGCACCAGCTTCGACCAGTCGATCTCAGCGCCGCCGCCCTGCTGCGCGAAGCCCGCGAGGAGATCGGCGTGATTCTCTGCCGGCACCAAGAGCTGGCCGTTCTTGTCTTCGTACTCGACGCCACGGTTCGCGAGGTACACGCGAGCGTCCTCGTACGCGGCAGGCGTGATCGCAAAGGGCACGCTCTCGGTCTTCGCGCTCCACTGGGCGACCAGGAAGAGCCCGAGCGCGAGAATGATGACCATGCTGCCCGCGAGCAGCTTGGCGGACGCAGGGAGCCCCGAGAGGCGCGTCCGGACGAGTTCGAGCGTGTTGCGGATTGCCTGCACGCGGTGGCCTCCATGCCTTTGCGTAGGACCGCCATCCTGGCGTCACGCAGTCAGAGAATGCTCATCGGCAGGAATGTGTTTCATGCAGCAAGGTTTGCGCCCCACTGCGCTGTTTTTGCGTGGCGTGCCTGGGTGATAGCGGCGACCGCGGCGACCTTTGACGCTCGCTGGATATGAGTGCCCGCAGACGGAGTCTGCGGAACAACGGACGCGGGAGTCCACTGACGCTGCGCGTCATCCGTTCCGAAGTCGCCCGCGCGCGGAATACGACCCACGGAAAGGCGCGTGAAGCACGGAAGGCGAGCACGAGGCTGGCGCTGTGCGCCAGCCCTCCGTGCCACCCGCCGCGCTTTGCGCGGCGGAATTGCGGAATCGAACCGTATCGCCAAAGTGAGCAAAGGCGAGCGACCTGCGGCAACGCCGCAGCCGCTCGCCAGTTGCGAACGCTCAAACCCGGATGTTCTTCACTTCGTCGTAGGCGCCGACGACCTTGTTCTGCAGCGCGACCAGCATGCGGAAGGCGGAATCCGCCTTCTGGGTCGCGATCAGCACGCCCTCGATGTCATCCCGCTGGCCCGTGAGGAGATCGTTGGTCGCCTGCGAGGCGTCCTGCTGCATCTCGTTGACCTTGCGGAGCTCGTCCATCAGCTCCTGCTTGAAGTCGGCGCCCGCCGCCTGCTGCGGGCGCGGGGTCGCGGCCGACTGGGCGTTCACGCGGGAGACAATGCCAAGTGGATCGATCATGGCGGGCGGTACCTCAGGCAGCCATCAGCATATGGCGTGCCAGCTCACTCGGGCTCAGGCGATGATGCGGAGCGACGCCTCGAACATCGCCTTGCTGGCTTCGACGGCAGCAAGATTTGCCTCATATGCTCGGCTTGCCAGCATGCCGTTGGCGTTCTGGACCACAGGATCGATGTCCGGATACCAGACGTTCCCGTCCGCGTCCGCCATCGGATCGCTCGGCGAGTGGATGAAGCGGAAGGCCTTCCTGGGCGTGATGGAGGCGACATGCACCCCCGACGGATTCCCGCTGACGGGGTCGCCCTGGGCGAACTCGACCACGCGCTCGGAGAAGGCGGTGGGCGACTTCGGGTCGACCTTGACCTCGGCGTTGGCGAGGTTCGCCGAGATCGCGTCGAGCCGGGTGCGCTGGGCGACGAGCGCCGAAGTCGAGATGTCGAGGGATCCAAACATGGCGGTGTCCTACTGCGGATCAGGCTGCGGCCGGGTCACGGACGCTCGCGGATGGCGGTGTTGATGAGCTCGAACTGGTTGCGCATGAGCTGCGAGGCGGCGCGAAAGGCGTAGACGTTCTCCGTCATCCGCTGCATAAGCCGTTCCAGGCTGCGGTCGTTGCCGTCGTGGAACAGGATGTTGTCGGCGAGGACCTCGGGCTTGAGCTCGATGTCGCCGCCTGTGAACGACACGGGCGCGGAGTCGTCGAACGCCAGCCGCCCCTGCCCGTCGAGCCGCCCTTCGTCGAGCGCCTCGCGGAGCGCGCCCTGAAACGCGCGGGGATCGACGTCGACAGGGCGGAAGCCGGGCGTCTCTGCGTTCGCGAGGTTGGTCGCGAGCAGCCGCTGGCGCGCCGACATGAACTGCAGCGAGCGCTCGAGCGCGGGAAGTGCGGAGTTGCCGAGGAATCCATCGACCATGGCGCGATCCGTTCAGAGCTCGGGGGAGACGAGCGATTCTTCCTTCCACTTCTTGAGCTTGAGCCCGAGCGTGCGGACACCGATGCCGAGCGCCTTCGCGCTCTTCTGGCGGTGCCCGCGGTTCTTCTCGAGGGTGGCGACGATCGAGCGCCGCTCGATCTCGTCGAGGGTGAGCGCGCCGTCGCAGACAAGGCTCGGGAGGCCCGTGCCGTCGCCCGAGGCGGCGGCGTGGCCATTGGTCGGCGCCGAGAGCGCCGCCGCAGCCGCAGCTGAGAATGTCTCGATCACGGGAACATCGGCGCTGGCGATGGCTGCCGCGCGCGCGAGGCGAACCCCGATGCCGCCGCTCGCAGAGGTCGCAGGGACATCGTTGGCGACGAGCCACGGCGAGACGAGCTCGGGTGCGATGACGTCGCCCGAGGTGAGCACCGCCGCGCGCTCGCAGAGGTTCTGCAGCTCGCGCACGTTGCCCGGCCACGCGTACTCCTCGAAGAGCGCCAGCGCCTCCTTCGCGAGCTTCTTGCGCTTGCCGCCCTCGCGGTCGGCGACCGTGCCGAGGAAATGCTCGCAGAGCTCGGCGATGTCGCTGGCGCGATCGCGCAGCGCCGGCATGCGGATCGGAAGCACGTTCAGGCGGAAGTAGAGGTCGCCGCGGAACCGCCCGGCATCGACCTCGCGGGCGAGGTCGCGGTTGGTGGTCGCGATGATGCGCACGTCCGCCTTCTGGGCGATGCTCGAGCCCACGCGCTCGAAGCTCTTCTCCTGCAGCACGCGCAGGAGCTTGGCCTGCAGTTCGGGCGGGATCTCGCTGATCTCGTCGAGGAGCAGCGTGCCACCGTCGGCGAGCTCGAAGCGTCCCTTGCGAAGACGGTCGGCGCCGGTGAAGGCGCCCTTCTCATGTCCGAAGAGCTCGCTCTCGAGGAGCGAGGACGACAGCGCCGCGCAGTTGATGGCGAGGAACGGGCCGCTCGCGCGCGGGCTGTGCTCGTGGATGAAGCGGGCCGCGACTTCCTTACCCGTGCCTGATTCGCCCGTGACGAGCACGGTGCCGTGGCTCGAGGCGATCGGCATGAGCTTGCCGCGCAGCTCCTCCATCGCGGGGCCGGAGCCGATCATGCGGTGGCTCTGCGCACGGCGCGTCTGCGGCGCGGCGTTCGCACGCAGCACCTGGTTCTCGCGCAGAAGCCGAGCGTGCTCGAGCGCGCGCTCGGTGC
>JBEGLX010000122.1:0-6215 GCA_041183345.1 Planctomycetota bacterium
CCGTGAACCCGACCCCGTGAACCCGACCCCGTGAGCCCGACCCCGTGGCGCGCGGTGCGCGCTACCCTGATGGCGGCGATTCGACCGATCTCGCGTCGCCCACGCCTCTCCACTTCGGATTTCCCTTGCGCCACGCCCGTCCGCTCGTCGTCCTTGCCCTCTCCGCGATCCTGGTCACGCCCGCCCTCGCGCTGCTGCCACAGGACGCCCCCGCCGCACCCGCAGCCGCGAAGCCCACGCTTCCCGATGCGAAGGACCTTCTCCGCAAGTCCGTCGACGCCGTCGGCGGCGCCGAGGCCCGCGCGAAGAAGAAGTCGATGGAGATGACGGGCGCGATGGAGATGCCTGGGCAGAACCTCAAGGGCAAGATCGTCAGCCGATACCAGCAGCCGAACAAGATGATCACGGTCATCGACCTGCCGGGGCTCGGCGAGATGCGCTCGGGCTACGACGGCACCGTCGGCTGGAGCGCCTCGAAGCTGCAGGGCGCGCGCCTGATGACGCCGAAGGAACTCGAGACGATGGCGCGCGAGGCCGACTACATGAAGGATGTCGATCCGCTCAAGCGGTACGACAGCGTTGAGACGACCGGCGAGGGAACCATCGGCGGCTTCGACTGCTGGAAGGTGAAGGCGAAGAAGGGCGAGGAGGTCTCGACGCTCTGGTTCGAGAAGTCGACGGGGCTTGCGCGTGGCGTCGCCATGACCATCGAGACCCAGCTCGGCAAGCTCCCGGTGACGACGATCTTCACCGAATACAAGGAATTCGGCGGAATCAAGCTGCCGGTGCGCACGGAGGTCATGCAGGCCGGTGCGAAGATCGTCACGGCCTACGACACCATCACCTTCGACACCGTCGACGCCTCTGCGTTCGATCTGCCCACCGAGGTCAAGGCTCTGCTCGAGCCAGAGCCGGCCGACGAGGACGAGCCGTCGACGCCCACCCCACCGGCTGCGCCCGCTGCACCCGCGAAGCCCTGAGACGGCGATGGAACACCGCCCTGCGGACCCGCGTCCGTCGCCGCACTTCCGAAAGGGCCAGCCATGAAGATCCTCGCCGCACTCGTCGCATCGTTCCTCTCCGTCTCCTCGCCGCAGCAGGCGAATGCGCCCGATGCAGCGGCGCTCGTGAAGACCGCGATGGCACGCATCGGCGGCGATGCATGGTCCAAGCTCAAGAGCTTCGAGTCGATCGGCACGGTAAAGAGCGCGATGGGCGATGCCCGCATCGAGTACCGCTACGTCGCGCCGAACGCGCGCCAGCTCGTCCAGGCGATGCCCGGCGGCCGTGGAGTCGTCGAGATGGGCGTCGTCGGCGGCGTCGCGTGGATGGGTGAGCCAGGGCAGGCGCGCGCGATCGACCCGAAGGTCGCCGAGGAAATGTCGGGCGGCGGCGATCTACAGACGCTCGTGCACTCGATTCCCGACCGCTTCGAGCGCTTCGAGGTCGCCGGCAAAGGCGCGATCGAGGGTCGTGAAGTCTGGCGGATCATGATGAGTCCAAGGACGACTGCAGGCGCACCGACCGCAGGACAGCGCTGGACGCTCTTCATCGACACAGCCAACAGCACCATCCTCGGCTTCGACATTCCAGCGCCGCCGAAGGATCTTGCTCCCGATGCACCCGAGCAGAGCGGGCAGTCGATCCGGCTGTCGGACTGGATCGCGTTCGAGCTGCCCAAGGATTCCCCGCTCAAGACCGAGCGCCTGCTTGGCTTCCGCCGGGCGACGATCGAGGCCGGCGGCATGAAGGCGGAGCTTGAATTCACGCGCATCGCAGCCGATACGCTGCCTGCCGGGTCGATCGCGCCGCCCGCGAAGATCGATCCGGTGACGAAATCGCCGTGAGAGCCGCATGGCGGGCGCGACCTCGCGTACAACCGCGTGTCCGTACGGAGGAACCGCCATGCGTCACCCGCTCGTGCTTCTTGCTGCTGCGTTCGTCGCCGCCTCATCCTGCGCCCTCGCCAGCGCGCAGGACCAGCCGCCGTCGCCGCCGCTTCCCGAAGCCGACCCATCGCTCCCTGCAGCCAGCGCGCTGCTCGATGAAGCGATCGTCGCCCTCGGCGGCTCGGAGAAACTTGCCGCGATCGAGTCCTATCGACTGGAGGCCGATGTGGTCTCCCGGCACCCCGCGATGCTCGGCGTTCCCGAGCGCGACTACAGGTCCGCGGGCGAACTGCTCTGGCGCCGCGATGGCTACGCGCGCATGCGTGGCTCCAGCGAGCAGTACGACGCACCAAGCCAGTCGGTCTGGACGCGCAAGATCGAGATCGGCACGCACCCCAGCATGAGCTGGAGCCGCGTGCCCGATCGCGAGCGCGAGATCTTCGGCCGCATGCCCTTCGCGATCGACGGGACCTATCCATACGACCCGCTGCGCATCCTCTACCGCGGGATCGCCCGCCACGGCGAGGCCCTCCTCGACGCACGCACGGTGAAGCGCGAGCAGCTTGGAGGCACGCAGTGCCTGAAGATCATGGCGCGACTTCGCTACGCGCCCGGCGAGGTTCCGAAGAACGCGACGATCTGGCTGGACGCCGGCACCAAGCGTCCCGTCAAGTGCGCGGTTGGCGCCATCCGCATCGTCTACGCGGACTGGCGCGAGGTCGACGGCGTCTTCGCGCCCTTCAAGTTCACGCCCGGGCTGTTCTGCGGCGACCAAGGCAATGCCATCAAGCAGCTTGCCGAAGTGAAGGTCTTGTCCTTCAACTCGGTGAGTGCCGAGGAGATCGCCGCGCCAGCGAATCTCCGCGACATGGCCGAGGTCGTCGCCGAGGAGATGGCGCGCCAGCAGTAGCTGCAGCCGCTGCGCGAGGCATTGTTTTCCTACCGATGATTTCGACAACAGCGAAGGTGGGTGCCGCCGCGCCTCGCTACACTCGTCGTCCCTATGGCGTCGTCCACATCAAACCCCGCCGTGCGGATCGAGCAGGTCCGCAAGCGCTTCGGCAGCGTGCAGGCCGTCGACGGCATCTCGCTGGAGATCCCGGAACGGTCCCTGTGCGGCTTCCTCGGCCCGAACGGAGCCGGCAAGAGCACCACCATCCGCATGATCATGTCGATCATCTCTCCGGACTCCGGGTCGGTCGAGGTGATGGGCGCGAACGCGCTCACGATGAAGGACCGCATCGGCTACCTGCCCGAGGAGCGCGGGCTCTACCGCAAGATGAAGGTCGGCGAGTTCGTCGGCTACATGGCGCGCCTGAAGGGCGTGCATCCGACCGGGCTGACCCGCCGCATCGAGGATTGGCTCGAGCGCCTTGCGCTGCCGGGCGTCACCAAGCGCCGCTGCGAGGAGCTCTCGAAAGGCCAGCAGCAGAAGATCCAGTTGCTCTCGGCGATCATCCATGCGCCCGACCTCCTCATCCTCGACGAGCCGTTCAGCGGGCTCGATCCGATCAACGGCAGGCTCGTGACCGAGCTCATCCGCAGCGAGCAGGCGCGCGGCGCCACCATCATCTTCTCGACGCACCAGATGCACACCGCCGAGGCGCTCTGCGACAAGGTCGTGCTCATCAACAAGGGCGTGAAGGTGCTCGACGCGAGCATGTCCGAGCTGCGTGCCAAGCACGATGACCGCGGGCTCGTGTGCGAGCCGCGCGGCGATGCGCGCGCGTGCGCCGAGGCGCTGGTCGCTGGCGGGATCGCCGCGCAGGCGCGGCTCCACGACAACGGCACGGTCGACATCGACCTCGCGCCGGGCATGGATACCGAGCGCGCGATGCGCGCCGCGCTCGAGCTGGCGCCGATGCGGTCGGTCGCGCTTCGACGAATGAACCTCGACGACGTCTTCGTCGAGCTTGTCGGCGCCGCCGACGGACAGAGCAGGAAGGGAGCGCGGATCGATGCCTGATCGTCCCCAGCAGTCGTACTTCGGGAAGATCGCGCTGATCGCCTGGCGCGAGTTCCGACACACCGCGCTCACCAAGGGCTTCATCTTCGGCGCGATCGCCGTGCCCGTGCTGATGTTCGGCGTGTTCGCGCTCATCCCACAGCTCATCTCGAAGCAGTCGCCGCCGCTGAAGGGCACGATCGTGGTGGTCGACCCATCGGGCGCGATCACCGCACGCGCGCAGGAGATCCTCGCGCGCCCCGCCGACAGGGCGGAGGCGCTGAGGGAGCTCTCCGAGAACCCGCCCTCGGATGCCATGGGGCGGATCGACGCGGCCGGCGACCTCATGGGTCGCGACCAGCAGGTCATCGAGGTCACCTGGCGCAGCGAGAAGGACCCTGCTGCGGTCGAAGCAGCGAAGGCGGAGCTTGCGAAAGGCACGCTGATCGCGGCGGCGGCGGTGACCCAAGAGGCGCTTGATCCCGCAAAGGATGCCGAGGGCGTCGAGCTCTTCATCCCGAGCTCGCTCTCGCCGAAGCACGTGCGTCAGATCTCGCGCGCGATCGCGAAGGCGGTCGAGGAGGAGCGCGTCGCCCGCAGCGGCGTCGATGGCGCGATGCTCAAGCGGCTCGCGAGCCGTCCCGAGCCACGCACCACGCGAGTCTCGCCTGAGGGAACCGAGGCGAAGGAGCAGACCGAGCTCCGCACCATCATCCCATTTGCGTTCATGCTGCTCCTCTGGATCTGCGTGTTCACCAGCGCGAACTACCTGCTCACGACCACCATCGAGGAGAAGTCGAACAAGGTTATGGAGGTGTTGCTCGCCGCCGCAAGCCCGATGCAGCTCCTCGCCGGCAAGATCCTCGGCTATTCGATGGTCAGCGCGGTCATGCTCGTCATGTACGGAGGCCTCGGCATCGCGGGGCTCACGACCGCCGCGCTCACCGACCTCGTGCCGCTCGAGCACATCTTCTACCTGGTCGTCTTCTTCCTGATGGCGTACCTGATGGTCGCCTCGATGATGTCGGCGGTCGGCAGCGCCGTGAGCGACCTGCGCGAGGCGCAGTCGCTCGTCGGTCCCGTGATGATGATCCTGATGGTGCCCCTCATCCTGTGGGCGCCGATCATCGACAACCCGAACGGCTGGCTCGCGACGGTCGCAGGCTTCGTGCCGCCGGCGACGCCGTTCGTCATGATCCTGCGCCTGACCGCGTCGACCGAGCCGATTCCCCTGTGGCAGACGGCGCTTTCGATCGTCTGGGGCTTCGCCTGCGCGTTCGGAATGCTCTGGATCGCCGCGCGCATCTTCCGCGTCGGCGTCCTCATGCAGGGCAAGCCGCCCACGCCGAAGGAACTGGTGCGCTGGGCGTTCGTGAGGTGATTCGACGTGTCCGATGCCTCCGCATGGCTCCTCTCGATCGGCGCCTTCGCGGGCATCGTGTTCTGTGCGGTCGTCGCTGCGAGATCGATCGCGGGTGACCCTGCCCGCGGGCGGCGCCGCTGCCCGAGATGCTGGCACGAGCTCGGACCCGCCGAGGGCGCGGCGAGCCTGCAGTGCGCAGAGTGCGGGCACGTCGCGCGCGACGAGGCCGACCTCAGCCGCAATCGCCGCAGTGTCTTGCGAGCCATCGTTGCGATGCTCGGCGTCGTCGCCATCGGCATCGCCACGCGCGTACGCATGCTGGACCGCGGCCCCTGGAGCATGGTGCCGAGCAACGTGCTGCTTGCCGTCACGCCGATCCTCGACGACGGCGGATACCGCTCGGCGGCGTGGGAGCTCGCGAACCGAGTGCGCAGCGGCGATGCGAGCGACGCACAGGCGCGCGAAGCGTTTGCGCTCTTCATCGAGGGCGACGCGGATGCCCGCCCGCCGTCGCTCGCGTGGCGTGCGAAGTACCGCGACATCGGCTCCGCGACGATGGCGCGGCTTGGGCAGAGCGATCCGCTGCTGCGCAGGCTGCTCGAGATTCCGCCCGCCTTTGAGATCGCGTGGTCGGCAGGCGGCGTCTCGTCGCCACCGCTGCTTTCACTCGATGCCGATGTCTGGTGGCCCGACGGGCACGAGGGCAAGCTCGAGCTCACCTTCGCGGACGGCTCGAAGCGCCTCGCGGACTTCCGACCGGATGGACGGTTCCCTGCGCTCATCGTGGAACTTCCCGAAGGCGGCCGCACGGGCAGCGCCACGCTCGAGCTCTCGGCGCGTCCGCTCGGCATCACCGATCCAGAGCGCGGATGGACGACCTATCCGAAGACGGTGGCGGAGATACCGCAGCTGACGGCAACCGCTGATCGCGGATGGACATCGGTCGACCGACCGGACCTGCGCGACACCATCCGTACCGTGTTCGACGAAGGGCTCGCCGTGTGGGCGAGCGGCGCGC
>JBEGLX010000123.1:0-6183 GCA_041183345.1 Planctomycetota bacterium
AGGCGGTCGGACATCGAGGTCCGAAGGGTAGCGGAGGCGCGCGGTGCGCGTGGCGCGGAAATCCCGCGCGAATCAATCGACGATCGGCAGGGTGGCGCGGTCGCCGAGCGCGGCGCGCTGCATCGTGAGCCAGGCGTCGCGCGGATGAAGGAAGCGACCGATGCGGTTCCCGTCGACGAGGAGCGGGGTCAGCATCGGAAGTCCGGCGCAGACATCGTCCTCGATCGAGCGGAGGCGGTCGGCGACGAAGCATCCGCGCTCGTCGAGCTCGCGATAGACCTGTCGGGGCGCGGCCGCCGACCGTCGCGCGAGGCGGGGATGCGCAATGGAGGGCGCGGCGCGGCCGCACCACCATGCGACCGGCTCGCCCGCCATCGCCAGCGATCCGGGCGGCATGGCGGCGAGCGTTCCGCGCTGGATCGCGGCCGTCTCGTCGAGCCCAAGCCCAAGGTCGGGAACCTCGAGCGCGCCGTCGCCGATGACGACCAGTTCCTCGAGCCCCGCGTAGATGGCGTGGCGAAGCGCGCGCTCGGCCGATTCGCAGGCGACGAGGAACTCCTCGGGCCACTCCTCGCCGCGCCACAGGCGGTCGAGTTCGGCGGCTGCGCTGCGGATCGAGACCTCGGCAAGGTCGCGCGCATGCGCGCGCTCGTCTTCGGGAACGCGCGCGAGTTCGCCGAGCGCGGCGGTGTTCGCCTCGATGGCGATGAGCGGCGCGACCGAGTCGCGCAGCCGCGTGTTTTCAGCGGGAATCGCGCGACTTGCGCGGGCGAGCTCGGTCCAGCGCGCGACCAGCGCGATCCATGCGATCGGATCGAGCGCGCTCATGGCGCGTGAGCCTTCGCCCCGAGGCGGATGGGGCCGACGGGCTCGTACGGGCGCGCGATCGTGAGCTTCGGCTCGAGCGCGGGCAGCGCGCTGCGCCAGAGACCGCGCACGAGGTCCGGGCAATTGCAATCGCGCGAGAGATGCAGGAGCACCACGTGCTCGGGCTCGCGCGGCCAGGAGATCGCGCGCACGGCCTCGATGCATTCCTCGTTCGAGAGATGCCCCTTGCCGCCCATGATGCGTTCCTTGAGGAACTCGGGGCGATCCGAGGCAAGCTGCATCGCGCGGTCGTAGTTCGACTCGATCGCGAGGATGTCGACGCCGCGCATCGACTCGATGAGCGCGCCTGACGCGCGGCCGAGGTCTGTCGCGAAGCCAAGCGTGCCTGCGGGCGTCTCGATGCGGAACGCGACGGTGCCGCCGTCGTCGTGGGGGTTCTCGCATGGAATCACGCGGATCGCGCCGAGTTCGAAGCCATCGCCACGGGCATCGAAGGTCTCGATCGCGACGTCGGGATAGCCGCGTTCCAGTGCGAGCGGAAGATGCCTGTGCGAGCAGCGCAGGCGCACGCCGTCGCGCATGGAGGCGCGCGCCCAGCCTGCCTTGGCGTGATCGTGGTCGAAGTGCGTGAAGAGGAGATCGGTCGTCTCGAGCGGGTCGAAGCCGATCGCGGAGAGAAACCCGCGCGTCGCGCGCGGAGAGAGCCCGCCGTCGATGAGGATCTGCCGCGATTCGCTGCTGCCTTGCACGCGGACGACGCTGGTGTTGCCGGAGGAGCTCGAGCCGAGCACCGCGAACTCAAGCACGGCGTCGCCGAGCCGGGCGCGCGTGGTCGCTGCGAACAACGGTCCGTGCGAGAAGCTCATTCGTCGTTCGCATGTCCGCCCGAGCGCGAGCTGCTCTCACGGCCGTGGCGCGTCATCACGCCGCGCTTCGAGCCCTTGATGAAGGCGATGAACTCATCGGCGATCGGATGCCCGGCGAGGGCCTCGACCGCCCGGACCCGATCGGAGTACGGCATCCGGCTGCGCACGACTATCCCGTAGATCTCGCGCACCATGTCGATGTCGGACTGCGCGAATCCGCCGCGGCGCATGCCGATCCGGTTGTAGCTGCCGACGTAGTTCGTGTTCGAGACGGTGAAGAACGGGCAGACGTCCTTGCTGGCGCCGGCGAGCCCGCTGATCATCGCGCCGCGGCCGACCCGCGCGAATTGGTGCACCCCGGCGCCGCCACCCGTCACCACGCGGTCGGCGATGTCGGCGTGTCCGCCGAAGAGCGTTCCGTTGGCGAGGACGCAGTCGTTCCCGACCTGGACGTCGTGCCCCGCATGCGCGTTCGCCATCCAGAAGTTGCGGTGGCCGACGCGGGTGGGGCGGTCGTCGCGGGTCGCGCGGTGGATCGACACGCACTCGCGGAACGTGTTGCCCTCGCCGATCACCGTGCCCGCTCCATCCTTGGCGTGGTGGAAGCCCTTGTCCTGCGGGGCGAACCCGATGGCGACGCCCGGATAGCAGGTGTTTCCGGCACCCATCTCGAGCGGGCCCTGCAGGTGGACGTTCTGGATCAGCACGCAGCCTGCGCCGAGGCTGATCTTGCCGCGCAGGATGCAGTACGGGCCGATCTCGACGTCTTCGGCAAGGCTGATTTCGCCGTCGAGGATGGCGGTGGAGTGGATCTTGGGCACGGTGCGATTGTACGGAAACCCGAGCGCGCCGTACCCTTCTGCGTTCCGTGCGAGTCCTTGCCGATACCAGCGATCTCCGCGTCCTCGACCTCGGGCGCATCGGCTACGCCGACGCGCTCGTGCTTCAGCGCGAGACGCACGAGCGGCTTGTCGCCGGGCGCGAGGCGCAGGTGCCGATGACGCTGTTTCTGCTCGAGCACGATCCACCCGTGGTCACCGTCACGCGCCGCGCCGGCGCCGCGGAGCATGTGCTTGCGACGGACGAGCTGCTCGCGCGGCATGGGATCGAGCGCATCGAGACCGATCGCGGGGGAGATGTCACCTACCACGGTCCCGGGCAGCTCGTCGCCTATCCGATCATGGACCTGCAGCGGCTTGGGCTCAAGGTGCATCCCTACGTCCGCTGGCTCGAGCAGTGCATCATCGACGCGCTTGCGGAAGACGGGCTCAGCGGCATGCGCGACGCGAGCGCGACCGGGGTCTGGGTCGGGGCGGAAGGCGCGCCCGAGCGGAAGATCGCAGCGATCGGCGTGCGTCTGTCGAGATTCGCATCGCTCCATGGCTTCGCGCTGAACGTCGCGCCCGACCTCTCGCACTTCGGCCTCATCGTCCCCTGCGGCCTGCAGCGCCCCGTCACCAGCATGCGGGCCGAGCTGGGTGAGCGTTGTCCCGCGATGGAACGGTTGAAGTTGCGGGTTTCCGAGTGGTTCCAGCGCGATGTCGCCCGATTGCTCGGGCGCTGAGTACACTCGCGGGATGCCTCGCACTGACCGCTTCATCGTCGTTGGTTCGCTCGCACTCTCCGCAGCCGCGCTCGTCGTGGCGCTGCGTGGTTCGCCCACGCCTGTCGCCGTCGGCGCCGGCAGCTGGATGACGGATCTCGGCCCCGCGGATGCGGTCCTCCTCGCGACTGAAGCCGGCAAGGACGCGCTGCGCGTCGCTGCCAAGGACGGTCGAATCGCGTGGGGCGATCGCGCCACCAACCGCGCCTGGAGCGTGGCGGCGGTCGATGTGGACCGCGTGATGAAGAAGCTGCTCGACGCGCCGAGCTATCTCGACAAGCGCAATGAGATGAAGGACAAGCTCGAGAAGGGCGAGGCCGACTTCGAGAAGCGGGCGAAGGAGATCGAGGAGAAGTTCCCGATCCCGCCCGGCGGCCAGCCGCCGATCGAGGGTCAGCAGGCCTTCCAGAAGCTGCAGCAGGAGTACCGCGCCTTCCGCGAGGGAATCGCCTCCGAGGGCGAGAAGCTGAATGCCGAGCAGTTTGAAAACGCGTACCGCGAGCTCGTCGCGGCGGTCGACGCGATCTCCGAGAAGGAGTCGATCGACCTCGTCTTCCGCTTCGCGCCGACCGCAGAGGCGTTCGATGCCAAGGGATCGGGCGAGGCGATCATGAAGATCCGCGAGCGGACCTTCCTCAAGTATCCGACGCAGATCGACATCACCGAGGATGTGCTCAAGGCGCTGAACCTTTCTTGAGCGCTCGCAACTGGCGAGCGGCTGCGGCTTTGCCGCAGGTCGCTCGCCTTTGCTCGCTTTGGCGCCACAAGCACCAGAGGGAGCGGCCGAGATTCTCGCGGTCGCCGCTGCGGCGGCTCCCTCTGGATGAGCGCCGCGCGCGTGAATCGCGGCGGCGCTCCTGACATGCGTATCGCCAAAGCGAGCAAAGGCGACGCACCTGAAGCGAGCCTTGCTCGCTTCAGCGCGACGCCAGTTGCGAGCGCTCGATCCCGCGTCCGAGGCCGCGGAGCGGCCGTAGCACGAAAGCGAGCAAAGGCGCGCACGCGGCTGCGTCGCAGCCGCCCGCGCGCCAAGTTGCGAGCGCTCAAACTCAGTCGCCCTGGTCGAGGATGGCCATGAACGCTTCCTGCGGGATCGTCACGTTGCCGATCTGCTTCATGCGCTTCTTGCCTTCCTTCTGCTTCTCGAGCAGCTTTCGCTTGCGCGAGACGTCGCCGCCGTAGCACTTCGCGAGCACGTTCTTGCGCACCGCCTTGATCGACTCGCGCGCGATGATCTTGCCGCCGATCGCCGCCTGGAGCGGGATCTCGAACTGATGGCGGTCGATCTGCTCCTTGAGCTTCTGGAGGATCACGCGCGAGCGCTGCTCGGCGTTGTCGCGGTGGCAGATGAGCGAGAGCGCCTCGACGCCCTCGCCGTTGACGAGGATCTGCACCTTCACCAGCCGGTCCTCGCGGTACTGCGTCACGTGGTAGTCCATCGTGCCGTAGCCGCGCGTCACCGACTTCAGCTTGTCGTAGAAGTCATAGATGATCTCGGCGAGCGGGATCTCGTACTTCAGGATCTGGCGGGTCTCGCTGATCATCTCCTGCGCCTGGAAGATGCCGCGGCGGGTCTCGCACAGCTTCATCAGGTCGCCGATGTTCTCGTTCGGGCAGATGATCTCGATCTTCACGATCGGCTCGCGGATCGCCTTGATCCTGGAGGGATCGGGGAGGTCGGCTGGATTGTGGATCTCGACCTCGGTGCCGTCCATCAGGTCGATGATGTACGACACCGTCGGCGCCGTCTGAACGATCGACACGCCGCCCTCGCGCTCGAGGCGCTCCTGCACGATGTCCATGTGCAGGAGCCCGAGGAATCCGCAGCGGAAGCCGAAGCCGAGCGCCTCGCTGTGCTGCGGCTCGAAGGTGAAGCTCGCGTCGTTGAGGTGCAGCTTCTCGATCGCCTCGCGGAGCTGCTCGAAGTCGGACTTCTTGCCCTCCTCGTCGGCGCTCGAGGGGTAGAAGTCGCAGTGCACCATCTGCTTCGGCTCCTCGTAGCCCTCGAGCGCGATCTCCGCGGGATCGAGGTCGAGCGTGATGGTGTCGCCGACGCGCACGTCGCCGAGGGTCTTCATGCCCGCGCAGACCGAGCCGACCTGCGCGAAGTCGAGCAGCTTGACCTTCTGCGGGAAGGGCGTGTAGCGCAGGAGCTCGGTGACGCTGAAGGTGCGCCCCGTGCCCATCATGCGGATCTTGTCGCCCTGCTTGAGCTGCCCGTCGAAGATGCGCACGTACATGACGACGCCGCGGTACTCGTCGTACTTGGCGTCGAACACGAGGCCGCGGAGCTTCTTGGTGGTGGCGGCCTTCGGGGCCGGCAGCTTCTCGCAGATCATGTCGAGGAGCGGCTGGATGCCCTGGCCGGTCTTCGCGCTGACATAGATGCAATCCTCGGCGGCGAAGCCGAAGACCTGCTCGATCTCCATCGCGACCGCATCGGGATTCGCAGCGGGGAGGTCGATCTTGTTGACGACGGGGATGATGGTGAGGTCGCCGGCGACCGCGAGGTACGCGTTCGCGACCGTCTGAGCCTGCACGCCCTGCGTCGAGTCGACGACGAGGACGGCGCCCTCGCACGCCTTCAGGGCGCGAGAGACCTCGTACGTGAAGTCGACGTGCCCCGGCGTGTCGATGAAGTTGAGCTCGTACTCCTCGCCCTTGTAGGTGTGCTTCACCGTCACGGCCGAGGCCTTGATGGTGATGCCGCGCTCGCGCTCGAGGTCCATCGAATCGAGGAACTGCGCGCGCGCCTCGCGCTCCGACACGGCCTTGGTGGCCTGCAGCAGGCGGTCCGCCAGCGTGCTCTTGCCGTGGTCGATGTGGGCGATGATGGAGAAGTTGCGGATCTTCACGGGAATCGAGCAGTGTAGCCGAGCCGTGGAC
>JBEGLX010000124.1:0-6049 GCA_041183345.1 Planctomycetota bacterium
CTGAACGTGCTGCTTCAGACCCAGGGCTGCATGCTCCGCGACGAGGGCACGCGGCTCTTCCTCCAGAAGCTCGACGACATGAAGCGCGAGAACGTGCCGACCTTCATCGGCTCGGTGCCCGCGGGCGTGTCCGACGAGGAGGTCGTGACCGTGCTGCTGCCGCTGCTGAACGCGCAGGCGAAGCCGGTGGCCGAGCAGCTCAAGGGCCTCATCGCCACGTACGGATCGGTGACGGCGCTCGAGCAGCAGAACGCGGTGCTCCTCGTCGAGACGGCGGCGCAGATCCGCCGGCTCCAGCGCATCATCGACGAGCTCGACCGCCAGGACGTCGAGAACGTCATCGAGCTCCTTCCCGTGCGCTTCTCGAAGGCGAGCGTCCTCATCGGCAGCCTGCAGGCGCTGATGGGCGAGCGCGTGGTCGAGTACGTCATCCAGGATGGCAAGCGGCAGAAGATCGAGGAGAACCGCGTCGCGGGCCTCATGCTCGCCGCCGATGACCGCACCAACGCGATCATCGCGCGCGGTCCGCGCGCGAAGATCGACGCGGTCAAGCAGACCATCGAGCTCCTCGACGTGCCCATCGCCGATGCGGCGGCGCCGACCGCATCGGGTGGGCGCGGCATGAAGACCTTCGCGGTCGCGAAGGTGAAGGCCGACGTCGCGAAGCAGCGGCTCGAGTCGCTGTTCGCCGCGTATCCCGCCGACAAGAAGCCGACCATCGTCGCGCTGCCCGAGGCCGAGCGCGTGACCATCGTCGGCGACCTTGGCTCGATCGACGACGCCGATCGCTTCATCGCCGAGATGGAGGGCTTCGATCCGAAGAAGGTCTCCGCGGGCGCGAAGCCGGCGACCACGCGCGACCGCCTGCGCGGCGACCGCGCCATCGCGGCCATCGAGCTCACGAGCGCATCGCCCGAGGCGATCCTCGCCGCGGCGAAGGCGCTGCTCTCGAAGCGGCAGCAGGACGAGGTCACGCTCGTTCCCGGCCCGGACGGGCGCACGATCCTCGTCGGCGGCGACTCCGCCGACATCGCGGGCATCCGCGCGATCGTCGAGACGCTCGACCGTCCCGCGAACGTCGACCGCCAGGTGCGCCTCATGCGCGTCGCCGGCCCCAACGCCGAGCAGAGCCTCGAGCGCGCGCGGCAGCTCTACGAGCAGCAGACGCCGTCGGGCGATCCCGCGCGCAGCCTGCGCATCGAGTTCGACGCAGCGAGCCGCGAGCTGGTGCTCCTCGGCAGCGCGCAGTCGATCCAGCGCTTCACCGAGCTCATGAACCAGGTCGACGCGACGCGCGTCGTCGAGCGCGAGACGCGGCAGATCGCCGTGACGAACGTCACGCCGAGCGCCGTCGTCGCGCAGGCGCGCGAGCTCGCCAAGCAGGTGCTCGATCCGCGCGATGGCTCCGCGTTCACGCCGCCCGCGATCGAGGCCGTCGATGCGATGAAGGCGCTCCTCGTCTCGGGCACGCCCGAGCAGGTCGCGCAGGTGCAGTCGCTCGTCGCCGGACTCGACCGCGTCGGCCGCGACGCCTTTGGATTCCGCGCGATTCCCGCGCCCGGCGCCGATGCAGCGCGGCTCGTCGAGCGCGCGAAGTCGATCTACGCCCAGCTCACCAAGGGCTCCGAGCAGGAGCTGCCCGAGCCCTCGATCGAGCTCGACTCGTCGAGCGGCGCGCTCCTCGTGAGCGGCCGCACGCTGTCGATCAACGCCTTCGAGCAGGCGCTCGCGCAGGCGCGGCTCCTCATGCCGCCGCCGCGCACCGCGAAGATCATGCCCATGCGCGCCGCGAAGGCGACCGACGTCGCCGCGAAGCTGAAGCCGCTGCTCTCGTCGGCCGCGCCCGTCGATCCCTCGCGCAGCGTGCCTGCCGCCGAGATCAAGGTCATCGAGCCGACGAACTCGCTCTACATCGTGGGCGAGGCGCCGCAACTCGCCATGATCGAGGCGTTCGTGCGCGATCTCGACATCCCCTCGCCCGAGGAGCTCCCGCCGCTCCGCCTGCTGCAGCTCCGCGGCGGCGACGCAGCGCAGGTCGCCGCGATGCTCGGCAAGCGCTACGACGAGCGCGCTCCGGAGGAGCGCCGCCAGAAGCCCGTGCGCATCGAGGCGGACTCGACCACCAACACGCTCATCGTGACCGCGCATGCCAGCGTGTTCGACGAGATCAAGTCGTTCATCAGCGAGCTCAACCGCTCGGGCGACACGGGCACGGGCCCGGCGCGCGAGACCTTCGTGATGGCGCTCAAGGCCGCGAAGGCCACGGATCTCGCCACCGCGCTCGACAAGCTCTATCCGCCGCCGCCGGTGCCGCTCGATGCGCGCGGCCGCCCGCTGCCCCACCTGCAGAAGCCCAAGGAGGTCTTCGTCACCGCCGATGCGACGACGAACTCGCTCATCGTCGAGGCGCCGTCCGAGCGCCGCGCGAGCTTCGAGCAGCTCGTCCTGACCCTCGACCGCACGCCGCTGCCTCCGCAGGCGGAGCTGCGCACGTACCGCGTCGAGAAGGGCGACATCGACCGCATCGCCCAGTCGCTGCGCGACCTCGCCGCGCGCGGCATGCTGTCGAAGCCGGGCGTCGATGGCGCGAAGCCGGTCGATGTGGTGATCCAGACCGAGGCCCAGAGCCGCACGCTGATCGTGGCCGGCGACCCGATGACGTTCGAGAAGACCGAGCAGCTCCTCAAGCAGCTGCAGGCCGTGCCCACGAAGCGCGGCGTGCGCGTGATCGACGTCGGCGCGGGCGATGCGCCCGTGCTTCTCGCGAAGGCGCTGCGCCTCGCCGGGCTCGAGGTGCCCGAGGGCGGGCAGCCCGTGATCGAGACCGAGATCGACGTGCCCAACGGCACCATCGTCGCCAGCGGCGACGAGGAGCCTCTGGCGAAGTTCGCTGATGCCTGCCGCCAGCTGGTGACCGCGACGGCGCCGAGCGCCGACGTGCGCGTGATCCCGATGACCTTCGCGAAGGCCGTCGATGCGAAGGCGTACCTCGATGGACTCGCAGCGAGCCGCCTTGGGCAGAGCGCGGGCTTCGCGAAGGAGCCCGTCATCGAGGTTCTCGATCGCACGAACTCGCTGCTCGTGGCCGCCGATGCGCGCCAGCACGAGCTTCTCGCCGTGCTTCTCAAGAACCTCGACGTCCAGCAGGGCGTCACGCCGCCGCTGCGCATCCTGCAGCTCCGCAGCGCCGACGCGCCCACGCTTGCGACGGCGCTCATGCAGACCTACGGACAGCGCTCGCCCGAGGAGAAGGGCGCGAAGCCCGTGCAGATCACCGCCGAGGCGCAGACCAACGCGCTCATCGTGGCGGCGCATCCCGATCTCCTTCCCGAGATCCAGCAGATCGTCGAGGATCTCAACGGCGCGACGCGCCAGAGCGGCAGCGACCGCGAGATCCGCATCTTCTCCCTCAAGGTCGCGCGCGCCGCGGAGCTCGCCAAGACCATCGACGAGATGTACCCGCAGCCGCCCGTGCCCGTCGATGCGCGCGGCCGCGCGCGTCCCGAGCTGCAGCCTCCGCGCGAGGTCGTGGTGCGCGCCGATGCGCAGACGAACTCGCTCATCGTCGATGCGCCGATCGCGCGCATGGCCGGCTTCGACAAGCTCGTCGAGCAGCTCGACCGCACGCAGGCCATGCCCGAGTCGGAGATCCGCACGTGGCGGATCGCCGATGGCAACCTCGACGGCATCGCGAAGACCATTCGCGACCTCGCGACCGGCGGCAAGCTCGGCCCCGAGGGGACGAACGCCGTCGTCACCACCGAGCCCGTGTCGCGCACGCTCGTCGTGAGCGCGTCGGCATCGGTGTTTCCGAAGATCGAGCAGGTCGTGCGTGGCGTCGAGGGTTCGTCGCAGCCCGCGACCACGCTGCGCATCTTCAAGCTGAAGAGCGCGAAGAGCGAGACGCTGGCCGCCGTCGTGCGCAGCGCGCTCGAGGGTCGCCTCGCCGAGATCGATCCGTCGTTCGCCGGCCGCACCAGGCGCGTGCTCGACATCGCGCCCGACCGCCGCTCGAACGCGCTCATCGTGAGCGCGCCCGACGTGCTCATGCCCGTCGCGGAGGAGCTCATCCGCCAGCTCGACGACGGCACGCTCGCCGCCGGCGAGCCCGTCGTCCGCGTGCGCCCGCTGCTCTACGCCGATGCGACCGAAGTGGCGACGAGCCTCTCGACCGCGCTGTCGGCGGCGACGAACCCCGCGACGCGCGAGCCGCTCGCCGTGAAGGTGATCCCCGCGGCCGGATCGAACGCGCTGCTCATGGTCGGTCCCGTGTCCGACCTCGACGAGGCCGACAAGCTCATCGCGCCGCTCGACGAGCGCCCCGCGCTCGACTCCGTCGACGCCAAGACGTTCCCGCTGAAGAACGCCGACGCGTCGCGCATCGCGCCGCTCGTGCAGAAGCTGCTCTCCGACCAGCAGGACACCGATCCGCGGCTCGCGCTCGAGCGCCTGCGCCGCACGCGCTCGCAGGCGGCGCCGACGCCGCCCGTGCGCGTCGAGAGCGATGCGCGCACGAACTCGCTGATCGTCTCGGGGGCCGCGCGCATCATGAGCGTGGCCGAGGGACTCATCACCCAGCTCGACCGCGATTCCGACGCCGCGTCGCGCGCCTGGGCCGTCTTCACGCCCACGAAGGCTCCCGTCACCGCGCTCATCGACGAGGCACGACGCATCCTCGAGAACGCCGGCAGCGGCGGGGTCTCGCGCGTCGAGCTCTCGGCGCTCCCGCAATCGGGCACCATCGTCGTCGTCGGCACCGCCGAAGGCACCGAGCGCGCGAAGGAAGTGCTGGCGGAGCTCGACGGCAAGGCATTCAGCGCGCCGCAGGCTGATTTCAAGGTCATCCAGCTCAAGCACGTCGCCGCCGACGTCGTGGTGACCACGCTGAACGCGGTGCTCTCCGACCGCTCGCGCTGGCCCGCGGCGCTGTTGTCCGCAGCCAAGGCAGGCGCCTCGGTGATGGAGCCGAAGGTCGTCGCCGATGCGCTGAACGCGCGCGTGATCGTGACGGCGCCGTCCGAGCTCATGCCGATCGCCGTCGAGGTGATCGCGCAGCTCGACAAGCCGCGCGAGGGCGATGCACCCATCGAGATCCGCGTGTACGCGCTGTCCGAGGCGAACGCAGACACCGTCGCGAAGGCCATCGAGCTCGCCGTCGGCGCGCGCGCGCAGTCGCGCCCCGGGCGCGTGAAGCCCGCGATCACGCCCGAGATGACGAGCAACTCGATCGTCGTCGCCGCCGACCCCGCCCAGCTCGATGAGATCGAGAAGACCGTGCGCGACATGGATGTCCGCGGCCCGCGCGATGCGGCCCGCGTGCGCACCGTGTTCCTGAAGCACGCGCGCGCAGGGCAGATGGCGCCGCTCGTCGAGCAGCTGCTCGCGAGCGAGGCGGCGGCGCAGCCCGCGCGCGCCGGTCGCCGCGGCGTCGACGCGAACGCGCCCGAGCCCTCGCTGCGCGTCATCGCGGACGAGCGGCTGAACGCCATCGTGATCTCGGCGACGCCGACCGCGCTCGATGCCGCCGAGGAGATGCTGAAGCAGCTCGACGTGACGCCCGGCACCGAGAGCGACCGCACCGTGCGCGTGATCACGCTGCGCAACGGCGACGCCGCCGAGATCGCGCGGAGCCTCGCCGACATCTTCGAGACCGACGACGGCACCGAGACGCCGCCCGTCATCAAGGTGAACGTCGCGAGCAACAGCCTGCTCGTGCGCGCGAACACCAAGCAGCACGCGATGCTCGAGACGATCGTGTCGCGGCTCGACAGCGCGGCGCTGGCGAGCTCGCGCTCGCTCAAGAGCGTGCCGCTCGATCCGTCGAAGGGGAACGCCGAGGAGGTCGCGCGGCTGCTCCGCAAGATGATGGAGCAGGCGAACGGCGAGGTCGAGGTCATCACCATCGACGAGCTCCTCCGTCGCTACGACTCGCAGCCCGATGGCGCGAAGGAACCCGCGCGCGAGACCACCAAGCCTGCGGGCAACTCGCAGAGCAGCGCAGGTCCGCTCGAAGCGGGCTCGGCGCCTGCGCGCGCATTCGATCCAGGCT
>JBEGLX010000125.1:0-6027 GCA_041183345.1 Planctomycetota bacterium
ATGCCGTTGATCTCGGCGAGGACGCCCGGCTGGTTGCGGTGGAGGTGCAGGAAGCGATGCGCGCGCGGGGTCGGCGGCAGCGCGATCTCGGGCAGGTTCACGCTGCCGGCGGTGGCGCCGGTGTTGACGTGCTCGACCAGGCGGTTGGCGACGAAGAGGCCGATCCCCTGCTGCGCCTCGGCGGTGGACCCGCCGATGTGCGCGGTGAGGATCACGTTCGACACTCCGCGCAGCGGCGTGTCGAACGCCTCCTTGTTCGAGTTCGGCTCGGCCGGGAAGACGTCGACCGCAGCGCCGCCGACGTGACCAGCCTTGATGCTCGCGGCGAGCGCCTCGAGGTCGACGATGTGCCCGCGCGAGAGATTGAGAAGGAGCGCTCCCTGCTTCATCCGCCGCAGCTCACGCTCGCCGATCAGGTTCGTGTTCTCGCGGCGGCCGTCGACGTGCAGGCTCACGACGTCGGACTTCGACAGGAGCTCGCCGAGCGACTTCGCCTTACGCGCGTTGCCGAGCGGCATGACCTCGGCGATGTCGTGGTAGAGGACGTTCATGCCCATCGCCTCGGCGAGCACCGAGAGCTGCGAGCCGATGTGGCCGTAGCCGACGATGCCGAGCGTCTTCCCGCGCACCTCGCTGCAGCCCTGCGCGCTCTTGCGCCAGCCGCCCGCGTGCAGGATGCGGTCGCTCTCGACCGCCCGGCGCATGAGCATGACGATCTCGCCGATCGCGAGCTCGACCACGCTGCGGGTGTTCGAGTACGGCGCGTTGAAGACGGAGACGCCGCGGCCCGCGGCGCTCGCAAGGTCGACCTGCTCGGTGCCGATGCAGAAGCATCCGATCGCAAGCAGTCGGTCGGCTGCAGCCAGCGCGCGCGCGGTCACGCGCGTCTTCGAGCGGATGCCGAGGATCGACACGCCCGAGAGCGAGCGGATGAGCTCGTCCTCTGGTAGCGCGTCGGACAGCGTCTCGACCTTGTAGCCCTCGTCGCGCAGCTGCTGCGCCGCGTCGGCGTGGATGTTCTCGAGGAGGAGCGCCACCATGCGCGACTTCGGGAAGCTCGGCGCTCCGGGCAGGCCGTAGATCCAGAGCAGCTCCTCAACGCTGCGCACGACGCGGTCTGCGCGCGCGACGACGTTCTCACGGGTGATGTTCTCGCAGTAGGCGACGAACTCCTGCGCTGCGCCGAGATCGCGGATCTCGCAGTCCGTCGCGCCGTCGCCGACGGCAATCACGGTGCCCTTGAGGCCGAGCGCCTTCACGGCGGCGGGCTTTCCCTTCGGCTTCGCGAGATGCGACGAGGCGTTGTAGCCCGTCACCGCGCCATTCGACCACTCGAAGTCGTTGGCGACGACATGGTCGGCGGGAATCCCGAGCTCGGCGCATACGGGCACGACATAGTCGCGGAAGCCCGAGCTCACGACATAGATGTTCGCTGCGTTGCGGCGGATCGCGGCCTTGTGGCGGCGGAAGCTGGGCGCGATGTGCTTCTTCAGGTATCTGACGACCGCGTCCACATGCGCGCGCGTGATCCTGAGCATCGACAGGCGGCGGCGAAGCGACTCATCGATACCGATGCGCCCTTCCATGCCGTCGCGGGTGATGCCCTCGATCGCGAGGACCTTCGCCTCGTGATCGGGGTCGTCCGCGAGGGCAAGCTTCGCGATCTCATCGAGTCCTTCGGCGGCGACGATCGTCGAGTCGAAGTCGAGGATGAGCGTGGTCGCTGGCGATGCGGAAGTGCTGTTCCGTGTCGAACCCATACGGACCGAACATATCGGACAAGATTCGGGCCGCCATGAGGGAAACTGGCGTTGCTACGCGCCGTGAATGCGCATGCCTTCGCCCGCCGTGCCGAGCCTGCGGTCGACCGCTTCCGCGACGCGGGAAACGGTCAGCGCGCGCATGCAGTCGAATCGACCCGAGCAGGTCGGCTTGCGGTCGCACGGCGCGCAGGCGAGCGGCTCGAGCAGAACCTCGGAGCCTTCGAACGCACGCATGTATGGATACGCCGAGCCGAAGAGCGCGACGGTCGGCGTGCCATTCGCCATCGAGAGATGGGTGAGACCAGTGTCGACGCCGACGGTGACGGCTGCGCGACCGAGGACGGCGCCGGCGGTCAGGAGATCCGTGCGCCCGACGAGCGAGACGATGTCGGGTGCGGACGCGCGGATCGACTCCATCCTCGCGATATCGCCTGGGCCGCCAAGCGCGACCGTGCGCAGCCCGCGGCGCGCGAGTTCGGAGGCGAGTTCGACCCAGCGCTCGTCGAACCAGTGCTTCTGTGGGCGCGTCGTGAAGGGGCAGATCACCGCGAAGCGCGCGTCGCCGAGCGCGGCTCGCAGGAGTTCGCCGGCCTTCGCGCGCGCTGTGTCGGGAATGTCGAGCCGCATACGCGCGTTGGCCGCTGCGTCGCCGATCTTGAGGGCACGCAGGAGATCGCGGTACTCGTCTCCTGGCAGCTCGCGGTCGCGCCGCGCGACGGCGTGGTGCGCGACCCACGCTGCGCCCTCACGGGGCCGAAGCACCCAGCGTTCGCGCGCGCCCGAGAGCGCAGCGAGCAGAGAGCTCTTGAGGAGTCCCTGCGCGTCGAGCGCAAGGTCGTACTTCTCGGCACGCAGCTCGCGACGCAGCGCGATGGCGCCATGCAGCGCGCGATCGATGCGCCCGCGGCGCGCGTCGGCGCTCCACTCGGTGCGCCTCCACTCGTGCAGGCGGTCGATTGCCGGATGCCCGCGCAGGAGCGACGCCATGCGCGACTCGACCAGCCAGCCGATGTGCGCCTTCGGCCACTGCGCGCGCAGCCCGTTGAGCAGCGTCGTCGTGACGACGATGTCGCCGATCGCGCTCAGCCGGACGATGAGGATGCGCGGTTGCTCGCTCGAACCCACGCGCGGAATGCTACAGAATCCGAGTCGCGGCGTTCCTTATACTGCGGCGATGAAGCGATGGAGCAACCAGCCGCTCGCGCAGGCGCCGCGCATCGCGCTCGTGGCCAACGACGCGATCGGGAACTACGTGATCGCGACCAGCCTCGCGGTCATGCTCCGCGCGCGCTTCGCGGGCTCGCGCATCGAGCTTTGGAGCGGCGACCGCGTGCGCGACTTCGTCGACCGCGGCAGCGTGTTCGACTGCGCCTACGAGTTCCTTCGCCGCGACGATGCCGCGACCAGCGCCGAGATCGGCCGCGCCCATGCGGCTGCGGGCGGACGCGCGTACGACCTCGTCGTGAACATCGAGGACAGCGCGCAGGCGCGGCAATTGCCGCGGCGGCTCGCATCGGCGGAGACCTTCGTGTGCGGCCCGACGGAGTTCGCAGACGGTTCCGCCCTGCCCTGGCCAAGCGATGATCGCGGCCGGCTGTGGGGCCACCGCGAGTGGATCGCAGCGGACATCGCCACGCAGTTCCCGTGGCTTCAGTCGGGCTACATCGGCGAGTTCTTCTGTCGCCTCGCCTACTGCGATGGACCAGTCCCGCAGGCGAAGGTGTCGCGCGAGCCGTGGCATGGTGCGCAGCCCGACATCCTGATCGCGATGAGCGCGAGCCTGCCCGACAAGCTGTGGAGCGTCGGCGCGTGGCGCGATGCGCTGACGACGCTGCGCGCGGACGGGCTCACGATCGGGCTGATCGGCGCAGCGCCGACTGCGCAGAAGTCGCATTGGCTCGGCAGCGATGCAGAGGACATGGTGGTGACGGAGGGCCTCGCGCTCGACATGCGCGGCCAACTGCGCCTGCCGCAGGTCGTCGACTGCATGTCCAAGGCGAAGGCCGTGCTCACGCTCGACAACGGGATCATGCATCTCGCGGCGACGACGGACACGCCCGTCGTCGCGCTGTTCCGCCACGGCATTCATCGCCTGTGGAAGCCCTCGTGGGGACGCGTCGAGGCGATCGTGGCCTCGGCGGGTTCGCCGGTCGAGACGATCGCACGCGAGCCCGTGATCGCAGCGATGCGCAAGGCGCTCGTGATGGCTCCGGCGGTCTAAGCGGTCGCCGCTCAAGCCATGAGTGCCCGCAGATGCAGGCAACGCCGGAATCTGCGGAACCACGTGCGCCAGGAGTCGACTCCCACGCAACCCGTTCCGCAGACTCCGTCTGCGGGCACTCATTGTCTCAGCGGTCGCCGCTGCGGCGGCTCCCTCTGGTGCTTGGACGCGTAGGAGTCGCTCGCCGTGAGTGCCCGCAGATGCAGGCGAAGCCGGAATCTGCGGAACCACATGCGTCAGGAGTCGACTCCTAAGCAACCCGTTGCGCAGACTTCGTCTGCGGGCACTCATTGTCTCAGCGGTCGCCGCTGCGGCGGCTCCCTTTGGTGCTTGGACAGGCAGTCGACCGACGTGTCAGGAGCGCCGTCGCGATTCACTCGCGCGGCGCTCGTCCAGAGCGAGCCAAGGCGGCGCACCTGAAGCGGGCGTCGCCCGCTTCAGCGCGCCGCCAGTTGCGAGCGCTCAAACCACGAGCGCTCAAACCATGATGCCCTTGACCAGCTCGCCGGACACGTCGGTCAGGCGGTAGTCGCGGCCCTGGGCGCGGTAGATCAGCTTCTCATGCTGGATGCCCAGCAGGTGCAGCAGCGTCGCGTGCAGGTCATGCACGCTCACCGCGTTCTCGACGATGTTGTACGAGTAGTCGTCGGTCTTGCCGTAGGTGACGCCTGGCTTGATGCCGCCGCCGGCAGCCCAGATCGAGAAGCAGCGCGGATGGTGATCGCGCCCGTAGTTGTCGCGCGCGAGCGTGCCCTGCGAATAGACCGTGCGCCCGAACTCGCCCGCCCAGAGCACGATCGTGTCGTCGAGGAGACCACGGCGCTTGAGATCGGTGACCAGCGCGGCCTGCGCCTGGTCGACCGCCTTCGTCTGCGCGCTCAGCTCGGCGGGCAGGTTGCCGTGCTGGTCCCATCCGCGCATGTAGAGCTGGATGAAGCGCACGTCTCTCTCGGCCAGCCGCCTCGCCAGCAGGCAGTTCGCGGCGAACGAGCCCGGCTTGTGGACGTCGGGGCCGTACATCTCGAGCGTCTTCGGATCCTCATCGGAGAAGTCGGTCAGGTCAGGCACCGACATCTGCATGCGGTACGCCATCTCGTGCTGGGCGATGCGCGCGCGCACCTCGGGATCAAGGCTCTCCTTGAACTCCTCCTCGTTGAGCTCGCCGACAAGATCGAGCATGCGCCGACGGTCCTCGCGAGAGACGCCGTCGGGGTCGCGCAGGTAGAGCACGGGATCGCGCCCCGAGCGCAGGCGGCAGCCCTGGTGCTCGCTGGGCAGGAAGCCGCTGCCCCAGAACCGCGCGCTCAGCGCCTGCATGTTGCCGACGCCCTGCGTGATCATGACCACGAACGCAGGCAGGTTCGAGTTCATGCTGCCGAGGCCGTAGCTCATCCACGAGCCGAAGCTCGGCCGCCCGGGCTGCTCGTTGCCGGTCTGGAAGAACGTGATGCCGGGCTCATGGTTGATCGCCTGCGTGTGCATCGAGTTGATGAGGCACATGTCCTTCGCGATCGTGCCCGTGTAGGGCAGGATCTCGGAGAGCCAGAGCCCGTCCTCGTTGTTCTCGAAGCGATCGAAGCGGAACTTGGTCGGCGCGACGGGGAAGCGCGACTGCCCCGAGGTCATGCCGGTGATGCGCTGACCGTTGCGGATGCTGTCCGGCAGGTCCTGGTCGAAGCGCTTCACGAGCTCGGGCTTGTAGTCGTAGAGGTCGAGCTGGCTGGGCGCGCCCTCCATGTGCATGTAGATCACGCGCTTCGCCTTCGGGGTGAAGTGCGGTCCGGGCTTAAAGCCCGCGGGCATACCGTCCGCCGCCAGGATGGGCGACGCCGGGGTTGCCGCCGAGGCGCTGCGCTCGAGGAGCTGCGCGAGCGCGAGCCCGCCGAGCCCTGCTCCGATCGTGCCCGCGACCGACCCGAAGAAGCGGCGTCGCGTGAGGTTGAGGAGGTACTCCTCGAGTCCGTCGGCCGGGGTGGCGCTGATCTTCTGCTTCTGCATCGTTCAGTCCTTCACAATCGTTGCGTCGCTTGAGAGGAGCGCGTT
>JBEGLX010000126.1:0-5927 GCA_041183345.1 Planctomycetota bacterium
ATGCGCCCGCGCCTCCGATCGACTCGATCGCCGCGGAAACGCGGGGAATCCGCGTCGCCGTCTGCGTGCCCGCGCGGAATGAGCGCGACAACATCGAGGCGTGCGTGCGCTCGATCCTCGCATCGCGCGAGGTCGACGTGCGGGCGTACGTCTACGACGACGAATCGACCGACGGGACAGGCGAGATCGTCGCGCGCCTTGCCGCAGAGGATTCGCGCGTCGTCATCGTGCCGCGGCGCGCGCTTCCGCAGGGTTGGAATGGAAAGCAGCATGCGTGCTTCCGCATGGCGGAGCACGGGCTTGGCTACGACCCGAAGCTCGGGTGGTTCCTGTTCACCGACGCCGACGTGCGCTTCGAGCCTGACGCGGTCGCGCGCGCGCTCGGCTTCGCCCTGCGCTCGAAGAGCGCGCTGGTCTCGACGGTTCCACGCGAGGTCACGGGATCGTTCGGCGAGATGACGCTTATCCCGCTGATCCACTTCGTGCTCATGAGCTACCTGCCCATCGGGCGCATGCGTGCCACGCTTGATCCCGCGGCGAGCGCCGCGTGCGGGCAGTTCATCCTCGTCGAGCGCACCGCGTACCGCGCGAGCGGCGGGCACGAGGGCTTCAGGGCGTCGATGCACGACGGCGTGAAGTTCCCGCGCGCCGTGCGCAAGGCTGGGCTTCGCACCGACCTCTTTGATGGCACCGACCTCGTCTCCTGCCGCATGTATCGGGGATTCGGACAGACCTGGCGGGGATTCGCGAAGAACGCCTACGAAGGACTGGGCAGCTTCGCGCTGCTCGCCTTCATCACCGTCTATCACGGGCTTGGGCAGATGCTGCCGTGGGTGGCGCTTGCGCTCGCCCTCGTCTCGGGCGTCTGGACGCTGGGCGCGACGCTCTTCGTGGCGGCGATCGCGTGCGCGCTGGTCCTGCGGCTCCTGCTGGCGTCGCGATTCCGCCAGTCGTTCTGGAACATCGCGCTGCATCCCGTCTCGATGCTGATGCTGTCGGCGGTCCAGTGGCGCAGCCTGTGGCTGCAGCGCACGGGTCGCCGTGGCTGGAAGGGCCGCATCGCGGGAACCTGACGGTTGCGCGTGAAGGCGCAGGCGTGCGATACTGCCTGCATGACCGACGCCGGTCCGGATGCCGAGGGCACGACGCGAGAGCAGGAACTGCTCCGCGAGAACGCTGCGTTGCGGACGCGGATCGCGGAACTCGAGGCACGGCTCGCCGCTATCCCGATGCCGCCGCCGCCGATCGGGGACGCGGCGCCCCGAAATGCGCCGCCGATCTCGCCGCCCGATGCCCGGACGACGGCTCCTTCGCGGTCCGACGCGCTGACCGCGGAGCAGTTCATCGGACGGCGCGTCGTTCCCTTCGTCGGCGCGATCGCCGTGCTCGGTGCGGTCGGCTACCTCGTGAACTATGCGATCGAGATCGGGCTCATCGGACGCGTGCCGCCGGAGGCGCGGTTCGCGCTCGGCGTGCTGATCGGACTTGGATCGCTTGCGATCGGCGAGTTCGTGCGACGCCGCGGAGCGCCGGGCGCCGCGACGGGGCTCGATGCAGCGGGCGTGGGCGCTGTGATGGTGAGCGTGGCGCTTGGCGTCTTCACCCTGAACATCTTCTCGCCGAGCAGCGGCGCGTGGGTCGCAGGCGCCGCAGCTGTGCTCGCGGCGGCTTGGAGCTTGCGGAGCGGCTCGGTCGCGGTGGCGATCGTTGCCCTCATCGGTGTCTACGCGATGCCGGCAGGCGTGGGACTTGTAAGCGACGAGCCTCGGAGCGCGGGGATCCTGCTTGCGCTCGCGCTTGCGATCGGGCTGGCGACGCATCTGGTCGGCGGGACGCGCTTCGCGCCCGCGCGGTACCTCGCGATCGCCGCAGCGATCGTCCTTGGCGCGCCCGTCCTGTACTCGCTCCAGGCCGGCGAGGAAGCATTCTGCTTTGCGCTCGCGTGGTGGTTCCTCGTGATCGGCGAGTGCACGCTGGCGGCCCAGCGGGGTACCGACGCGCGCGGAAACGCGATCGTCGCGCTGATGGCGAGCGGTGGCCTTGTGCTCGTTGAGATCGGGACGTGGCCTTCAGGATTGATCGGCGGCATCACGGTCGAGCTGCTCCCGAGCATCGCGGGCGGAGTGCTGCTTGGCGGCGCGCTGCTGCTCCGTCCGATGGCGTTCGATCCGAAGGATGACGAGGAGCGTGCGTCGCTCGGGCAAGAGGGCATCGCGATCGGGACCGCGTGCGGGATGCTCTCGCGGACCTTCGCGGCGCTCGCGCTTGCCCTCGGGATCGGCGGACTCGTCTTCCTCGTCGGCAGCGGACTGCATGCGGTGGTCCTGGTAGGAACAGCAGCCGCTGCGTGCTGGATCGGACGCCGATATGCGCTGCTCCCGTTTGATCTCGTTGCAGTGATGTTCGGGTCCGTCGGCACGTTCCTCGGGATCTTCCATGCGATCGAAGCTGCGGCAACGAAGACGTCTTTTGCGCTTCCGTGGGCGCCGACGATCGATCTGTCCGTGCAATGGTCGGCGGAGGTCGCGGCGCTCGGTGTCGCGGTCGGGTGCGCCTATGCGATGGGTTCGCTGCTCCGCCTGCCATGGTCGGCAGGGCTTCTGGTGCCGGCGATGGCGATCGGCTGGTGCGCCTTCAGCGTGCGGCTCTTGCCCGGAATCTTCGGCTGCGCGCTCCTGGTCGTGCCCGCGATGGTCGTGGCATGGATTCCGCGCGCGCGCATCGCCACCATCGTTGGAGCGCTGCTGCCCTGCATGCTCGCGGGCGCGTGGTGGTTCGGGCGATCGATGGACGTCGCGTGGGGACCGGGGCGGTCGGGAACAGTCGAGCTCATCGCCGTGGTGGTGCCGTGGATCGCCGCTGTCCTTCTCCTGTCGCGCCATCCTGCATTCGGCCGGGCGCGTGAGGCGATGTCGCGGCTTTGCGTCGTCGCAAGCGGCGGGGCCGTCGCATTCGTCGCGGCGGTGATGGGCTCGCATGCGGGCTTCGACGGGATCGATGCAGGGTTCTCCGTCGTGATCGGGCTGGCGATCGCATCGGCGATCGTGACCGTGGTCGCTCGCCTGGCCCGCGAGGCGGCCGCGCTGGACGCGGGTCTTCTGCTCGCCGGCGGGATGATCGCAACCTGCGGAATCCTCGGACTTTCACGGCTGTTCACGCGCGATGCGATCGACTGGGCGCCCGCGCTTGAATTCACTGCGCTCGGGGCGAGCGTCGCTGCCCTCGCCATTGGAGCGGCGATGTCGCGGTCGTTCGGATTGGCGGCGACCCGTCGCGATGCGCTTGCGGCGGCAGTCGCCTTTGCCATCGCGCCGTTCCTCGTGCTGCTGCTGAGCGCCATCATGGGAAGCCCGCTCGCGCCGGCGGCGGCCGTCGGGTGCCTCGTCCTCGTCGGCGTCGCCGAGCTCGTGCTCGGTTTCCGCTGGAATCTCGCGGCGCTCCGCTGGTCGGGGCTTGCGTGCTTCGGCGTGCTCGTTCTTCGGCTCTACGCAGTGGACCTTGCCGATGCTCCCATGCTCGTGCGCATCGGGCTTCTCTTCGTCAGCGGGATCGTGCTCGTCGGCACCGGCATCGCGTACGCGCGGATCACGAGGACGACCGCGTGAGCGACGTGTCGAAGCCGCTGTCTGCGCTTGCCGCGCTTGCGTCGCTGATGCTGCAGTCGTGCGTACGGCTGCACGCACCGGAGCAACTGGCGCTTGGGGCAACGCCGATGCCACGCTCGTCGGATGCGAGTGCGCAGGCAGCTTCCAGCGAGGCTGATTCGTGGGTGCGTGTCGTTCGGCCCCGACCCTCCTGTGATCCGAGGGGAATCTGCGTGCTCCTTCCGGGGATACTTGGCTCGCACTCGTCGCCCACCAGCGAGCATCGGCTTCGTGAGGATGGATGGAATGTCGTCGTGGTCGCGCCGCCGCTGGTGAGCTCGGTGCTCGCGGAGATTCGCGGGGACGCTGCTGCGGATCGCGCTGCGATGGGTGCCCGCGTCGGGCGCGCGGTCGACGCGGTGATCGCGCAGGCCGCGGAGGCTGCGCGGCGTCGGATCGAGGGGCTACGCGCGGACGACAGCGTGCTCGTGCGGCGACCTGTCATCCTCGTGGGAGAGAGCCTGGGCGCTCTGATCGGCGTGGGCGTGGCGGCGACTGGGCGGATCCCCTGCGACGCAGCGCTCTTCGTCGCAGGCGGTGGCTCGCTCGTCGACGTCGCCGCGGACTCCGCGCTGCGGCGGGTCCTCTTCGGCGACCTGCCTGTCGGCGACCCCGCCTTTCGCAGCGGTTTCGAGGCGGCCTCGCGACTCGACAGCCTGGCTGCGGCGCGAAACCTGCGCGGGTGCCCGGTGGCATGCGTGACTGCATCGATCGACATGATCGTGCCCGTGCAGGCGCAGGAGGCGCTGTGGTCGGCGCTCGGCCAGCCGCCGCGCTATCGCTTCGACGGTGGGCATCTCGAGCTCTTCGTGTTCGCAGAGTGGAACATCCTGCCCGCAATCCGCGACGTGGCTGCGCGCGCGGGCGCTGCGCTACCATCCAGCCCGTGACGCGTCGATTCCCTCCGCTCGAGCTGACCTTCCCTGATTCGCCGGACCTCGTCTCGGTGCGGGTCAACCATGGCGAGTCGCGCACGATCGGGCGCTCGACGGAGTGTGCGGTCTGCCTGAACAACCAGTCCGTCTCGCGCGAGCATGCCATCGTCCGCTATGACGACGAAGGGCTCTCGATCGAGGATCGCAGGAGCAAGCACGGCACGCGCGTGAACGGTGCCGCGATCCCTCCGCTGGTGCGCCTGCCGATCGGCGAGGGCGATACGGTCCTCTGCGGTCCCGTCCGGATCGATGTCGAGCGGGTGTACGAGCGAGTCCGCACGGAGAATCTCGGCTCGGGTGGCGACAACGTCCGCACCGTGATGCTGGGCACGCGGGCGGGATCGCCGAAGTGGATCCGCGAACTCCGCGACCTGATGCGGAAGAACCTTGCGCTCGCCGAGCGCGAGGCGGCTGCGCAGACCATCCTCCGCCAGGTGATCGCGGTGACGGGCCTCGAGCGTGGCATGGTGGTCAAGGGAACGGGCGAGGGGATCGACGGACGCGTCGCGATCATCGCGCGTGCGGGCGGCGAAGGCGGCGTCGTGAGCCGAACGGTGCTTGCGGCCGCGCAGGATCCGTCGCTGGTCGCGCAGCTCTCGCAGAACCAGAACTTCCAGCAGGCGCACAGCATCATCGGATCGGGCGTGACGGAGACCGTCTGCGCGCGGATTCCCGTGCGTTCCGAGGAGGCGCTCTTCCTCTACTGCGACGCCCGCCGGTCGCCATCGCTGCCCGGCGACGAAGTCGCGGAGTTCGTGGGCTTCGCAGCGGGGCTCTGCGCCCTCGTCTTCGATGGCATCGAGTACCGCAAGCTCAGCGAGATGCGCGCGCATTTCGAGCGCGCCGCGAGCGTCCAGCGCCGGCTTCTGCCGGAGCGGACCGGTGCGATGGGCTCGATTTCCTGGGCGCTCGAGTCGATTTCGGCGGCGCCGCCCGATGAGGCGACGCTCGCCGCCAATGTGTCCGGGGACATCGTCGGCATCGCGACTCGGCCCGATGGATCGACGCTGGCGTGGATCGGCGACGTCTGCGGGCATGGCATGGGCGCCGCGATCCTCATGAGCGCCGCGCAGAGCTGGCTGCATGCGGCCGCGGGGCGCGTCGAGGATCCTGCGCTGACGATGACGGGTCTCAACGAGTTCCTCTACCAGCACACGGAGGCGTATGACTTCGCGTCGCTGCTGGTCGTGTCGATCGCGGCGGATGGAGCGGTGGAGCTCTGCGATGGCGGCCATGGACACGCGTTCCGCGTCGGTTCCGATGGCGTCTCGAGCGTCGAGATTCCCGCCGATGCGGGCGGGCTTGTGGTCGGCGCAGCGCCCGACACGGTCTACCGCTCGCATCGGCT
>JBEGLX010000127.1:0-5819 GCA_041183345.1 Planctomycetota bacterium
CACGTTCGGGAAGGCTTCCTTGATGATTGGAAGGGAGGGGTGGTCGAGGACGGGCTTGTCGGCCATAGCGCCCAAGAGTATACGGAAAGGTGGTGCCAGGCACGTGCCGTGAGGTGCCAGGCACCTCGCGGCACGTACACGGCACCTTGCCGTATAGAATTGTGCGATTCCAGTGCCAGGCACGTGCCGTCAGGTGCCTGGCACCTCACGGCACGTGCCTGGCACCGTTTCCCGCCTTGTGCGTCCGCGCGCGGTGAAGTCGCCTCGGTCAATGCCGCCCCGGTCAGTGCCGGAATCGGCGCACGCCCGTCACCAGGCACGTCACGCCCTTCTCGTTGCACAGCTTGAACGTGTCCTCGTCGCGCTTCGAGCCGCCCGGGTGCACCAGGCACCGCACGCCCGCCTCGATCAGCAGCCTCGGGCCGTCGTCGAAGGGGAAGAACGCATCGCTTGCCGCGACCGCAACTCCCGCGCCCTCGCGCACCCGCGCTCCCGACTTCTCGACCGCATTCCGGCAGCTCGCCACGCGGTCCATCTGTCCCGCGCCCGCGCCCAGCAGTTGCCCGCTCTTGCCGATGCACACAGCGTTCGACTTGAGGTGCTTCACCACCGCCGTCAGGAATGCAGCGTCGCGCAGCGTCTCGGCGCTTGGCGCGGGACCCGCGGCGTGCTGGAACTTGCCCGAATCGATCTCGTGCGTGTCCGCCTCTTGGGCGAGGAAACCGCCCGCGATGGAGCGGACAAGCACCGACTTCGGCGCAGCCGTCACCGGCCCGACCGCGAGCAGGCGCGCGTTCTTCCAGCGCGCCTGGAGCAGCGCCAGCGCCTCCGGCTCGTAGCTCGGAGCAACGACGACCTCGAGGAACTTCTCGCCGGCGACGATCTCCTCGGCCGTCGCCTTGTCGACCGCGGCGTTGAGCGCCACGATCCCACCAAAGGCCGCCAGAGGATCGCCCGCGTACGCCCGCGTGAACGCCTCGCGCAGGCTTGGCGCGATCGCCGTGCCGCACGGATTCGTGTGCTTGACGACCACGGCGCCCGCCATGTCAGGAGCGAGCTCGCGCAGGTCCTGCACGAGCTCAAGCGCCGCCGCTGCATCGAGCAGGTTGTTGTAGGAAAGCGGCTTTCCGTGCAGAAGTTCCGCACCAACCACGTTTGGTCCGCGGAACGTCGGATCGCGATAGACCGCTGCCGCCTGGTGCGGGTTCTCGCCGTAGCGGAGCTCGCCCTCGTTCACGCCGCGCAGCTCGAACACGGGCGGGAAGCGGTTGCCTGCGCGCGCGGCCATCCACGCCGAGATCGCCGTGTCGTACGCCGCCGTCCGCGCGAAGGTCGCCGCCGCAAGCCGGCGCCGCAATTCGAGCGTCGTCGCGCCCTCGTTCTTCGCGAGCTCGCTCGCGACCGCGTCGTACTGCGCGGGATCGGTCACGACGGTCACGAACTCGTGGTTCTTCGCGGCCGAGCGAAGCATCGACGGCCCGCCGATGTCGATCTGCTCGATGGCCTCGTGCTCCTGCACGCCCTCGCGGCGCACCGTCATCTCGAACGGATACAGGTTCACGCACACGAGGTCGATCGGCGCGATCCCGTGCTCCTCCATCGCCTTCACATGCTCGGCGACGTCGCGCCGACCGAGCAGGCCGCCGTGCACGCGCGGGTGCAGCGTCTTCACGCGGCCATCCATCATCTCGGGGAAGCCCGTGAGCTTCTCGATCGGGATGACGGGAATCCCCGCCGCAGCGAGCGCGGCTGAGGTACCGCCCGTCGAGACGATCTCCGCGCCGTGGGCGACGAGCGCCTTCGCGAAGGGGATGAGATCACGCTTGTCGCTGACCGAGATCAGCGCGCGGCGGATGCGGACGAGTCCGTGCATGGCGGTTCCTGGATTACTTGGCGGCGTTTGCCGTCGCTGCCGCGGGCTTCGTCCGCGGCGACAGGCGCTCGATGCGGCCATCGGCGCTCCACGCGAGGAAGCCACCCTCCTCGATCGTGTCCGCCTCGAGGTTGTCGACGGCAGGCAGGCTCACCTCGCGGAGGATCGAGCCATCCTTCAGGGCGACGAGCGTCACCTTGCGGCACTTCGCGCACCAGAACGCAGCCGCGTTGTCGACGATCGCGATGGGCGTACCCATCACGCGCTCGCGCTTCCAGCGCACCTCGCCACCAGGCTGCGACTCGGGGTTCTGGGTGAGGGCGACGAGCCCCTCGCCCGGGACATCCTGCAGCACCAGCTCGCCCGCCACGAACGGCGAAGTCGTGAGCGGCGTCTGCGTGAAGTACTTCCAGAGCGTCGTGCCGGTCGCGAGGTCGAAGGCGTACAGGTACTGGTCGTCGCTGGCGACGAACGCCGCGCTCGAGCCGATCGCGGGGCTCGCGCTCACGCCGGCGAGGAGCTTCTTCTTCCAGCGGAAATCGCCGTTCGCAGCGCCAAGCGCGACCACGCCGCCGCTGCGGTCGCCGGTGACGACCACGCCATCATGCACGGCAGGCTTCGCGATCACGGGGCTCGCGCCACCGACGGCGTCCACGACATGCGTGCGCCCGTCATTGCCCGTCGCCGCGTTCAGCCACGCGACGCGCCCGGAGCTCGTGCCATAGATGAAGAGCTTTCCGACATGCGCGGGCGACGTGCTCGGCACGTGGGTGTAGCGCGCGCGCGCGATGGTCGCGCCGTTGTCCGCGCTGAGCGTGTAGAACACGGCGTCGGTCATCACGCCGATGCGGATCGCGTCCGTGCCGGTGCGGCTCGAGAAGGGGAACACGCCCATGCCGATGATCTTGTCGATCGGATCGGCGGCGGAGGCGGTCCACGCCCGATCGCCGGTCTCGGGGCGAATCAGCGTGACCTCATTGCGGTTGTTGACGGCGAGCACGGCGTCGGACGAGCTGTCGAGGAACTTCAGCGCACCGCCCTCGGGGACGACCGCGTAGGTCTGCCAGTTCACGCGGCAGCCAAGGTCAGCCGCCGCGGCGGGACCGATCAGGTAGGTCTCGAGCACCTTGGCGACGTCGGCGGCGACGCGGGGCGGCGTCTGCGCCTGTTCGCCGCCACCCACGGGCGCGGCGTGCATCGGCGCAGCGGCGAAGCCCGCCGTCGCGAGCGCAAGCGCAGGAGTCCAACGGGCCACGCCGGAAAGGACCGCGAGCGGACTGGGGCGGGCGGGGCTGGCGACGCGGTCGAACTTCATCATTCCGAACCTCTCTGGGACCCTCCGACGACCGTTCCAACGGCCGAGCGGGGGAAGTTGGGGAGTATCGCCCCTCGGGGGGCGGAGCGTCAAGCGCGGTCGTGGCGTATCCTCGGCGGCGTGTTCACAGGACTTGTCCAAGCCCTCGGCCGCGTGCAGGCCATTCGCCCCCCGACCCCCGCGAGTTCCGACACGGACGGCGCAAACGCCACCCGGCTGGAAATCGCCGCCCCGGACTGGTCCTATCGCCCCGATCTCGGGGCCTCCGTCTCCGTGAACGGCTGCTGCCTGACCGTGGTGGCCGCCCCGACCGGCGCCCTGCATTTCGACGTCATTCCCCAGACCCTCGCCGTGACGAGCCTCGGGAGCCTGCGGGCGGGCGACGGGGTCAACCTCGAGCACGCAGCCACCCCGACCACGTTCCTCGGAGGGCACGTCGTGCTTGGGCACGTGGACGGGCTGGCCGAGGTGGTGGAGGTCCGGACGGATGGCGAATGGCGCGTCCGGCTCCTGCTCCCAGGCGATCTCGGCATCCACGCCGTCGACAAGGGGTCGATCGCGCTCGACGGCGTCTCGCTCACCATCGCCCGGGTGGAAGACGCGTCGGACGCGTGCCCGCGCGGGAGCGTCATCGACGTCTGCCTCATCCCCGAG
This sequence comes from Planctomycetota bacterium, assembly GCA_041183345.1. Lineage (GTDB taxonomy): Bacteria > Planctomycetota > Phycisphaerae > Phycisphaerales > SM1A02 > QWPT01. The sequence goes on from JBEGLX010000127.1 coordinate 3,843, forward strand.
ACCCTCGCGCGGACGAACCTCGCCGCCCGCAAGCCCGGCGACCGAATCAATGTCGAGGTCGACTACCTCGCGAAGCTCGTCGCGCGCCAGCTTGAGTGGATGAAGAAGCGCTGATGCGAGCGCTCACGCGGCGGCGCGCATCGCGGCCGCATGCTCGATGCTCACGCAGAGAAGCGTGAGGTCATCCTGCTGGTGAAGCGATCCTGTGTGCGCGTCGATGCGCCAGGCGATGCGATTGACGAGCTCCTCAGGATCGAGCACGCCCGACAGCCGCCCGAACTCCTCGACGTGGCGCGCGAGCCCGTTCTCGCTGAACGCCTGCTCGAAGCCGTCCGAGTAGAAGAGGATGCGGTCGTTCACGCGGAGCTCGATCTCCGCCTCCTGGTAGGTCTCGTCGGGGAAGACGCCGAGAAGACCGCCTTCGCCTGCGAGCGGCTGCGGCTCCTCGCCTGGCCGCAGCAGGATCGCTGGCGGATGCCCGGCGACCGCGAGCCGCATGCGGCGCGTGCGGCAGTCGAGGACCGCTGCGATCGCCGTGGCGAACCGCGTGGTGGCGCGCTGGTGCTCGTAGAGCCGCTTGTTCGCGCGCGTGAGCGTCTCGCCCGGTCCGAGCAGCGCGAGGCGCCCATCGACACGATCCGCCGTCTCGAGCGATCGGCAGACCGCCATGCCGAGGAGCGCCGCTGGAATGCCGTGGCCGACCGCGTCGGCGAGGAAGATCGAGATGCGGTCGTTGTCGAGCTGCTCGAGGTGGTAGACGTCGCCCGACACCTGCGCGAGCGGCCGGTAGAGCGCGGTCACCCGCACGCCGTGCAGCGGCTCGAGCGGCAGGGGAAGGAAGTCCTTCTGGACGAGCGCCGCGAGCTGCAGCTCCTCGTTGCGCTCCTCGAGCTCGCCGCGCATCGATTCGACCACGCGCCCGAGGAGCGCGAGTTCGCGACGCGCCGCCCGCATGCCCTGCAGGCACGCGAGCGTGCCGCGCAGGAACGGAACGAGGTCGCGGTCCGCGTTCGCGCGGGCGATGAAGTCCGCGCCGGAATGCGGTGCGTGCAGCCGCGTCGCATCGCCGACGACGATCACGCGCGCGCCCGACTGGGCGTTTGGATCGTTTGCACCGCGCTCGACAGAGCGGAGCACCGCGTCGAGCTCGGCGTCGGTCTCGCCCTGCGAGTCGGGAGCGAAGAGGATCGCGATCTCGGCGTCGAGCTCCAGCGGATCACCCGCCGTGTCGCAGAGCGCGGAGAGCGACAGCTGCGAGACCGCCGTGAGCGGCAGTTCCACGCCGAGGCGCTCGCGCCAAGCAGCCACCTCGGCCGCGTTCGAAGCGGGGCCGATCACGGCGATGCGGGCAATCGGACGGGCGAGTCCCATGCGAAGGCTGCCGACAAGCGGTGCGGCATGGCGCGTCCACGGCGGACAGGCGCATCCGTCATGCATCGGGATCGGCTCACTTCGCGTGCTTCTTGAGCGTGTCTCGGTCGAATTCGAGGCGCACGCCGCGCTTGACGCCGAGTTCCGCCAGCCGGCCCGGCGCGACTTCGAAGGCGAACTGCGCGGGCGCCAGCGAGGGATACCGCTTGAGGCGCCCGAAGTAGGCGTCGCGGCCCTCGCCGTCGGCCTGCAGCGGTTCCTTGGGCATCGTGTGAACGGCGGTCACGAACCCGAAGGGATCGACGAAGGCGATGTCGATGTCCATCACGCAGTCGACCATCCAGAAGTTGCGCGGCAGGCTGTCGGTGAAGACGAAGAGCATGCCCTCGTCTGGCGCCAGGCTGGTCACGCCGCCGAGCCCCTTCTCGCGCGAGGCGTTGTCCATCGCCAGCTTGACGGTGAACTCCGTGCCGCCCGCCTTCACCTTCGCACTCGTCGGCGCGGCGCCGCCATCGCAGCCGACGAGCATCGCCGAGGCGAGCAGGATGAACGCAGGGAGCAGGGCTGGGGCGGGGAGCGCGCGCGTCATGGGGGAAGCGTATGGAC
>JBEGLX010000128.1:0-5818 GCA_041183345.1 Planctomycetota bacterium
CGCGGGCGACGTAGCCATGCACGCGCTCGCTGGCTGCGTTCACAGAGTCGAGGGCCTTCGCATGCGCGCGGTTTCCTGCCTGCGCGCCACCCGCGGCGATCACCGGCTCCGCCGCGCGCCGCGCCGTCTTCGAGAGCGCTGCGATGTCCTTGGGGATCGGCAGCATCGCGAAGCCCGCCTTCCAGATCGCGCCGTACTGGAGGTCCTCGAGATCGACCTGCTTGCTGGCCTCGAGCACGGCTGCTGGTCCCGCCGCGGTGCCCGGGCGGTAGCTCGTGGTCGCGTCGAACGGCACGGGAATGACGACCAGCTTCGCATCCTCGACTCGCGTGTCGAGCCCGAAGAGCCCGTCGCCGGTGGCTGCGGCGTCAGGGTCGAAGTGAGGGGCGATCGATGGAGCGGAGGACTTCTTCTTCGAAGGCATCGCGGCAATGTAGGGCGTTGAACGGGCGCGTGCCACGCGCGCGTCGATCGCGGTGAACGCGGGAAAATCCGCCCATCCCGCGCCGTGCCCCTCAACGCGGCGGCGGGATTGTGGTTGAATGCGCGCTCCACAGGAGTTCCCACGATGAGCATGACGCGCCGCGACTTCGTCTTCACCTCGATCGCAACCCCGCTCGCAGCCGGCCTCGCCGCGCAGATCGCCGCCGGCACCGCGCCTGCGTTCCTGCGCCGCGGACTCGGCCAGAACGAGAAGCTGCGCGTCCTCAAGGTCGGCGTCGGCGGCATGGGCCACTCCGACCTCGACCAGGTCGCCGGTCACAAGATGGTCGACATCGTCGGGCTCGTCGACATCGACCAGCGCCAGCTCGACGGCTGGACGCTCGATTCGAAGAACGACAAGGGCGAGACGGTCAAGGCGCGCTTCCCCGGCGTCGCCACCTTCCGCGACTGGCGCGAGGCCTACTCGAAGATGGAGAAGGGCTTCGACGCCGTCGTCTGCTCGACCGCCGACCACATGCACGCGCCGATCTCGATGGCGGCGATCAACCTCGGCAAGCACGTCTACTGCCAGAAGCCGCTCGCGCAGGGTGCGTGGGAGAACCGCCGCCTCGCCGACGTCGCTGCCTCGAAGCCGTCGATCGTGACCCAGATGGGCACGCAGCGCATCGCCACCAAGTGGCGCCAGTACGGCGGCCAGCTCCTGCGCGACGGCGTCATCGGTCCCGTCAAGGAGATCTACGCCTGGACCAACCGTCCCGCTGGCTGGTGGCCGCAGGGCAATCCGCGCCCCGAGGGCGCGGACCCCGTGCCCGCGCACCTGTCCTGGGATCTCTTCCTCGGCACGGCCGCCGATCGCCCGTACAAGGACGGCTACACGCCCTTCGCGTGGCGTGGCACGATCGACTTCGGCACCGGCGCCTTCGGCGACATGGGCTGCCACATGCTCGACGTCCCGTTCTACGAGCTCGGTCTCGGCTCGCCGAAGTCGGCGATCTGCTACCCCGTCAAGCCGTCGAAGGACCAGTTCCCCGAGAACGAGGCGGTGATCCTGAAGTACGCGCCCAACGCCAAGACGTCGAAGGATGGGCTCACGCTCTTCTGGTACGACGGCGGCCAGTTCCCCGACTTCAAGAAGATCGGGATGCCCGAGGGCTGGGAGGGCGGCGAACAGGGCAAGAACGTCGTCAAGGGCGACGGCGGCGTGATCCTGGTCGGCGAGAAGGGCATCATGTGGTTCCCGATCGAGCACGCCTGGGCGCGCGTCTTCGCCGACGGCAAGGCGGTCGATCTCAAGCCGGGTGAGTTCAAGCAGTCGAACCACTGGCACAACTGGGTCGAGGCCTGCCTTGCCGGCAAGAAGGACGCGTGCGTCTCGCGCTTCGAGAAGGCCGGGCGCATGTGCGAGAGCCTGTCGATCGGCGCGATGAGCGCGGTCGAACCGGGCAAGGAACTCACCTACGACGCCATGAACTGCGTCTTCACGAACAGCACCCTCGCGAGCGCCGCGCTCCGCCGTCCGTATCGCAAGGGCTGGGAAGTCGCGGGTCTCTCGTTCTGAGCGTGAGGCGCCACCGATGACTCCGGGATCACCGCGGTACTTCCTCTCGATCGGCGACGGTAAGTCGTACGGTCCGTACACGGTCGACGAACTCCAGCGCTTCTCCGCCGAAGGACGCGTGACGGCGACCTCGATGCTGTGCGCAGAGGGCGGTTCCGCCTGGGTGCCCTCGCACACGGTGCTCGGCTCGGCGGGGGGCATGCCGCCCGGCTCATTCCCGCCGATCACGCCGCCGCCGCCCGCCTTCGGCTCGCCGCCCTTCAATCCCGCTGCGAAGAGCCGACTCGCCGCGGGTCTCTTCGGCGTCCTGCTCGGCGCGCTCGGCATCCACAACTTCTACCTCGGCTACACGGGGCGTGGCATAGCCCAGCTCCTGATCTCGATCCTGTCCTGCGGCTGGCTCGCCCCTGTGGCGTGGATCTGGGGCCTCATCGAGGGCATCCTGATCTTCACCGGCTCGATCGCGACCGATGCGAAGGGCGTCCCGCTGCGCGACTAGCGCGAGGCTCATGGTGGCGCACGACGACGGAACCCATCCCGCACCGCGCTACTACCTCTCGATCGGCGACGGGCAGAGCTACGGTCCCTACACGCTGGAGGAGCTCCGCGGCTTCGTCGCCGAGGGGCGCGTGCGCGCGAACGCGATGCTGCTCGAGGTGAACACGACCGAGTGGTTGCCGGTGAGCCGCGTGCTGCCCGATGCCGGCCTTCCGCCGATCGCGCCGCCGGTGATCGGAGGCGTTGCCACTGTCGCGAACGCCCGCCGCATAAGCCTCGGCTGGGCGATCACGGCGACGGTGCTCACGGTGCTGCTCGCGACCTGCCTGCCCGTCGGCATCGGCGCGCTCCTCTACGCCCGCAGCGCCAACGAGAAGTACGCGCGCGGCGACACAGCCGGCGGCCAGGCCGCCGAGCGCGCGTACCGCCGCTGGATGATCGCCTCATGGATCGTGGTCGCGATCTCGATCTACTTCACGTGGCAGTCGTACCGTGTGTGCATGAGCTTCTTCGACCAGCTGGGGTAAAAGACGAACTCGGAGAACCCACTCGCGGTTCTCCGAGTCCGTAACCCCAAAGACGTCTGTTGCGTCGAAGAGCGTTTTACTTGGTTGCCTCCGGGCGGGCGATGCCGCCCTGCATGGCGATCGAGATGTCGGTCGTGTCGACCCAGCCGTCGCCGTTGAGGTCGCCTGCTGCGATCTCGCCCATGCCGCGGCGGCGGAGCTCCTTCACGCTGATGCGCGTGATCGGCTGCTCGCCGTCGAAGCCGGCGCCGCAGCGCTCGCCGAGGCGCAGGAAGTTGATGCCGATGAAGGAGAAGTCGCCGTTGCCGACGCGGTTGTCGCGGTCGAAGTTGCTGCGGCTCGCGGGCGTCTTGCCGAAGCCGAGGTCGGTCACCAGCATGCCGAAGTCGAGGATGTCGATCTTGTTGTCGGCGTTCGAATCGCCGCCGATCAGGCTGAAGCCGCCCTGGGCGACGTACTTGCGTCCGACGATGGCGAGCGGGCGGACGGCAGCGAGGGTGCGGCCCGCGTCCTGGATCTGCGCGCACGAGAACGCGGGGCGGATCGGCAGGCGCGCATCGAGCACGGCACCGTTCGCTCCCGTGAACTGGATGGGCACGGTCACCACATCGCCGGTGTCGAGGCGCAGCGTGACGTTCTGCGTGAAGTTCGCCGCGATCGCGCCGGCGAGATCGACGTCGATCTCCGCGAGCTGGTGCTTGGCGACAAAGTAGGTGTGCGTGCGGGTGATCGACGCGCCCGATTCATCGCTCACCGACCAGGTCACGACCGTCGGACGGTCCTGGCTCGGGTCGGCGTCGAAGGGGAAGTGCGACGGCCACGCAGAGGCCTGCGAGCCATCGGGCAGGGTGATGGTGCGGACCACGGTGAGCGGGCCACAGGTGTTCGAGGCGGTGACGACGGGCTCGGGATACGCGGCGCCAAGCACGGAGCCCGCGTCGGTGGCGACGTTCGCAGTGAAGTCGGAGACGCCCGACATCTCGAGGTTGTCGAGTGCGCCGTAGAGGCCCTCGTTCGCGCCGGTGAACGGGATCGGCTGCGCCGAGTTCGCGGCGATGCGGTTGGTGAAGCCCTCTGGCGAAAGCGCGATCGCGTCAGAGACGACGCAGAAGGGCGCCGCGGCGCGGAAGCGCAGGCGTGCGCCGTTGCCGTTCGAGGTGCCCTGCGAGCTCGCCTCGTTGGTGAAGTCGACGCCCGTCGAGAAGCAGAGCCGGCCGATCTGGAGGTCCGACCAGATGAGCATCGGGAAGGCGGTGCCGCCGATGTCGTAGCCGCCGATGTACTCGACCTTCGCGGGGTCGTAGATGACCTGCGCCTGCAGGCCCATGGCGTTCCGCGAGAGGTTGCGGACATTGACCTCGACGACGAACTCGTCGCCGGTGTGGACGATGGCATTGCCCTCGACCACCATCATCGGGATGGTGTTCACGAGGGCGATCTGCTCGGGGCTCATGCCGCGGCGGTCGATGTCGATGACGAGCATCGCGCCGGCGCCGGCGATGAAGGTCTGCATCTGCGGGATGGTGGTCGACGCGTTGATCGCGATCGTGCCGCCGATCTGGCGGATGGCGGCGGAGCCACCGAAGACGAGCTCGAGCTGGGCCGCGCCCATCCCGGTCGCGTTCACGGTCACCGAGCCGGGAAGGCTCGAGCCGAGGATCGCGGCGACTTGGGCGACGGTGAGGCCTGCGCGCAGGTGGGCGTTGGCGATCGTGACGGCGCTCGGGTGCGCACCCGCCGCGTCGCCGATGGCGGCGAGCTGGGCGACGCTCATGCGCGCTGCGTCGACGGTCACGGTGGTCGCAGCCCAGTCGGTCTTGCCGAAGAGTGCCGTGAGCTGCGTGGCGTCGAGCTGGCTCATCAGGATGAGTCCGCCCGAGAGCCCGCCAGCGGTGAGCTTGTCAGCGTGCGCCGCGATCACGGCGAGCTTCGCGGGCGACATGCCGGTCACGACCACGCTGGCGCTGCCGTTGTCGGAGCGGGAGAGGAGTTCGACCAGCTCCGTCTCGCTGCTTGCGTTCGAGAGCGCGAGCCCGAAGAACGAGTCGACGAGGCCCAGGTTCGCCTGGAAGAGCGCGAGGGTCGACGGCGCGATGCCCGCCGCATCGACGCGGACGTGGGTTGCGACCGAGACGCGCGAGAGGATCGCTGCGATCGATGCGTCGCCGAGCTGCGACGCGCCGCTTGCGAAGAGCACGGTTCCGCCGATGCCGCCGGCGGCGATGCGGCCGACGTTCTGGGCGAGGAGCTCGAGCTTCGCGGAGTCCATCCCGGTCGCGTCCGCCTGCGCGAGCCCGCGCCCCGCGGATGCTGCGGCGACCGACTTGCCAAGGAGCGCCGTGATGTCAGCGCCCGGCTGGAGGTTGCTCAAGACCAGGTTGTAGAGGCTGTCTACGCGACCGATGAAGGGCATGAGTCCCGCGAGGTCCGCAGCCGACATGCCGAGGGCGTCGACGTCGAGGACCGCGCTCGGCGCGAGCTTGGCCACGATCTGCCCGATGGCGGTCGGATCGAAGCCCGCCCCGATTTCGATGCGGCCGACGATGCCCGCCGCGACCACATGGTCGAGCTGCGCGGCGACTGCGCCGAGCTGGGCGACCGACATGTCGGTGGCGTCGACGCGCACGTTCGAGCCCGACACGATGCGCCCGACGAGCGCGCCGAGCGCGGCTGCATCGGTGAACGAGTTGCGGTCGACGAGGAGCTCGCCGTAGACGCGGTGCCCACCGAGGGCGAGCGCGTCGTTGAGCGACGCGATCTCGCTGCCCGCGCGGCCGACGATCGCGACCGT
>JBEGLX010000129.1:0-5765 GCA_041183345.1 Planctomycetota bacterium
GGGCAGCGCGAACGCCGCCGTCTTTCCCGTTCCCGTCGCGGCCTGACCAAGCAGATCGCGCCCGGCGAGCAGCGGCGGAATCGCCGCCTTCTGGATCGGAGTGGGCTCCTCGTAGCCGAGAGCCGTGAGTTCCTTGACAAGTGCCTCACCGAGGCCGAGCGCTTCAAAAGTATCGTTCACCGACAGAGGGTACGCGAATCACGCCGCGCGCGCGCGGAAGGGGCGATATCCCTGCGTCAGCGCGTGCCTGTCTCCTTTCCCCTCTTCTTACTTGCCTTCTTGCTCGCCTTCTTACTCGCCTTCTTTGCGACCGCCTTCTTCACGACTTTCTTGCTCGCCGATTTCGCTGTCTTCTTGCCGATCTTCTTGCCATCCGGACCACGCCCCGTGCTTGCGAGCGTCTGCACATAGCTCTCTACATACTGCTTCGCGGGCGTCCGGCGGATCGCCTCGCCGATGACATCGAGCGCGGCGTCCTCGATCTTCTTGAGGCGGACGCAGCTCCCGCCCATGTTCAGCCGCTTGCCCGTCTTCGCCCACGCCTGCTCGAACCACGCGCGTTCGGACTTGCTGCTGTAGACGCTCATCAGGTAGACGGTGATGTTGTCCTTCTGGTTCGCGAGCGCGGCCATCATCAGCGGCTTCTTCGGGTCGCAGTGGTAGCCGAGCGGCCACACGCGGTGCGGCACCGCGTAGCCGATCATGCCCCAGAGCATCGACTCCTCGTAGTCCTTGTCGAGGTTCTTCAGAATCACCTTCCGAACCGCCTCGATGCCCGCGCGGCGGTCTGCGGGAAGCGAGGCGAGGTATTCCTTGACGGTCGCGGCGCTGCTCTTCATGCAGGAAAGTCTACCGACAGGCTCCGCGCGGGTATCGTGCGGTGAACCTCGGGAGGCTCAAGCGATGCAGCAGGACGATGAAGTGACGGGCGATGCGGACATCACCCGCCGAACCGTGCTGAAGACCGCGGCGGTCGGAGGAATCGGGCTCATCGTCGGTGACACGCTCCTTGGACGGAGCAGCTTCGGAACACAAATCACTGGGAGTGCAGCCATGCAGGTCGAGACCGTCGAAGCGAACGCAGCGTGGTTCTCCGATCGCATCTGGGCGATCAGCGGCAACAAGGCCGTGACGAAGGCGGGCGAGGCAATCCCGCGGACGACGCTCGCGCGCACGATCTACCGACCGCGCTCGGCCGAGGAGATCGCTGCGGTCATCAAGTCGCTGCCCGAAGCGACGCGGATCGCGTGCGTATGCGGCGGACACGAGTCGGCTAACGCGCCTGGCTACGCCAGCGGCGACGCAATCATCCTCGACCTCGCGCACCTGAAGTCGATCGAGTTCTCGAGCGACAGTGAGGGAATGCTCGTCACGGTCGGAGCGGGCGTCTTCTTCCGCGAACTGGTCGAGGCGGTGAAGGCAAAGCACGGCGCGCTGCCGGTCGGCACGGGCCCTGGCGTGGGCGCGGTCGGCTACATCGTGAACGGCGGCCTGAGTGGCTACTTCTCGCGGCGGCTCGGGCTGCTCGGACAGCGCGCGACGCGCATGACGGTCGTGATGGCGACGGGCGAAGTGCGCGTGCTGACGCTGGGCGACCCGCTCTTCACCGCGATGCTCGGTGCAGGCAGCGCGCTCGCGGTCGTGGTCGATGTCACGCTGCGGGTCGCGCCTGAGACCGTGGTCCGCGGTGGCGAGCAGCGCGTGATGGCATTCGAGACGCGCGCGCAGGCGGTGGCGTACTCGCACCGCGCGCTCAAGCTGATGAAGGAGCGCATCCTGCCCGACGAGACCGTGTCGATGGAGCTTGTGGTCGCGGGCACGAAGGTGCTCGTCGCGACCTTTGTGTTCTACGACGGCTTCAAGGGCGACATCGCCGAGTTCGTGAAGCCGTGGGAGGATCTGGCGGCGGAGATGAAGTTCACCGTCGTGGCGCAGGGGCACTGGTCGTCGTGGTACGAGACAGCGGCGGCGCTGTGGCCCGTGATCGCGGGGCAGAAGGGCGACCCGCTCGTGTCGATGTACCACGCGATGGGCACGCACGGCATGCCCGACGACGCGACGCTTGCGTTCGTGTGCGACACCGTGGTCGCCGAGGCGCCGCTCGACGAGGCCGCGATGTCGATTGTCGAGATCCGCGCGCTCGGCGGTGCGGCGATGTCGGGCACGAAGCTGCCGACGGGGAACTGCCATCACTCCTTCTTCCTCGATCTCATCACGATCTACGACGCGAAGGGGAAGTCGGCCGAGGAGCGGGCGGCGATCGCGGACCTCACCAAGCGCGTCGTCGACAAGGGCCGTGCCGTACGCGGGCTCTCGATCGACTTGAGCGGCACGCACTCGCAGCCAGATGACCCCGATCGCAGCGCGGTGCCTGCGGTGATCTTCGGCACAGAGGCGATGGCCGCGATGATCAAGTCGACGAAGACCCGGGTCGACCCGCACAATCGCTTCCGCTTCCATCCGTTCGCGAAGTTCGTCTGAGCAATCAAGCTTTCCCCGAGCGGCCACTCACTTGTTCCGACGCGAAGACCGTATCCGCTGCGGCCGCTGTGGGCCGATCGATCGGTGGAGGACGAGATCCTCGACGCGCTGCACGAGACGCTGCGCTGGGGTCCGACCGCTGCGAACTGCAGCCCGTTACGCGTCGTGTTGGTCCGAAGCCGCGAGGCTCAGTTGCACGCGCCCCACGCGCCGAGAAGCACCGCGAGATCGCTTCCCAGCACGACGCCATCGCCGTCGATGTCCGCGGAGCCCGGCTGCCCCCATGACGCGAGCAGCATGCCGAGATCGGAGCCACCGACGGCGCCATCGCCGTCGAGATCGGCCGGGCACGGCGTCTGGAAGACGAGCTCGAGGTCGTCGATCGCGATGTGGTCGTGGTCGTCGTTGTCAAAGCCGATGGCGAACGCATCGATCGGGCCGACGTAGCTCGGCGCGAACACCCGCGGCGTCCCGTCAAAGCGCTGCCGTCCATCGGGATCCTCGAAGCCGTTGTAGACGGTCACGCCGTTGTGATAGAGGAAGAAGTAGAAGTCGCCGAGCGCGTCGGCACCGCGCCGACTCCAGACGCGAACGCCCTGGAGCGTGAACTCGCTGCCGCCGGGCGCGAGCCGCACCAGCGTGGAAGGCGTCGAGAGCGCGAGGAACGTGTTGCCGGTTGGCGCCGTCATGTAGTGCCACGAGCTGCCCTCCCAGCGGATTCCGTGGTAGATCGCGGGCATCAAGGCGCCGCCGCGGCTCGGTCCGAGATCGTTGAAGTCAAGCACATCGGCCGCGGCCGAGAGTGTCGCTGAAAGCGTGGTGGCAACGGCGATGGTGTTGAGCACTCGGGCGGACAACGACCCGACGAAATCATGCATGCATGGCATAACGAAGGCTCCAAGACTGCGCGTTGCATCCGAGCGGCGTAGGCACCTGCAGATACAGGGATTGGGCGGGCTGGCGCAATTCGCATGGGTCTGAAGACATCCGCGCGACGGCGCTGTGCCTGCAAAGACAGCGCTCGGTCTGCGGAGAATCTACGCATCGCGCGTTGGACCCTGGCTGCGCGCGGAGTAGATTGGATCGACTGGTCACCCCTGGGTCGCACGCCATGCTCAAGCATCTCCTCGAGAAACTCCTCGCGTTCGCCGCGTCGCTCTGCATGATTTCCGATGCCTCCGCGCAGGCTTACGGCGGAGGCCTGGCGCCCGTCCCCGGCACCGCCATCGATGCGGACCTGCGCGCGCTCCTCGGCGCGTGGCGAAAGCAGGACCTGAGCGGACTCGCGTGCGCGCACTGCCACGCTCCCGACGCGATGGACCTCGCGATGTTCGCGATCTCCGATGCGGACATCCTGCGCCGCGCCTCGTTCCACGTCGGACCGGAGGATGCGCAGTCGATCGTGACGCTCGTGCAGCGCATGCGGGCGCAGCATGTCCCCGCTCCGCGCGATCGCTTCACCCACCGCCCCTTCCAGCCGGGCGGCGACGTGCTGCCTGGCGCCACCCATGTCGAGCGCGACGCTGCCTTCGCGCAGCATCTTGCGAAGAAGCTGCCCAGCCTCTCGGGAGAACGCATCGCGACCACGACGCAGGCGCTCGCGGCGAAGGCGGAGGTGCTCGGCTACGACCTGCGCAACGAGCCGCTTGGCATCCCCTTCCCCCGCTGGACCGAGGACGGCTTCCACGGCGCGGAACACGGCACGCTGCACGACTGGCTGCCCGACATCTCGCCGATTCCGGCGAACGCCACCGACGCGGCGGCGCTCTTCCTGCTGCACGATGCCTACATCGAGAACCCGACGCCCGAGGCGCTGTGGGCGATCCAAGCGCACAACGATCTCTACGGCGTGCCGAGCACGTTCGCGGGCTCGCCCGCGCCGGGCGCAAACGCGGCGATCTTCGGCCGTCGCAAGCACGCCTCGATGCTGGCCGGCCAGCATCAGCTGCGCCTGGAGCACGCGGGAGTCTCGATCGCCGTCCCCGTCGGGCGCCCCGTGGTCATGCGGCCGAACTTCAACCGCTTCAACTTCCCGTTCGACATCGGCTCGCGGCTCAATCAGTCGACCATGCGGCCGGTCCGCTCGGAGTTCCCGGCACCGATCATCACTGGGCTCACGGGCGGGCGCGGCGACACCGACACGACCTTCCGCGACATGATGACACGCGAGCTCATGCTGTCATGGTGGATGGTGGGCTGGGTGCTTGAGCCCGGTCTTCAGTCGATCCCGAACTGGCATGAGTACTTCCCGCAGAGCCTGGTCGGGCATCGTGATTCGCGCAAGCCGTACATGATGCACCGCGCATTCGTGACGACCACGATGGCGCTCCACCGCACCTACACGGCGGTTCCCGAATCGAACGGCATGCGGCGATATCCAAGCCTGCTGCGCTTCCGCGAGACGGGTGCGAATCCGCTCTACACCTACACGCCGGCCGGGCTCTGGGCATCTCCCGAGCACGAGGCTGCGTTCAGGCGCTTCGCCGCGAACACGACGCGCATGGAGCTCTTGCTGCTGACCCAGGAAGCCGAAGATGGGTGCAACCTCGGGCAGCCCTACGCCGCGAACGCCGTCTCGACGACCGACCTCGACATCAACCTCGAGGCGTGGGTCGCTGGTTCCGCAGCCGTCGATCCAGAGGGATCCGCTTCGGACGCGGCGATCGCGTGGGCGTGCTTCGACGCGCTCGCGCAGTGGAAGCGCGGGTGCACGCCCCCGCCGCCGGCAGGAACCGGAAGCGGCCTCGACGTCGTCGTCTCGTCCGCCACCGCCACGGCGGCGGTCGCGCACGACGCAGCGAGGCTTGCGATCCGCGCGCCCGCAGCGAACACCACCGAGAACGTATTCGCGGGCGGGCTCTTCGTGCCGCGATTCACAGGCCCGATGCGCTTCGACGTCGATCACGGGAACAACTACCAGACCACGGCGACTCGACTCTGGGTCAACGGCGTGCTCGCCTATCAGGAGATCCCAGGGACCACGACGGTCCGGCCGTGGATCACCCTCGCGGGCGGAGTTCCTGTGGTCATGCGACTCGAGTACGACCGCACGCGCGGGACCGGCCTTGCGACGCGCGTGCGCTGGGAGTCGGCGCAGGAGTTCACGACCGTGATCCCCTCCGCGCAACTCCACGGGCTCGATGCGACGCCCGCCTACCTCGCGGGCGATCTCAACCTCGACGGGCTGATCGACGGCTCGGACCTTGTGAAGGTGCTCGCCTACTGGGGCATGCCGTCGCCGCCGATGCCGGACCTGACCGGCGACGGCGTGTTCGATGGCGGCG
>JBEGLX010000130.1:0-5710 GCA_041183345.1 Planctomycetota bacterium
CCTTCCGTGCGGATCTAGGCTACTCTTCGCGCATGCCGAAGGAACGCATCGTCACGGCGCAGGCGCAGGAGAAGGAGCGGGAGACCGATGTCGACGCGCAGACGCTCGAGATCCGCCCGCGCACGCTGCGCGAGTATGTCGGCCAGCGGCAGCTCGTCGAGCGCCTTGCGATCGCGCTCGAGGCCGCGAAGCTGCGCGATGACCCGATGGAGCATGTGCTGCTGCACGGCCCGCCCGGCCTTGGCAAGACGACGATCGCGCACGTGATCGCGGCCGAGATGGGCACGCGCGCGCATGTGACCAGCGGCCCCGCGCTCACGAAGGCCGCGGACCTCGTGGGCACGCTGACCAAGCTCGAGCACGGCGACGTCCTCTTCATCGACGAGATCCATCGGCTTCCGGCGGCCGTCGAGGAGTTCATCTACCCCGCGATGGAGGACCGCCGCATCGACTTCACGCTCGACAGCGGCATGCACGCGCGCGTGGTCACGCTCGACCTCAAGCCGTTCACGCTGATCGGCGCGACGACGCGCGCAGGGCTGCTCACGCAGGCGCTGCGCAGCCGCTTCGGCATCGCGCATCACCTCGAGTTCTACGCGCAGGACGACCTCGAGCGCATCCTGGAGCGCGCGGCGGGAATCCTGGGCATGGCCGGCATCGAGCCGGCGGCCTTCGACGCGCTCGCACGTCGGAGCCGCGGCACGCCGCGCATCGCGCTGCGGCTCTTGCGGCGCCTGCGCGACTTCGTCGCCGTGCGCTCGCGAGGCAAGGCCGACCGCGCGGCCGTCGACGGCGCGCTGGCGCTCGAGGGTGTCGATGAGCGCGGGCTGGACGAGCTCGATCGCAAGTACATGCGCACGATCGCGTCGATCTACGGCGGCGGCCCCGTCGGGCTCGAGGCCGTCGCGGCGACGCTCGGCGAGGACGCGGAGACGCTCGAGGATCTCGTCGAGCCCTTCCTCCTGCAGATCGGGTTCCTCGCGCGCACGCGGCAGGGGCGCAGGCTCACCAAGCAGGGCGCCGACGCAGTCGGCTTCACGCTTCCCGCTGCGGACGGCTTGTTCTCCGAGTGAACCGAGCGCGCTTCACTCCGCGGCGAACGCGCGCAGCGCGGCGAGCAGCGATTCCTCGGCGTGCGGCTTGATGCCGGTTCCACCCGCGAGCGTGGCGGCGCGGTCGAGGAGCGCAGGCAGCTCCTTCTCGTCCCAGGCGACGAAGACGCCCGCGCGCGAGGCGAACTTGCGCGCGGTGGCGAACTGATGGTCATTGCGCGTCTCGTGGAGCGCCGCGCTGCGCGGCATCACGATCACGGGTGTCCCGCGCAGCATGCATTCGATCATCGTGCCGGTGCCCGCGTGGGCCACGACGACGGTGGCGCGGTCGAACTGCCGCTGAATGCCGGCAGAATCGAGCATCGGCGCGCTCTCGAATCCGGCGACATCGACGGCGCTGCCGCCGGTCTGGAAGAACACATCGCCGCGGCCCCGCGCGCGCGCCCACGCGGCGACTGCGTCGGTCATCCGGTCGAAGGGAAGCTGGGAGCCGACCGTGACGAAGATCACACGACCGCCCCTGCGTGGTAGACCTTGCCGCGCTCGCGGCGCGCGGGATCCGCGGGAAGCGCCGTGCCGAGCTCGGGCCACTGCGTGAGCGTGAGCGTGGCGACGCGCGTGGCCTTCTGCCCCGACATCGAGAGCTCCTCGGCGTTCGCGATCGAATCGAGCCACACGCTTCGCGCGCCGACGATCCGCGCGAAGAGGATCGCGAAGTAGCCGGGCGCAGCGCCGGTCGAGACGACGACATGCGGCCGCACGCGCAGCAGCGCGATCAGCACGCGCAGGGCGCTCCACGCGAGCTTCAGCTTGTTCCATCGGCTCGCGTCGGGAACGAGCAGGAATCGATCGGGCGCGACCTCGCGCGCCATCTCGGGTATCACCGAGCACCACGTGCGCTCGCAGGCATCGAATGCGGGCGCGAGGCGGCGCAGTTCAGTCCAATGTCCGCCCGACGAGCTCACGAGGAGCACGCGGCGCTTGCGCGGCGCGCTCAACGCATGCCTCCCGAGCCAGGCGTGAAGATGCCGAAGTTGCGCACGCTTGCCCGCGTGCCCGCGGGGATCGAGAGCGACAGCCCGACGAAGGTCTGGTCCTGCACGAGGTCGTACCCCGCGTCGGCATTCAGGTCGAAGTCGGGGAACGTGCGCGTGATCGAGCCCGAGAGCGCGCGGAAGTCGCCCGCCGAGAGGTCGTACTGCGGGCTCACCGAGAAGAGGTAGCGCTTGCCGACCTCGTAGAGCAGGCCGACCTGCAGCAGCTCGGTCGCCGTCGGCGCGACGTAGCGATACTCGACGTACGTGCTGGTGACGGGGTTGTGCCGCATCTCGAGGCCGAGCGATGCGCGCGCGAGGTTGGGCAGCACGGAGTCGGGATCGGTGATGAAGTCGCGGTCCTCGAAGAGGTACGTCGCCGTGCCGCCGAGCGTGAGCGCGTCGGAGAGCTGCCACGTCGACGCGCCGTATGCGTGGCTGCCCCACTGCGAGAGCTCGGGGCGGAACGAGTAGAAGGCGGGAATCGGCGACTGCGCCCAGCGCAGGCTCGAGAACGGATTGAGCGGATCGACCGGCTCGGGCGTGAAGTCGTCGCTCTCGTCGTTCAGCACGACGCCGAGGTCGAGCTTCACCCAGTCGACCGAGCGCCATGCGCCCGCGCCGCCGCGCTGCGTCTGCAGCGTCTGCCGCAGGCCGAGGTTGAGCGCCGTGCCCGCCGAGGTGCCTTCGAAGGACTGGTCGTACACGGGCAGCTCGCCGGGATCGTTCGAATCCCAGCCATACCACAGCGTGCTGTAGGGCTCGACGATGTGGCGCAGGCGGTTCACGTCGAGCAGGCGGCTCTGCGCGCGGTCATCGACGTGCACGAAGCGCATCGAGCCGCGCAGTCCGCCGCCCGCCTGCATGCGCAGCGACTCGACGTCGGGGTCGTAGGTCTCGAGCGAATCGCCGATGTAGCCCGTGAACTGCCCCATCGCGAAGGGGGTGAGCGTCGCCCAGCCGCTCGTGAGCGGGACGCTGAGCTCGTGGCGCGTGTCGAGCCGCGCGACGGTTCCATCGTCATAGCCCGCGGCTGCGTAGGCATCGTCGATCGAGTCGCCTGCGCCGATCGCGCCGCCCCATGCGCCGATGGGAACGCCGAGCGAGTTCGGCGTGCCGGTGGTCGGGCGCAGCGCGAGGCCTGCCGCGGACCACTGCTGCGTCCACGTCACGCCCTCGAGCGGCTCGTCGCCCACGCGCTGGTACGCGAACTCGGGCAGCTTGTCGACGGTGTAGCCGCGGCTCGCGAGCAGGTACGAGTTCGAGATGAAGTCGTCGAGGTTGTGCTTCACGTAGAGCGAGAGCGAGGTGTTCTCGCTGGTGCCGAGGAGCTCGACGCTGGTCTCGTACTCGCGGCGCTGGTTGAAGGCCTGCTGTCGCCACGCCGAGACGAAGGTCTCGTCGGAGATCGCGGCGAGCTGCGCGCGCAGCGTGAGGTTGGGATCGAGCGCGGTGCGCCAGTCGGCGTCGAGGATCCCGCGCAGCCCCGCGTCCTGGTCGACGAGCTCGCCCGAGCTCGTGCGGTCGCGGCCGCCCGTGTCGTAGAGCGAGTAGAGGTCGATGACGCCCTTGCCGAACTCCTCGGACAGGCGGAATGTCGAGCCGACGCCCACGCCGCGCTCGGTGTAGGCATCGACGTGCAGCTCGCTGTCGACGCCGCGGACCTGCGGGCGCCCGAGCAGCGCGGCGAGATCCCACGACGTGCCGATCTGCATGCCGCGGTTGTTCTCGAAGCCGACCTCGAGCGATCGCAGCGGGATGCGCTCGACGGGTCCTTCATATCCTGGAAGCGGAATCACGCGCGCGCCGCCTGCCTCGAGCGCGGCGCCGCTTGCGTTGATGGAGATGCCGCCGCCCGACTCCGGCGGCTCCTTCGTCACGGTCACGCGATCGACGCCGATCGCGAGGTGGGGTGTGAAGAACTCGCTGGTCGAGACGCTGGCGCGTTCGGCCAGCCATTCGTCCGCGGCGACCTGGCGCAGTTCGGCGGCGCGCACCGAGATGGGCAGGTCGCGGCGCTTGCGGTCGTAGGTGCGGAGCACGGCGTCGACGATCGCCGCGCGGTTCTCCTTCAGGTCGTAGTAGATCCGCGCGCCGCGCAGGGCGTAGTCGCCGTCGGTTGCGCGCACCGCGCCCTCGAGGTAGATCCCCTCCACGGCGTTCGCGTCGAGCGTGCGCTGCGCGTTGCCGAGCTTTCCAGACTTCAGTCCCGCGAGCGTGCCGGGCGCAAGGAAGATGACCGCGCGCTCGGCGGAAAGCTGCAGCGATCGCTCGGCGGTCTCGGTGGTCGAGATGTACTCGATCTCCACCATGCCTTGGATCGCGATGCGGTCGGCGCGTTCCTCGATGGCGATGCTCTCCGCGGAGAAGCTCACGCTTCCCGCCGCGTCGAAGATCGGCGTCGATTGCTTCTTCTCGGGGCGCGGCGCCGGTGCAGCCGAGCGCTCGCTGGCCTCGATCTTCCCGCCGGGCACGGGCATCGGCTCCTCGCGCACGGGAACGCGGTCCACGATCGGCAGCGTCGCGAGCGGCTGGGTTCCCGCCTCGATGCGCGCGTCGAGCGCGCGGAGATAGCGGGCGAGTCGCGATTCACCCGACTTCATGAAGGCGCGCCGCGCGCGCGGCGCATCGGCGCTCTCGGCGCCCACGCGCTCGCCTGGCGCGCGCTCCTCGGTGAGCAGGAGCGAGAGCTCGGTCGCGCCGGTGATGGTCGCGGTCACGAGCAGGTCGTTGCCGCTGGCGCCGAGCCCCGCGCGACGCGTGGGTTCATCCGCGCGCTCGAACCAGACCGCGATCTGCGTGGCGAACGACGCGCCGGTCGGCAGGCGGTTGATCCACACCAGCGCGCGCTTCGAGCTGAAGCTGTAGCCGCCGAGGCGGAAGCGCACGTCGCCCTCGAGGAAGAGGCGCTGGGTGTCGTCCTGCTTCCAGGTCCACCCGCGGTTCGCCGAGATCGCGCATCGCGCATCGAGCGGCTTCGTCGGCAGAACGAATCCACCGAGCGTCGCTCCGTCCGGCGATGCGCGCTCGCCCTGAGCGCGCGCATCCGCGGCCACCGCCGCCAGCGACAGCGCGGCGAGGATGCAGAGGCTGAGCGGGATCGGGTTCGACGGCACCAGCGCAGAATACCGCGCTCAGGAGCGCCACGAGACGGGCTCCGCGATCTGGGGCGCCGCTTCGCGCACGACCGCGACGGTGGCGAAGATCGCCACGGCGATTCCAGCGATCCACGTGCCCTCCATGTGCATGCCGACCGCGAAGAGCCATGCCGCGGCGACGAGGCTCTTCCACAGGCTGCCGTAGCGGAGGATGCGGTCGTTGGCGCGCGGCCCGCGCGCGTGGCGCAGCTTCCAGCCGCCAGCGATCGCGCCGAGGACGACGACGGTGGCTGGGATCGCCCATTGCGCGGGCTCGGTGAAGCGCGCGAGCAGGGTGCCGCCGTTGCGCTGCGCCTCGAGCGTGAAGATGCCGAGCGACGCAGCGAGCCACGCGAGCGTGCCCGCTGCGATCGAGCGGGTCGAGAGCTTCGGGCGCTTCTCGCCAAGGATGTAGGCAAGGAGCCCGATTCCCATGGTCTGGCTCATGGCGAGCCAGACCATGGGAATCGGGCTCCTTGCCTACATC
>JBEGLX010000131.1:0-5343 GCA_041183345.1 Planctomycetota bacterium
GGGCTGGAAGGAAGCCGCGCTACCTGAACTCGACCTCTCCGAGCGGGTGACGCTCTTCGCGCGCGGTGGCGCCTTTGCGGCGCTGGGGCTTCGAGCGGGCTCCGCGGCGCTGGCGATGCTCCGCGACGGCGCATGGACGAACGAGTCGATCCGCGGCGACGATGGCCCACTCGCGTCGCGTGCCATTCTCGGCGCCTTCGAGGTCGCGAAGCGAACCGCCGTGGTCGAGCGCGCGCTGGTCGACGGTGGCGGCAGCCGCATCCGTGTGGGCCTCCTCCGCGACAAGACCGTGCATCCATGGGCGGAGTTCGCGGAGCCTGCGCGTCCCTGGGCGCTCGGCTCCTTCGGCTCGCAGTCGATCCTGCTCGAGCTTGGCGACCGCTCGCGTGGACTCGCGCGCAGCTTGGCCTTCTCGGCGGACACGCCGACGGATCCGGTGGAACTCTCGCCGCCGGGATTCGCCTCGGGCAGTTGGATCCACCTGCCGATCATCGGCGTCCTGTCCGTCGCACTTGTCCTCGCTGCCATCATCTTCGGCTCCGATGCCTACCTCGAGCGTCGTGGACTGGCGACGGTCGCGGGCGCACCCAGCGCGGTGCGGACGGTGCGCGGGGCAGCGCTCTCCGCGCGTTCGACGGCGATCCTGATCGACATGCTCCCGGGGCTCGTCGCCTTCTGGTTCCTCTTCCGCGGCAACCCGCTCGACCTCCTGCGCATCCCCGCGTTCCAGACCGACCTCGCCGCGAGCGTGCCCGCGCTCTTCGTCTTCGCCACCGGCTGGCTGGCCGCGACCATCGGCGATGTGCTCTTCGTCATGGCCAGCCCGCTGGTGATGCTGATCGCGCTCCTGAACCCCAGGGGCGATGGTCCTGCGGAGATGATCTCGGGTACCGCGGTCGTCGACGAGGGCGAATTGCAGGGCGGAAGCCCGACGCCGCCGGCGGACGAAGAGGTCTGACGCGGCCTGTCTTGGCCGTCCCCTCCGCGGGTGAGCAATTTCTGCCTTTTGAGGATTCTCCAACCGCCTGCCGATGAACCGAACGGGACCGTTGCCGCTCGGGATTGTGCTCCTGTCGGCAAGAACGGCCCGTCGCGCCAAGGAATGGCGCGAGAGGTGCGCGAGCACGCTCGGAAGGAATCTGAGACCCGCGATGGCAGACACGACGACCAGCGAGACCACGTCCTCGGCGCCCGGCGCTGCCGAAGGGGCGTCGCTTGGGCGCATGCTGCGCGATGCGTGGCAACTGCCTGTCCTGCTGCTGGCGATGGGCGCGATCGTGGCTGCGCTCTGGTACGCGCGGCAGCATCGCGCCGAGAACGAGTGGAACGCCACCCTCGCCCAGGCCAGCGAGCAGATCGCCAAGGACGAGCTCGCCATCGCCCACACGATCCTCGACGAGGTCATTGCGCCGCATCTCGGCGAGGCTCCCGAGGGCTTCGCGGGGCGGTTCGAGGCCGTGCGCGCAGACCTTTCCGCAGCAGAGCTTCCGAAGAACGCGACGCAGCAGGCCTTCGAGGCGGTCGCGAAGCAGTACGAGAAGGCGATCGAGCTGAAGGTGGAGCTCGACGAGGCGCAATTCGCCCGCTATTCACGCATGCTCGTGGGTGCGCAGCGCGACAGCGAGGCGGTCGCCGCGGCGGAACTCGCGGGCGACGAGGCGCATGCGCAGGAACTCGCTGCGGGCTTCGGCCGACGCAAGCTGCAGGCTGCCTATGAGGCGCTTGACGAGGCAGCCGATCCCGCCGCCGCCACCCGCGCCATCGCCAGCTTCTTCAAGGAATACGAGGATTTCCGCGCTGCGCCGCGCATGCGCGCGGAGGACCGCGCCTGGGCTGCCGCCCTCGCTGCGCGCGCCCGCATGGACCATGGGCATGCCGATGCCGCGACCGAGCGGCTGCTTCTTGAGATCCGTCGCGCCGAAAGCGCTGCATCCGCAGGGGACGCGGTCGAGGACACGACCTTTGCGGAGCTGTGCGGGCTGCTCGGCGAGTGCCTGCGCCGCGAGGGCAAGTACGCCGACGCCGTGCGCGAGCTCGATCGCGCGCGCGCGCTGGTGAAGCCTGCGACCACGCTCGAGGGCGAGATCGACCTCAGCCGCGGGCTCGCGCTCCTTTCTCTTGGTGACCACGCGGCCGCGAGCGCCGTCTTCGACCGCGCCGTCCTCACCGAGCACCCGCCAGAGCTCAAGTCGCGGCTCGTCCTCGGCCGCGCGCGCGCGCGATCCAGTCTCGGCGAGCGCGAGGATGCGCTCCGGGACTTCGACTCGATCCTCGCGCTGCACGACAAGGGCCGGCTGTCGCCTGCAATCGCCGACGAGTGCCTGTCCGTGCTGAATGAGCTCGCGCGGTCCGCGATCGGCGAGGACAAGAACATCGATGCCATCGACTACGCCACGCGCGCGGTGGCGCTCGGCGACCGCGGGGCGGCCGGCGCGATGGCCGAGCAGCTGCTTGGCGAGGCGGCCTATGCAGAGGCGCAGCGCATGCGCGCCGCCGAGACCGACCGCGCGGGCAGCGCGAGCGCGATCGAGCCAGGCGCACGCGCCGAGATCAACCGCATGTTCCGCCGCGCCGGCGAGCACTTCGCGGCGTTCCTCCGCACCGACCCCGCGAAGGAGCTGCAGGCGATCGCGCGATCGGAGCTGCACTTCAGCGCCGGCGACAGCTTCGACTGCGCGGGCGAGCCCGCCGAGGCGCTCGCCCACTTCGAGTCCTCGCTCTCGCTGCTTCCCGTGGGCGACAGCAAGCGCACCGAGCGCCTGCTGCGGATCGGCGACATCCACGCGCAGGCACAGGACTTCGAGCGGGCGCGCGAAGCCTACGAGGGCGTGTACAAGATCACGAGCAACGATCCTCGCGTGGCGATGCCGCTCGTGCGCGTCTACGTCGCGTCGGGCGACGAACCGCGCGCGCTCGCCGAGCTGCGCCGCATCCTCGAGGGCAACGCAGGCCTCGCGCCTGACAGCGAGCAGTACCGCGAGGCGCTCGACCTCACCGCGCGGCTCTCGTTCAAGCGGGGCGACTTCACCGCCAGCGCCGAGCGGCTGAACGAGCTCGTCGAACGCGATCCCGCGAACGGCTCCGTCGGCGAGCGCCTCTTCCGACTCGGGCAGAGCCTGCAGGAGATCTCCCGCCTCGCGCTTGCGGAATCGAAGTCGGACGCGCTGACGACGACGCGGCGCCTGCAGCTCGAGCGCTCATCCATCGATCGCGCCGTCGAGGCGCAGCGCGCCTACCAGCGCGCCATCGAGTCGTTCGAGACCCGCGGGCGCGCGCTCGATGGACTTGGACGCGACATGCTTCGCAACTCCTACCTGCAGCGCGCGCACTGCGCATTCGACCGCGGGCAGTTCAAGGAAGCGATCGACTTCTACGAGACGGTCGACCGCAAGTACCCGGAGGAAGCTGCGAGCGTGCTCGCGCTCGTGCAGATCGTGAACGCGGCCGATTCGCTCGGCGACGCCCAGCGCGCCGAGGCAGCGCACACTCGAGCGCTGCGCCGGATCGAGAGCCTTCCCGATGACGCATTGCTCGGCGATGGCGGCGTGTTCAGCCGCGATGACTGGCGCAGCTGGCTGAAGAACCACCCACCGGGCTCGCGACGGATCGCGGGCACGGGTGATGGGAAGGAGCCGAATCAGTGAGCGGTCTCAGCGGCAATTCCGGGACTCCGACGGGCGCAGGGCGCATGCGGCAGATCGCAGGCTTTCGCCTGGCCTCCGCGCGCGCGATGCGCGGCCTCGTCGACGAGCAGCCGAAGGTCCTGGCGGCGATCGACTCCGCTGCGCGTGGCGAGATCGGCCAGATCGAGGCGGAGGAACTCCTCGGCGCGCACCTTGCCGCGCGCGAGGCGTGCATCGCCGCCATGCGCCGGCATGACGCGGAGTGGCGCGAGCTCGCGGGCGGTGCCTCCGAGTGGACCGCCGCCGACGCGACCGAGATCTCGCAGGCCTCGAAGGACGTCCTCGCCATCCTGCGCGAGATCGAGGCGACCGACGTGAGCTTCGCGGCGGAGCTCACCGCGCGCCGTGCCGGCGCGCGCGCCGAGATCTCCCGCGCGGACACAGGTCGCGCGGCGCAGCGCGCCTACGGCAACCAATCGCAAGGCGGCGACCAGCCGCGATTCACCGATCGGAGCGCCTGAGTGACGGCGACGAACACCGGTCCAGCTGACTTCTCCGAGTTCATGCGCTCGTTCACCGAGGCGACCGCGCGGCTCCAGGAGACGCACGTCGCGCTGACGGCAAGGGTCGAGCGCCTGCAGACCGAGCTCGCCGAGGCGAACGAGCGCCTGCGACGCTCGCGGTCGCTCGCCGCGCTTGGCGAGATGGCCGCGGGCATCGCCCATGAGATCCGCAACCCGCTGGGCGCGATCGCGCTGAATGCGGAGCTCCTGAAGGAAGACGTCGCCGATCGCCCGGAGGCCGCCGCGAGCGTCGACAAGATCCGCCGCGCCGCCGAGCGGCTCGACCGCATCGTGGGCGATGTGCTCAGCTTCGCGCGCGATACCCGCGTGCATGCCGCGCCGACGACCGCGAACGACATCCTCGAGATGGCGCTGTGCGACTGCGAGGCCGTGCTCGCCAAGGAGGGCGTCGCCGCCCATTGCGAGATCGAGGGCGCGTGCGAGCTGTCGGCCGACACCGCGCTGGTCGCGCAGGCCGTCGCGAACCTCATCCGCAACGCCGTCGAGGCGATGCGTGGCTCGGAGGTGCGCGAGATCACGCTCTCGGCCCGAGAGGCGCGCCTCCGCACCGCCGATGGCACGCGCCGCGGCTTCGTCGTGCTCGCCGTCGAGGACACGGGCCCCGGCATCCCCGCAGAGGCGCGCGAGCGCATCTTCAACCCGTTCTTCACGACCCGCGAGGAAGGCACCGGCCTCGGCCTCGCGATCGTGCACCGCATCGTCGACGCGCACGGCGGCATGACCTCATGCGGCGAGGCGACGCGCGCGCGCGCAGGACGCCGTGGCGCACGGCTCGAGCTGTCGCTTCCGCTCGAGCCCGCCCGCATCGGCGCGGCCGACGGCGTCTCGCTCGGCGAGGCGGTGCGGCGCAGGATCAGCGGCGGCACAGGCAATACGAATGTTCACGCAACGGCTGGCTAAGGAGTATCAGCAATGGGCAAGATTCTCGTGGTGGATGACAAGGAACTCATGCGCGACAGCGTCGCGGCGATCCTCAGCCGCAAGGGCCACACGGTGATCACCGCGGCCGACGGCAACGCTGCGCTCGCGCGCATCGCCGACAAGCGCCCCGAATGCGTGGTGACCGATCTGCAGATGCCGGGCATGAACGGCCTCGAGCTGCTCGAGTCGATCCGCAAGATCGACGCCGAGCTCCC
>JBEGLX010000132.1:0-5166 GCA_041183345.1 Planctomycetota bacterium
GCCGCCCTTCCGCGATGAACGTCGCGCGCTGCTCCGCCGACACCGCTCCGCGGAATCGGTAGCGGAAGGCCTCCTTGCGGGCCATGGCGTCCTTGCGCATCGCCTCGAGTTCCTCGGCGCTGTCCCACGACTCATAGGCCTTGCCCTCGTCGATGAGCTTCTGGCAGTAGCGGTTGTAGATCTCCAGCCGCTCGCTCTGGAAGTAGGAGCCGTTCGCACCGCCGCCCACCGTCGTCCCGTCGGGCGCCAGGTACTCGGGGCCCTCGTCCCAGCGGATGCCGAGCCAGTCGAGGTCCTTGAGGAACCCGACGCTGGCGGCGTCCGAGGAGCGCTTCTGGTCGGTGTCCTCGATGCGGATGATGAACTTGCCGCCCCGCCCCTTGGCGTACGCCCACGAGAAGAGGGCGGTCCGCGCCCCGCCCACGTGGAGGTGGCCGGAGGGCGAGGGTGCGAAACGGGTCACGGGGGCTGCGGATGGGGTGCTCATGGGGGTCGGGGCGAGCAGCGTATCCGAAGCGACCGCTGGGCTTTTCCACGGAATTCCATTGACTTCGCCCCGTAATCCGCGACATTTGGCGCATGCAGGACGCGGAGCGTCCGTCGCTCCCAGAGGTGTCTCGAACGCCGCTCGATGGATCGGATGGCTGATCGACTTGGAATCATCTCAGATACGCACGGCCGCACGCCACGCGCGCGGAAAGCGATCGACACGCTCCTCTCGCGCGGCGCGACCCGCATCATCCATCTGGGTGACGTGGGCAACGAGGCGGTCCTCGACCTGCTTGCGGGGATCGAGGCGACCGTCGTGTTCGGCAACTGCGACGACGAGCGGAGCCTCGCCCGATACGCGCATGCGCTCGGGATCCACGTGGTCCATCCGGGTGCGGTCATCGAGGTGAAGTCGAAGCGGATCGGGCTCACCCATGGGCACATCGAGTCCGAGGTGGCGCGCCTGTTCGCCGAGGACCTCGACATCCTCCTGCATGGTCACACGCACGAGATCCGCGATGATCTTGTCGGACGGACGCGGGTCCTGAATCCGGGGGCGCTGCACCGCGCCTCGCGGCACACGGCGCTCCTGCTCGAGCCTGCGACGGGACTCGTGGAGTGGATCGAGATCGACGAAACCGAGTAGCCAACCTCGGCGAACCCGCACGCATGTCCGCGGTCCTGATCGCCAACCTTGCCTCCACGCTGTTCATGACCGGTTTGATCTGGTTCGTGCAGGTCGTGCACTACCCGCTGTTCGCAGCGGTCGGGAGCGATGTCTTCGCGGCCTATTCGCGCAGCCACCAGTCGCTCACGACGTTCGTTGTAGGACCGCCGATGCTCGTCGAGGCGCTGACCGCGGGAATCCTGGTCTTCGCGCGACCCGCGGGCGTCCCCGCGTGGATGCCGTGGACGGGGCTCGCGCTGGTCGCCGTGATCTGGCTCAGCACGGCGACGCTGCAGGTGCCTGCGCACGCGCGCCTCTCCGCCGGATTCGACCCGGCCGTGGGCGCCAGCCTGGTCGCGACGAATTGGATCCGCACGTTCGGCTGGTCGCTGCGCGCGGTGCTCGCGTGCGCGATGGTCTGGCAGGCAGCGTCCGCTGTGAATCGCTAGATTCCCCGCATGGCGAGCGGCGGCGCGCAGGAATCCCAGCGAAGCGAGTCCCGGATCGAGATCTTCGGCTGGACCGACTCTGCGATCGAGTCGCGACGCTGCGCCACGCTCGCGGAGGCAACCGAACTCGCGCGATCGTTCCGCTGGGCATGGCTCGATGTCGAGGGCGTTCCGGCATGCGAATGCGCGGCGCACCTCGAGCAGATCGCGTCGCTCTCGCCGCTTGCCGCCGACACCCTCGTCGAGGGCGTTCGCCGCGCGGGCGCCGACGATTTCGGCGAGCTCACGATCGTGACCATGCGCAGCCACCCGCCGGGCAAGGTGACGGAGTTCGTCGACTTCCTCATCGCACCGCGGATACTCGCCACCATTCAGGAGAAGCCGGGAGGCGACTGCTTCGAGCCCGTCAGGGAGCGGCTCCGGAAGAGCGGCAGCAATCTCGCGCGCGCCGACACGCACGTGCTGTTCCTCATCCTTGCGCGCACGATCTGCGAGGGCTACCGCCCGCTGCTCGCCGACTTCCAGGCCAACCTCGAGCGGTTCGAGGTGGCGCTCGTGAGCAAGCCCGATTCGTCGATGCTCAAGCGCATCCATGAGCACCGCCGCACGCTGCTCTTCCTTCGCCAGGGCATCGCCCCACTGCATCAGGCGCTGCACGGGCTGCAGGCGGCGCTCTCGCTGCGGACCGCGGGGAACCCTGAGCTCATGGGCCGCATCGCCGCCCTCCGCGAGCTCCAGGACGAGACGGGCGCCCTTCTCGACATCGTCGAATTTCTCCGTGACAGCTCGCAGCACCTCCTCGACCTCTACCTCAACGCCGCGAGCAACCGCCTGAACGAGATTGTGCGGGTGCTCACGATCATCAGCGTGATCTTCATGCCGTTGACATTGATCGCGGGCATCTACGGGATGAACTTCCGCGGGGACAGCCCTTGGGCGATGCCGGAGCTGACCTGGTGGTACGGCTACCCCTTCGCGCTTGGGCTGATGGCCGCGTGCGCGGTCACGCTGGTCGGCTTCTTCTGGGAGCGCGGATGGATCGGCGACCCGCTGCGGAGACGCCGCCAGAGGGCTGCCCCTGCCGCTCCCGCGTCGGGTGGAACGGGCATCGTCGGTTCGACCCTGGCTTGGGCGGCGAATGAAACGCCGCTCTCCATGATTCTGTCTCGAAGGCGTGCCCGCGCGGGGCGGCAAACGCCCGCGGCGCAGCCGCCCGAAAATCGCTGATCCGCCGCAGAAGAAGCCCTTGCGTCGGAAGCCGCCCCGTCCGATACTCGCGTTTTGGTTTCGAGCGGGCGGTCCGCCCCCTTCGAGACCCGAACATCGTCGCACCCGCCAGCGTTGACTCCCGCCATGACCAACCGCCAGCACCTCGACAACACCTCGAAGGACTCGTCCATGACCCACCGCGCTTCGGATACGTTCGGCTCGCTCGTCTTCGCCGGCGACGTGATGCTCAAGCGACTTCCGCCTGACGTGTTCATGAACCTGCAGCGCACGATCAACAACGGCTCGCCGCTTGATCCGAAGATCGCCAACACCGTCGCGATCGCCATGAAGGACTGGGCGCTCGAGCACGGCGCGACGCACTACTGCCACTGGTTCCAGCCGCTCACCGGCACCACCGCAGAGAAGCACGACGCGTTCCTGTCGACGACCTCCGATGGCGGCGCGATCGAGAAGTTCAGCGGCTCGCAGCTGATCCAGGGCGAGCCCGATGCGTCGAGCTTCCCGCACGGCGGCATCCGCGACACCTACGAAGCACGCGGCTACACGGCTTGGGACGCCACGAGCCCTGCGTTCCTCTACCGCTCGGGCGGACAGACCACGCTCTGCATCCCGACCGTCTTCGTGAGCTACACCGGCGAGGCGCTCGACAAGAAGACCCCGCTGCTCCGCTCGATTCAGGCGGTCTCGAAGCAGGCGATGCGCTTGCTCAAGGTGTTCGGCGCCGACGCGGGCGTCAACCAGGTCATCACCACCCTCGGCGTCGAGCAGGAGTACTTCCTCGTCGATGAGGAGCTCGCCGCGCAGCGTCCCGATCTCATGATCTGCGGCCGCACGCTCATGGGCGCGCCCGCTCCGAAGGGCCAGCAGCTCGAGGACCACTACTTCGGCTCGATCCCGCAGCGCGTCATCGCCTTCATGGCCGAGGTCGAGGAGCGCCTCTTCGAGCTCGGCGTCCCCGTCAAGACCCGCCACAACGAGGTCGCGCCCGGCCAGTTCGAGATCGCACCGACCTACGAGAACGCGAACGTCGCCGTCGACCACCAGATGCTCACCATGAGCGTCCTCAAGGAGACCGCCGAGCGCCACGGCTTCGCCTGCCTTCTGCACGAGAAGCCCTTCGCCGGCGTGAACGGCTCGGGCAAGCACAACAACTGGGCGATCGCCACCGACACGGGCATCAACCTGCTCGATCCGCGCGACGACACCCACACCAACATGCAGTTCCTCACCATCCTCTGCGCGGTCATCCGCGCGGTGGACACCCATGCGGAACTGCTCCGCGGCTCGATCGCGAGCGCGGCGAACGACCACCGCCTCGGCGCAAACGAGGCCCCGCCGGCGATCATGTCGATCTTCCTCGGCGACATGCTCACCGACATCCTCGACCAGCTCGAGTCGGGCAATCCGAAGAAGACCATGAAGGGCGGCGCGATGGAGCTCGGCGCGACCACGCTGCCGCAGATCCCCCGCCACACCAGCGACCGCAACCGCACGTCGCCGTTCGCGTTCACCGGCAACAAGTTCGAGTTCCGCGCCGTCGGCTCGAGCGCGTCGGTCGCGTGGCCGAACACCGTGCTCAACGCGATCATCGCCGACAGCCTCGACTACATGGCGACGCAGCTCGAGAAGCGCGCGGGCAGGAACCCGACGCAGGCGAAGCTTGAGTCGGCCGTGAAGAGCCTCCTGAAGGAAGTGGTCAAGGAGCACCGACGCGTCTGCTTCGACGGCGACGGCTACTCGAAGGCATGGCACGACGAGGCCAAGAAGCGCGGCCTCCCGAACCACACCTCGACCGCCGATGCCATCGCGTGCTTCGGCACCAAGAAGGCCGCGGAGCTCTTCGCCAAGTACAGCATCCTGTCGAAGCGCGAGCTCGAGGCGCGCTACGGCGTCATGGTCGAGCAGTACATCAAGCTGCTCCGCATCGAGAGCCGCACGCTGCAGTCGATGGTGCGCACGGCCGTACTTCCCTGCGCGCTGCGCTTCCAGGCCGAGCTCGCCGATGTCGTCGGTGCGACGCAGGCCTGCGACATCGAGTGCCCCGGCACCGCTGCCCAACTCCGCGAGGTCGTTGGCCTCGTCGAAAGCCTGCGCACCGCGATCGCCAAGGTCGAGAAGGCCGAGCACTGCGATTCGCATGACCCCGAGAAGGAGGCGCGTCACTACCGCGACGTCCTCGTTCCCGCCATGGTCGAGGTGCGCAAGCTCTGCGACAGCCTCGAGAAGATCATGCCCGCGGACCTCTACCCGCTCCCGACCTACGCCGAGCTCCTGTTCTCGACCAAGAACTGAGCGGCGCAGCGTCGATCCCAGCCCGTTCCCGCGACCGCC
>JBEGLX010000133.1:0-4833 GCA_041183345.1 Planctomycetota bacterium
GCACCATCGCGTGTCGACGGCGCTCGCGACTTGGCGCGGTTTGGCGGCATCGCCTCGGAGTGAATCCGAGGCGATCCTGGAATGCGGAAGTCTGCGGGAACACGTGCTTCACGAGTCCCTGGACTCCCACGGGGATGGACCCCCGCGCAACCCGTTCCGCAGATTCCGGCGTTGCCTCCATCTGCGGGCACTCATGGCAAGCGAACGCGCGCGCTCCAAACTCCCGAGCACCAGAGGGAGCCGCCGCGGCGGCGACCGCTCAAATCACGCGCTTCATGCCAGCCGATCGCGCCACGCCTGCAGGCGGTGGTAATCCGTGAGGTCGTACTGCAGCGGCGTGACGGTGATGAACCGCTCGTTGAGCGCCTCGACGTCGGTGCCTTCCTTGGTGTGGAAGAACTCCATGCCGTTGCCGCTTGGCCAGTAGTACGGGCGGCCGTCAGGCGACTCGCGGCGCTCGTAGTTGTCGATGCCAGCGGCGGTGTTCATGTTGACCACCTTGATCGCGGGCATGGGCGCGTCGGCCGAGTGGGTGCGCGGCACGTTGATGTTGATGACCGTATGCGGGTCGATGCGGTGCTTGAGCACGCGATCGATCGCGTGGCGGGCGATCTCGGCGGCGCGGCGCCAGTGCGACGGACCGCCGCCCATGTGGAGGCTGACGGCGATCGCCGGCACGCCGAGGAATGCGCTCTCGACCGCAGCGCCGACCGTGCCCGAGTAGATCACGTTGATGCCGACGTTCGCTCCCGAGTTCATGCCCGAGATGACGAGATCCGGGAGCTGTCCAGCGCCGAACATGTCAGGCCACAGGCGGCGGAGCCCGAGCTTCACGCAGTCGGCGGGGCGGCCGTCCACCGCGAAGCCGCGCATGTGCTGGTTCGGGGAGACCTCCTCGACCAGGAGCGGCGTGCGGAAGGTGATCCCATGGCTCGTGGCGCTCTGCACGTCAAGCGGCGCCACCGTCACGACCTCGCCCATGTCGCGGATCGCGCCGTGAAGCGCTTCGATTCCAGGGGCGTGGATGCCGTCGTCGTTCGTGAGAAGGATGCGCATGGGGCGGACAGGGTACACCGTCCCCCGTCGCTCGGGACGCGGTGAACCGCGTACCATGGACGCCTTGGCAGCCATCGGGCTCATCCTCGGAGTGGTCAACGCGCTCGCCGCCTGCGTGGCCATCGTGGTGATCGTGAGGATCGCGCAGGCGCGCACCCACATCCCCCGGGTGCGAGCGGGGGATTCGCTGCCGCCCGCATCGGGGCTGCTGTCGATCGTGATCCCAGCCCACAACGAGGCGCGGGTGATCGAGGCGAGCGTGCGCGGGCTGCGCGCGCAGACGCGACGCAACTTCGAGGCGATCTACGTCCTCGACCGCTGCACCGACCGAACCCGCGAGCTGCTGGAATCGGCTGCCGAAGGCGATCCGCGCATCCGCTTCATCGAGAACGGCTCGTGTCCGCCCGATTGGGCGGGCAAGTGCAATGCCTGCCGCGTCGGAGCCGATGCGGCGCAGGGCGAGTGGATTCTCTTCACCGACGCAGACTGCCGCTTCGAGCCCGATCTGCTCGACTCGATGCTCTCGATCGCGCAGGAGCGCGGAACCGCCCTGCTCTCCGCGGTCGGACGGCTCACCTACCAGCGCTGGTTCGAGCGCATGCTCCAGCCGGTCGCGTCGATGGTGCTGATCCGCTACTTCCCGCTCGACAAGGCGAACCGCGACGAAGGCCGCTGGCCGTTCGCGAATGGACAGTTCCTGCTGTTCCGCGCCGCCGACTACCGCGCCTTCGGCGGGCACGAGGCGGTCAAGGACGCGCTCCTCGAGGACCTCGCCTTCGCGTGGCGCATGAACAAGGCGGGCTACCGCCTCGGCGTGGTCGATGCGACGCGCCGCATGGAGGTCGCGATGTACGACTCCGTCCGCGCGATGCGCTCGGGATGGACGCGCATCCTCATCGAAGGCTGCGGGCGTCGCGTCTGGCGGCTCCGCTATGCAGCGCTCGAGCTCTGCATCACGTCGATCCTGCTGCCCCTTTCCTGCGCGACGGGCATCGTGCTTGGCTCGCTCGGCGCGCTCCGCGGCGACGACCATGCCATCACGCTCGCCGCCGTGAGCGGCGCTGCGCTCGTCGCCAGCTTCGCAGCGCTGGGTCTCGTCCATCAGCGGCAGAGGGCGCCGCTCGCCTGGGCTGCGCTCCACCCCATCGCTGCAGGGTGCGTCGCGTGGTGGCTCCTCGATGGCGCGCGGATGCTTGTCCAACGGGTCCCCATCCGATGGGGCGGCAAGGAGTACATCCTCGAGCCTCGCGTCCCACGCAAGAAGAAGCGCAAGCCAGCGCCGGCAGCGGCCTGAGCCAGCTCGCGGGCTCCGCCTGCCTCCTCTCCCGCACCTCCTCGTTCGCGCCTCCTGCTACCCTTCGCCCGCCCCGCGATGTACGCACCGCTCCTCGCCAACCGCTACCTGACCTCACGGATCATTCCGTTCATCGCGGTCGCCGCCGTCGCGCTCTGCGTTGCGCTCGTCATCATCGTGGTGAGCGTGATGAGCGGATTCCTCGAGATGGTCCGTTCCTCGGGAAAGACGCTGACCGGCGACGTCGTCGTGAGCAGGCCGATCACCGGCATCCCCTACTACCAGGAGCTCGTTCGCGACATCGAGTCGCTGCCCGAGTGCGCCGGGGCGAGCCCGATCGTCGAGACGTTCGGGCTGCTCCAGATGCCCTACGGAATGGGCGATGGCAGCAAGCAGATCGAGATGGTCGAGGTCTGGGGCATCGAGCCTGAGTCGCTCCACAGGGTCGTGCAGTACGGCGACAAGCTGTATTGGAAGAAGCCGCGAGCCGAGGAGCTCGCTGGGCTGGCGGAAGACGATCCGCTGCGCGAGGAGTTCTTCCACCGCGAGGAAGACGGCATGTCGCTCAGGGCGCGCGATGGCGCGGCGGGCATGGTGCTCGGGATCGAGATCTCCCCGTTCAACCAGCGCGCGCGCGACGGCTCGTATCGCACCATCAATCCAGAGACGGCTGCGCAGGATTCGGGCTATCTGATGGCCGGCTCGTCCGCGACGCTCACGCTCGTTCCCGTCAGCGACCGTGGCTCGCTCGGTGGCGAGAAGAAGCGGCGATTCACGATCGTCAACGAGTTCCAGAGCGGGCTCTACCAGATCGATGCGAACCGCGTGATGATTCCGCTCGCGGTCGCGCAGGAGATGCTGCGGCTCGACGCCGCGCCGCTGGTCTCGGAGACCGAGTTCGGCGACGACGGGCGCCCCAAGGTGCTGGGCCAGAGCCCCGCACGGGCGACTTCGATCCTGGTCCGCGCGAAGCGTGGCGTCGAGGCGGACGCTCTCCGCGACGCGGTCGCGCGCGTCTATGACGCATTCCGCGAGCGGATCCGCGCCGACGAGACCCGCATGGCGCTGCCGCCGAGCCGCGAGGCGGTGATGATCATGACCTGGGAGCAGAAGCTCGCCGATTTCATCGGTCCGGTCGAGAAGGAACGCGAGCTGATGCGCACGCTGTTCTCGATCGTCTACATCGTGTGCGCCGGACTCGTGCTCGCCATCTTCTGGTCGATCGTGCAGGAGAAGACGCGGGACATCGGCATCCTGCGCGCCGTAGGCGCCTCGCGCACAGGCGTCCTCTGGATCTTCCTCCGCTATGGACTGCTGATCGGTGCGGTGGGTTCGGCGGTCGGCGTGCTGCTCGCGTGGGCGGTGGTCTCGCGGATCAACGACATCCACAACCTGCTCGGCACGCCTGCACCCGCATGGCTCAAGATCCTCGCGTGGTGCATGGTCCCCGTGGGCTTCATCCTGATGGCGCGCGGCCTGAGGCGTGCGTCGGCGCTGCGCGTGGTGCTCTGGGCATACATCACGGCGGCGCTGGCGATCCTGGCCTTCGTGCTGACCCAGCACGCGGGCTTCCTCGTGTGGGATCCGAGCGTCTACTACTTCAGCAGGATCCCGAGCTCGCTCGACCTCTTCACCGCCGCAACGACCGCGATCGGCGGCGTGGTGTTCAGCGTGATCGGCGCGTCGATCCCGGCCGCGCGCGCAGCGGACACCGATCCTGTCCAAAGCCTGAGGTACGAGTGACCATGCTTCTCGCCGCGGAACATGTGAAGAAGACCTACCGGCTCGGGCGTGTCGAGGTGCCCGTCCTCCGCGATGCGTCGATCACGATCCAGCAGGGCGAGTGGGTTGCGATCGTCGGGAGCTCTGGCTCGGGCAAGAGCACGCTGCTGCATCTGCTCGGCGGGCTCGACCGCGCGGATACTGATTCGGGGCCGATCCGCTTCGGCGGCGAGGATGTGCGCGCGTTCAATGCGTGGCGCGAGAACATGTACCGAAACCGCGACGTCGGATTCGTGTTCCAGTTCTATCACCTGCTGCCCGAGCTCACCGTGCTTGAGAACGCCATGCTGCCTGCGCTCGTCGGGCTTTCGCGGCTGAACTGGATCTCGGAGCGCGGCGCGCTGCGGAAGCGCGCTGCGGATCTGCTCGAGACCTGCGGGCTCGCCCACAGGCTCGGTCACCGTCCCGCCGAGCTTTCCGGCGGCGAGCGCCAGCGGGTGGCGATCGCGCGCGCCCTCATCAACCAGCCGAAGATCCTGCTCGCGGACGAGCCGACGGGAAATCTCGACGTCCATACCGGCGCGGGCATCCTCGACCTCCTCGCGGAGCGGCACAAGGCGGGCCTCACGATGGTGATGGTCACGCACGACGCGAGCGTTGCGGCGCGCGCGCAGCGACAGGTGCGCATCGCAGACGGCTGCGTGATTTGAGCGGTCGCCGCTGCGGCGGCTCCCTCTGGACGAGCGCCGCGCGAGTGAATC
>JBEGLX010000134.1:0-4812 GCA_041183345.1 Planctomycetota bacterium
AGCGGCTCCCGAGGCGATCAGCGGTGCACTATGCCCGAGCCCCTTGGTGTACTGCTCGGTGACGATCGCCGGCATGCCGAGCGCCTTCGCGAGTTCGAGCGCGGCGGCGCAGTTCGTGACCACGCGGTCGCCGTCAAAGATGGTCGGAAGCAGCCTTTCCTGCACGTCGATCACGAGAAGTGCGGTGCGTTCGAGGGAAAGTCGCGGAATCGGCATGCGCGGAGACTAGCATGACGCCGTCACCCCGACGAAGGAGGCACCATGAGCGGCTCAGCGGACGACCAGGGCAGCGCGCGCGGGCAGGAGCCGGTAGACCCAGCGAAGCTCGCCGAGCGCGCGCAGGCGGACGCGGCGCTCCTCGCGGAGTTCAACACCTGCGTCACGCAGTCGGACGAGATGCTTCAGAAGGGTGGCGTGCCGGCGCAGCGCGCGCGCGACATCGCGTTCGCGCGATCGCTGCTCTTCCTGACCGAGTGGAACATCGTGGCCTGCGCCCTCAAGGGTGAGAAGGAGCCCGAGATCAAGCACTTCGCGATGATCGAGGTGAAGGGGCCCGATGGCAAGTCATGTGCGAGCCTGGCCGTGTTCCCCACCGCGACCATCGCACGCGCGGAGTCGCTGCGCATGCGCGTCCCGATCGAGGGCGGATTCTGGGTGACGCTGTCGGCGCCGATCGGAGGCGTCGTCGAGTGGCTCAGGTCGCTGCAGGTGCAGGCAGTGTCGGTGGTGAATGCGACGCCCTCGAACGGGCCGTCGTGCGTGCTTGGCCTCGACTTCATCGAATGGGTGAAGAAGGTCGAGGCGCAGCAGCAGCAGGCGCCGCAGCAGCAGTGAACTCGAGGGCAGCGGGGGCGCTCGTCGCCCTCGGCGTGCCTAGACGCGCAGTTCGGCCTTCGCTGCGAGCGATCCCGCGTGGCGCCGCCGAATCGGCTCGACCACGTTCGCGACGAAGCGGTCGGTCTGCTCGGGCGCGCGTCCGACGAAGCTCGCAGGGTCGAGCGCGCCCTCGAGGTCGACCTTCGCGAAGAATGGGTCGTTGCGGAGCCGCTGCATCAGGTCGTTCGGGCGTCCGAATCGCTTGACCTCCTCGGCGGCGGCCATCGAGTGCACGCGGATCACCTCGTGCGCCTCCTGACGGTCTGCGCCCGCCTTCGTCGCGGCAAGCATGATGTTCTCGCTCGCCATGAAGGGGAGTTCGGCGGCGAGGTTCGCGGTGACGGTCGCCTCCCACACGACGAGCCCCTCGCAGACGTTCGACATGATGTCGAGCGCACCATCGAGCGCCAGGAAGGCCTCGGGCAGCACGAGCCGGCGGTTCGAGGAGTCATCGAGGGTGCGCTCGAGCCACTGGGTCGCGTGCGTCTGGAGCGGGTCGTTCACGAGCCCCATGACGAAACGCGAGAGTCCGCAGGCGCGCTCGCACCGCATCGGATTGCGCTTGTAGGCCATCGCCGAGGAGCCGATCTGGTCCTTCTCGAATGGCTCCTCGATCTCCTTCCTGTTGGCGAGCAGGCGGATGTCGGTGGCGCACTTGTGGACGGCGCTCGCCGCGATCGCGAGCGCGGAGATGACCTGCGCGTCGACGATGCGCGGATAGGTCTGGCCGCAGACGGCGAGGAGCCGGTCCTTCGGCCAGCCGAGCTTCTCGGCGAACCTCGCCTCCAGCATGTCGACCTTCGCTGGATCATGGTCGAGGAGCCCGAGGTACGACGCCTGCGTGCCCGTTGCGCCGCGAAGGCCGCGCAGGCGCAGCGACTGCGCGGCGAACTCGACCTGCTCGAGCGCGATGGCGAAGTCCTGCGCCCAGAGCGTGGCGCGCTTGCCGACGGTGGTCGGCTGCGCGGGCTGGAAATGCGTGAATCCCAGCGTGGGCAGCGCGCGGTGCTTGGTGGCGAAGGTGCCGAGGCGGTCGATGACGCGGGCGAGCTTGCCTGCACTGAGCGCGAGCGCCTCGCGCAGGATGAGCATGTCGGCGTTGCAGACGACGTCCTGGCTGGTGGCGCCGAAGTGGATGATCGCGCGTGCGTCGGGCGCAGCGTCGCCGAGGGTGTGGACGTGCGCCATCACGTCGTGGCGCAGGCGCGACTCGTGCTCGGCGGCGACTCTGTAGTCGATGTCGTCGAGGTGCTTGCGGATCGACTCGACCTGCGCGCGGGTGACGGGCATGCCGAGCTCGTGCTGGCTCTCGGCGAGGGCGAGCCAGATGCGGCGCCACGTGGAGAACTTGCGCTGTTCGCTCCACAGCGTGCGCATCTCCTTGCTCGCGTTGCGCGACTCGAGGGGCGAGCGGTAGCCGGCGTGGTTGGCGTCGGTGGTCATGGCTTGCTCTCCGCGGGTGCGGGTTCCGCGGGCTTCTTCTGCAGGACTTTGCTCTCTGTGCCCGCGCGGATGCGCGCGATGTTGGAGCGGTGCTTGAAGATCACGAAGGCTGCGATGAGCGCGCTGGCGGCGAGGAACGGGACGACCGCGCGCACGCCGTCGGTGCCGTTGGCGGACAGCGCGGCGACGAGCACGGCGCAGGGCACGACGACGGCTGCGACCATCGAGGCGAGGCTCACCATGCGGAAGAGGAGGACGAGCACCGCCCAGACGACGAGCGCGAGGAGGGCTGGAAGGGTGAGCACGGGCCACATGGCGGCGAGCGCGCCGAAGCCCGTCGCGACGCCCTTGCCGCCCTTGAAGCCGATCCATGGCGAAAGCGTGTGTCCGACGATCGCCGAGGCGCCGACGGCGAGCCAGCACCACGCTGTCTCTGCGGAGAAGCTTCCGGGCGTCGCGCCGAGGGCGCCGAGGATCCAGCCGCTGGCGAGCACGGGGAGCGCGCCCTTGAGCGAATCGAGCAGGAAGCAGGCGATTCCCCACGGCTTGCCCAGGGTGCGTCCCAGGTTGGTGGCGCCGTAGCTCTTGCTTCCGACGGCGCCGAGATCGATGCCGCGCGTCCGTGCAAGCAGGTGCGCGGTGGGCACGCTGCCGACGACGTAGGCGGCGACGGGCATCGTCGACCAAAGGAGTGGCGTCGGATCCATCGGGGCGATCATACGAGATCGCTTCAACGCGGCGTTATTCGCCCTGCCAGAGCGGCGATCCGTACTTCGCGCGGTGCCAGCGCCCAGTTGCGCGGCGGACTTCGTTCGCGACGGCGAGCAGGATCGGCTGGGGGATGTCCGCGGAGAGCTCGATGTGGTCGGCGAACAGCGCGACGGTCGGAGCGGGGACTCCCTGATGCTCGGCGGTCTCCTCGGCGCAGGCGCGGATGAGCGCCGCCAGCGCAGGGTCTGCGAGCGAGGTCGGGTGGGCGGCGTGGAGCGTGAGGCGCGGCATGCGTGACCGCCGGTCGTTCAGCGGCATGAGGGACTGCGACTACTGCCGATCGAAGAGCAGCATCGTGATGGTGACGAGCTGGATCATCGCCGCGGCGGCCGCCCATCGCGCGAAGTTCTCGAATTCGGCGAGGTTCAGGAAGGCGACGCCGACGACGAGGATGGCGATGAGCTGAAGTCCCATCGCGGCGAGCCTGATCGGGCTGGTCTCCGCGCGGCGGAGCCGCAGCGAGCGGATCTCCTCGCTGAGTTCGGCGAGATTGCGCCGCAGCCTCTCGCTCTCGCGCTCGCGCTTGCGGCGGTAGGTGCCGCTGGTCGCGCTCGCCGCCGAGCGTGCTGCAGCGACCGAGGAGGTGGTCTCGTCGCGGTGACGGAGGACGACCTCGACCGCCTCCGCGAGCGTGGTCGCGTGGTAGTCGGCGGCCGCATCGGCGATGCGCGCCTTGTCGCGCGAGACGAGGATCGTGCGAAGTCCGGCGGAGCGCCCGGCGGCGATGTCGCGCGGCGAGTCGCCGATCAGCCACGAGCGCTCGACCTCGAGCTCCATGTCCTGCGCTGCCTGAAGGAGCATGCCTGGCTTTGGCTTCCGCCACGGGTGCTCGCGGGTGTACTCGGGAACGGTGCCCTTCGGATGGAAGGGGCAGTAGTAGAAGCGCTCGATCGTGCGCTTGAGTCCGGTCTGCGCGTCGAGCAGCTCGGCAAGGCGCGCGTGCACGGCGTCGACGTCGTGCTCGGTGAACCGTCCGCGGGCGACGCCGCCTTGGTTCGTCGCGACCACGAGGCGGAAGCCCGCATCGCGCAGGCGGCGCAGCGCGGGGGCGACGCCATCGAGCAGCGAGACCCGCGCGGGCACGCCTGCATCGGCGTCGTCGGGGACGAGCGTGCCATCTCGATCGAGGAATATCGCTGGATCCATCTCGTGCCTCGCTGCGCATCGTACTGGACGCGCGCGCAGCGGCGCGGATCAGGCCGTTCAGACGATCGCGGCCGGGATCGGCTTGGCGACGATCGAGCCTGCACCGTCACCGAAGCTGGTGCCGATGGCGCGGGCTGCCGCGATCAGCGGGTGGTCGATGGGCACGAGCCGCTGCTTGCCGACGGTGGCGAACAGGTCGATGTCGCTGAACAGGTTGTTCTCGCGGACGACCATGCGGTTGCGCTTGCCGCTCGCGAGCACGGCCATCGCGTGGAAGCCGAAGTTGGTCGCGAGGATGCGGTCCGCAGCGATCGGCGTGCCGCCGCGCTGGATGTGACCGAGCACCGTGGTGCGCGTCTCGATGCCGGTGAGGTCGGCGATCTCGGTGGCCACGAGATTGCCGATGCCGCCGAGGCGGATCGGGTCATGGCTGGTCGGATCGTAGCGGCCGATCACCTGCTGGCCGTTCGCGGGTCGCGCGCCCTCGGCGACGACGACGATCGCGAAGCCGGGGCCGCGCATGCGGCGCTCGATGTCGTCGGCGATCTTTCGGAGATCGAAGGGGAGCTCGGGAAG
>JBEGLX010000135.1:0-4776 GCA_041183345.1 Planctomycetota bacterium
ACCAGAGGGAGCCGCCGCAGCGGCGACCGCGAGAATCTCGAGCGCTCGCAACTGGCGAGCAGCTGCGGCTTCGCCGCAGGATGCTCGCCTTTGCTCGCTCTGGCGGTACGAGCACCAGAGGGAGCCGACTCCCGCGCAAACGGTTCCGCAGATTCCGGCGTTGCCTCCATCTGCGGGCACTCACTGCAAACGAACTCCCGTCAGACTCAAGGACGAGGCCTACGCCAATCCGTCGGAGTCGATACGCAATGAGTGCCCGCAGACGAAGTCTGCGGAACGGGTTGCTTCAGGAGTCCAACTGAGGGCCGGCAAGTCAACTCCTGACGCACGTGGTTCCGCAGATTTCGGCTTCGCCTGCATCTACGGGAAGTCATCGCGTATGCACTCCCGACCGCTCAAGCCGCGGGAGCCGCCGCAACTCCATCGGGGCGGCGGAAAACCCCGCTCGCGACGCGAACCCAGTCACTCGCCAAAGAGCCGGGTCTGGTCCTTCACATCCTTCGGCGACTCCTGCACGGCCTTGACCTCGGCCGCGATGTCCTCGATGGTTCGGAAATCCTCGTGCTCGCTCGCGAACCGGATGTACGCGATGTCATCGAGGCCGCGCAGCCTCTGCGCGACGCGCCGCCCGATCTCGACCGACGGCACCTCCTTCTCGAAGTCGCGGTAGAGCCCGTCCTCGAGGGTGCGGACGATCTCCTCCTTCACTTCGGCGGAGATCGGCCGCTTGCCGCACGCCGCCATGATGCCGCGCATCACGTTCTCCGCATTGAACGGCACCCGCGACCCGTCGCGCTTGATGACGATCAGCCGCTCGGTCCGCTCGACGCGCTCGTAGGTGGTGAACCGCCGCTTGCAGAGGTTGCACTCGCGACGGCGGCGGACGGCGGCGCCACCGTCAGCCTCGCGGCTGTCGATCACGCTGTCGTCGTCGGCCTTGCAGAAGGGGCAGATCATCGGGCGCCGCGAATCCTACCGCGTACCGCCGCGCGCGCGCGGCAGTTACACTCGCCGCACTATGGTTCGGATCACCCTGCCTGATGGCTCCGTGAAGGAATTCGCCTCCGCCCCCACCGCCGGCGAGGTGGCTGCGTCGATCGGCGCGGGACTCGCCAAGAGCGCCCTCGGCGCCCGTGTTTCGGTGGGAGGGGCAAACAACGAGCTCGTCGACCTCGCCCACCGCATCGAGTCCGACGCGAACGTCGCCATCGTCACCGCGAAGAACCGCGACGGCACGGTGAGCCCCGACGCGCTCTACCTGCTGCGCCACTCGTGCGCGCACGTGATGGCCGAGGCGATCCAGCGCCTGTTCCCGAGCGTGCAGCTCGTCTACGGACCGCCGCTTGAGACCAACTTCTACTACGACATGCTGTTTCCCGACGGGAAGGTCATGTCGGCCGACGACTTCGAGAAGGTCGAGGCCGAGATGGCCAAGATCATCGCCGAGAACCGCCCCTTCACCCGCTACGAGCTTCCGCTCGCGGACGGCATGGCGAAGCTCGAGAAGGAAGGCTCGAAGTTCAAGCTCGACAACGCGCAGCGCGCGGCTGAAGCCGGCTCGAAGTCGCTCTCGTGGTACGCGACCGGCGAACCCGGCAAGAACTGGGAAGATCTCTGCCGCGGACCGCACGTGCCCTCGACGGGCAAGATCGGCGCCTTCAAGGTGCTCTCGCTCGCGTCGAGCTACTGGAAGGGCGACGAGAAGCTCGATCGCCTGACCCGCGTCTACGGCACCGCCTTCGCGACGAAGGAAGAGCTCGAGGCGCAGATCCGCCTGCAGGAAGAGGCGCGCCGCCGCGACCACCGCACGCTCGGCAAGCAGCTGCGGCTCTTCCACATCGACGAGATGGTCGGACAGGGCCTCATCCTCTGGACGCCGAAGGGCTCGATCGTGCGCGGCGAGCTGCAGAACTTCATCGGCGAAGAGCTGCGCAAGCAGGGCTACATGCAGGTCTACACGCCGCACATCGGCAAGCTCGACCTCTACAAGACCAGCGGCCACTTCCCCTACTACAAGGAATCGCAGTTCCCCGCGATCGTCGAGGGCGACGACCTCACCAAGCTCTGCGACTCGGGCTGCACCTGCGCCGAGCTCGTCTCGCGCATCGACGGCGTGAGCGCGCAGTTCGCCGAACAGCTCAACACGCGCACCGGACGCGAGGTCATCGGCAAGGACCGCGTGATGGATGCGGACAAGCTCATCAACGGCTTCCTCCTGAAGCCGATGAACTGCCCGCATCACGCCAAGATCTTCGCCAGCGAGCCGCACAGCTACCGCGACATGCCCGTGCGCCTCGCGGAGTTCGGCACGGTGTACCGCTGGGAGCAGTCGGGCGAGCTCAACGGGATGACCCGCGTGCGCGGCTTCACCCAGGACGACGCGCACCTCTTCGTCCGCGAGGACCAGGTCGCCGAGGAAGTCCTCGGCTGCCTTTCGCTCGTCAAGATCATCTTCCGCACGCTCGGCATGAACGACTACCGCGTGCGCGTCGGCCTGCGCGACCCCGACAGCTCGAAGTACGTCGGCGATCCCGCCAACTGGGACAAGGCCGAGCAGGCGTGCCGCGACGCTGCGAAGACGCTCGGCGTCCCCTTCAGCGAGGAGCCGGGCGAAGCCGCGTTCTACGGCCCCAAGATCGACTTCGTGGTCAAGGACGTCATCGGTCGCTCGTGGCAGCTCGGCACGGTGCAGGTCGACTACAACCTGCCCGTCCGCTTCGACCTCACGTACGTCGGCCAGGACAACCGCCAGCACCGCCCC
Organism: Planctomycetota bacterium; assembly: GCA_041183345.1. Lineage (GTDB taxonomy): Bacteria > Planctomycetota > Phycisphaerae > Phycisphaerales > SM1A02 > QWPT01. Next base: position 2,762 of record JBEGLX010000135.1, read on the forward strand.
GTCATGATCCATCGCGCCCCGTTCGGCTCGATGGAGCGCTTCTGCGGCGTGCTCATCGAGCACTTCGCCGGCGCCTTCCCCTGCTGGCTCAACCCTGAGCAGGTGCGCGTTCTCCCCATCAGCGAGAAGAGCGCGGGCTACGCCGACGAGCTCCTCGCCGCGCTCAAGGCGCGCGGAGTGCGCGCGACGGTCGATCACTCGAACGACCGCGTGCAGGCGAAGATCAAGGTCGCCGCCGAGGAAAAGATCCCCTACATGGCGGTCGTCGGCCCGCGCGATGCGGAAAACCGCGTTGTGAGCGTGCGCGCCCGCGGTGTCGAGGCCAATCTCGGCGAGATGCCCTTCGACGCGTTCGTGGACGGGATCGCTTCAGAGATCGCGCAGCGTCTGCTTTCGGGCGCTTCTGGAACGGTGCAGGCGAAGCTCGCGAAGTAGCGGCGGCGCCCATCGTCATCCGATGAGATGGGTCGATGCATGCGCCAAGCGCTGCATGCACCGATGCTTGCGCACGGTGCTGAAGGCCCCAAAGGCGGAAATGCATGCGTCGAATGAATGCGCGTCCGCGCGAAGCCGCGCAATTTTCGCGCATCGCGGCACTTGCGTCGCGTGCGCCGCACGGTTGCAGCGCATGTTCAAGTTTCGTTCGAATTCCCGCTTGTATCGCTGCAATCACGGATTAGATTCGGTTCAGCCGTGCGGGACGTACGCGCGCTTTTGTTCCATCCTGGCCCACTTGGCTCAATGTGTGCAAGCGCTGTTTCGCGCTTGGTGATCCTCATTCTAGAAGGAGAGTATGTGATGGCTTTGAACACCTCTTTGAAGAGTGTGTCGCTTGGCACGGCCGTGCTCGGCGCACTGTTCAGCGGAGCGGCGACGTTCGCACAGTGCGATACGTCCGCGACGCCGAACTTCACCCAGAACGACACGGGCTGCCCGGTGACCGGCGTTGCCGACACCAACGGCGGCTGCAATGTCGCCCCCGTCGCCTTCCAGGCGACCGGCAACCTGTCCGTGGCGAACCCCTCGTTCGTCATCGGCGGTACCTGCGGCCAGGATCCTGTCGCGAATAGCCGCGACATCGACTGGTATTCGTTCACCGTCACCGACGCGTGCTTCGTCACGCTCTCGGCCACGATGACGGATCCCTCGGGCGTCGCCGCGCCGGCGAACACGATCCTGATCTTCTCGGGTCGGTTCAATGCCGACGGCACCCCGAACTGCGACAGCGTCGCTGGCTACTCGTTCGCAGCATGCCCGGGCGTCTACCCTGAGTTCTTCGCGACTCCGGGCACCTACATGGCGATCGTGACCACGCAGTTCGCCTCGGGTGGCGGTCTCGTGTGCGAGTCTCCGTACCGCATGACGGTCAGCGCCCGCTTCACGCAGTTCGCGTCGTGCGGCAGCCCCTCGTCGGGCACCTGCGGCGTCGCGACCCCCGCGGTCGGCGGCTGCCAGGACGTCTCCTGCTGCGACCGCATCTGCACCGCCAATCCGCTCTGCTGCGACATCGAGTGGGACGCCTCGTGCGCCACGCTCGCCCAGCAGCCCACCACCGCAGGCGGCTGCGGCGTGTTCGTCTACAACTGCACCCCGAGCGGCCCCGCGAACAACTGCGCGACGGCTGCCGAGACGGTGGCACTGAACGCCGTCACGCCGTTTGACAACGCCCTCGCGACCAACGACGGCCCGAACAACGGCCAGTGCGGTGCGGTCACCAAGAAGGACGTCTGGTTCGCCGTGCTCGCGACCGCGAACGGCAACATGACGCTCAACTGCAACTCGCCCGGCCAGGACGTCGTCCTGTCGGCCTACGACTACGGCACCGCTGGCGCTCCGTTCGACGGCACCCAGCTCGCCAACAACTTCGTCGGCTGCCTTGACAACGCTGGCATCGGCGGCGAGATCGCGACCATCAACGGCGCGATCGCTGGCCACTGGTACCTCTGGCGCGTCGGCGAGTGGGATGACGCCACCAACACCGGCACCGCCGGCGCAGGCACCATCGAGATCACGCT
>JBEGLX010000136.1:0-4690 GCA_041183345.1 Planctomycetota bacterium
GCGCTCGTCGAGGCGAGCCTGGTCCGCTGCACGCTCGGCGAGCAGGTGCAGGCGATGGCCGACATCTACGGCCGTTACTCGGGCGGACCGGAGTGGTGAGCGCCTGAGGGGTTCAGGCGGCTGACCGCTGCGCTCGAGAAAGTCGTCATCCGGTGATTTTCCCGTCATGCCGCGGTCCGTCGCTGGAATACGCCTTCATGTCCGACGCCCGCACCCGCCAGGCATTCACGCTTTGGACCCAGGCCCAGCCTGCGGTCTCTGCGTTCGTCTACGCCCTGGTGGGTGACGCGCGGACCCGCGATGAGGTCCTGCAGGACGTGGCGGTCGCCATCCTGGAGTCCTTCGACCGCTACGACGCTTCTCGGCCGTTCCTGCCGTGGGCGCTGGTGATCGCGCGGAATGAGGTCGCCAACATGCGGCGTGTGCGGGGTCGATCACCTGCGCCGCTGTCAGAGGCTGCGGAGAATTCTCTCGCCGCAGCCGTGGCGGACGTCGGGGAGGGCGAGCGCTTCCGCCTCGCCCTCCTCGATGACTGCCTCCAGCGCGTGCATGGGCGCCCGCGCGAGGTGTGCGACCTGCGCTACCGCGGCGGTGCCTCGGTCGAGCAGATCGCGGCCACCCTCGGCATGCAGCCGAACACGGTGGCGAAGACGCTGCAGCGCGTGCGCGCGCAGCTGCGCGAGTGCATCGAGTGGAACATGGGCGATGGCGGGAAGGCAGGGCACGCATGAACGATGCGCAATGGAGCGAGCTCGCGAACGCGATTCTGGACGGCGTCGCCAGCGAGGGCGATGCCGCGCAGGTGAGCGCCGAGATCGCGGCGAATCCCGAGCGCGCGCGAGAGTTCGCGCGTCTCGCTTTCCTGCACGATGCGATCGCACGGACATCGACCGCGGGCGTGGGGGCGCGCGGTCAGGCACGGCGGATGCGCATTGCGGCGTTCTCCCGGCGCGCGGCGCTGGTGGCTGCGGTGCTCGCCTTCGTGGTCGCGGCGGGCTGGTTCGTCATCGGAACGAGTCCGACCGCATCGGCATCGGACACGCTGGCGCGGCTCATCGAGGTTGCGCGCAAGGGCGACCGGACCTACATCCTCCGTGCGATCGGCGCCAATGCCCGCGGCGAGAACCCGAAGCCCAGCGGTCGCCCGCAGCCGACCATCGACGACGCCATCGTCTACCTGCGAGGGCCATCGAGCTACGTGCTCGCACGCCTCGACGAGGATGGCCGCGAGGTGCTCAGCGGCTCGGACGGCGTGCGCGCCTGGATCGTCCCCGCGAAGGGCTCCGTGCGCGTGTCGCGCGACGCGAGCCGTTTCGCCGGCGCGCTCCCTGGAAGCAAGCAGGGCGTGGCGTTCATCGATCCCCATGGGGATCTCGCCGAGCTCGCGGCCGCCTATGACCTCGCCATCGAGCCCGCTTCCGACGACCGCCCGCTTTCGCGCCTCGTCGGAACACGCAAGACAGACACCCGCGGGGGCCCGAAGCGTGTGGAGATCGCCTTCGATCCCGACACCGCCGTGATCCGCGCCATGCGCTTGTCGAACCTGCCGCAGGCGCGCGGCGGTCCCCGATCCGTCGAGTTCCAGCTTGTCGATGATGCGCCGCTTGACCCGCGCTTCTTCACCCACGAGTTCCATCACGGCGCCGACCGCGCCGTCATCGAAGAGGATTGACCGATGCTCCAGTACGTCTCCGCCGCCTTCGTGGCCGTTGGTTCCATTGGCTGCGCGCTTCTCGCGCCGCCGGCAGCGCAGCCGGCGAAGCCCGCGGCGCCCGTCGCCGCATCCGCCGCCAAGCCGCCGAACTTCATCTTCATCCAGGCCGAGGCCACGGGCTGGTCGAGCACTTCGGTCGACATGGACGGCGAGCCGCCGTCGCATGCGCGTCCCGCGGGGCTGACGCCGAACCTCGAGAAGCTGGCCGCGGACGGCATGCGCTTCAGCGACTTCTACGTGACCGCGCCGCGCTGCACGCCGTCGCGCACCAGCTTCGTGACCGGCATCTCGCCCGCGAAGCTGCACATGACCTACCAGAACGAGGGCGGCAACAGCCGTCGCGAGGAAGGCAATGGCGAGCAGTACCGCCTGCTGAAGATGGTGCCTCCGCCGGTCGAGACCACGCTTCCGAAGGGCGTGAAGACGACGGGCAACTGGCTCGGAGAGCTCGGCTACGCCTCGGCGCACTTCGGCAAGTGGCACGTCGGACGCCAGGATCCGAAGGTCATCGGCTTCGATCTCTCCGACGGTCCGAACTCGAACCAGGGCCCCGACCGCGGCACCGCGCCGAATCCCGTGCAGTGCGAGGTCATCACGAACAAGGGCATCGCCTTCATGACCGAGCAGGTGAAGGCCGGCAAGCCGTTCTACCTGCAGATCTCCCACTACGGCTACGGCAGCGAGGAAGAGGCGACGCCAGCGGCCGTGGCGAAGGCGCGCGAGCTCGTGCCTGGCGTGAGCGGCAAGCCGCTCGGTGCGATCGCAGGCCAGTATGACATGGACCTCCAGCTCGCCCGAGTGCGCGCGGCGCTGAAGGATCTCGGCATCGCCGACAACACCTACATCTTCTTCAGCGCCGATCACGGCGCCCAAGGTGGTGGCGGCGGCGGCGGCGGTGGTGGTGGCCGCAACAGCCGCGCCGCGAATCCTCCGTTCGCGGGCGCGAAGGGCAGCGTGAGCGAGGGCGGGATCCGCGTGCCGTTCATCGCGGTCGGTCCGGGCATTCCCGCTGGCGTCATCAGCCGCGTGCGCGCGACCGGCATGGATCTCGTGCCCACCATGAGGGATCTCGCGGGGAAGCCCATCGAGAAGGCCGAGAATCCCGATGCGCAGAACGTGGTCGAGGGTGGAAGCCTCGCGCCGATCCTGAAGGCGAAGGGCGATGCGACTGGCAAGGGCGCGGGCACGGGCACCGTCGCGCGCACGCGCGAGGAGATCGTCATCCACTTCCCGCACTACGACCTCAACAACGGCGGGCCTGCGTCGGCGATCTACCTCGGCGACCACAAGCTCGTGCGCAACTACGACGCCAAGACGGTCAAGCTGTACGACATCGCGAAGGACCGCGGCGAGGCGAATGACATCGCCGCCGCGAACGCCGAGCGCGTGAAGGAACTGGAGGCGCGCCTCGATGCGTACCTCAAGGCCATCAAGGCGCCGATGGCGACGCCGAACACGGCTGCAACCGAGGGTGGCGCTGCGAAGGACGGTGCCGCGAAGGAAGGCGACGCGGCGCAGCCCGCGAAGCCGCGCGGTGGTGGCCAGGGTGGTGGCCAGGGTGGTGGTGGCGGTCAGGGCGGCGGACGTCGCCGCCAGCAGCAGGAGCAGGGGGGCAACCCGTGAAGTCGCGATTTTCCAGCGTTTTCGCAGCTCTTTCGCTCGCGTGCGCCGCGCACGCACATCCGCCCGATGAGTTCGACCCAGCGTCGAGCCGCCGGTGGATGAACGCGCGCACGGGCGACTCGGTCGAGGGCTCGTTCCTCTTCGTGCGCTCGGGCAAGGTGGGACTCGCGACCGCGTCGGGCGACATCGCCACGATCGCGCTCGAGGACCTCGCGGGCGACGACCGCGCACTCGCCGACGCCCGCATCGCGGCGATCCGCACCGCCAACGAATCGCGCCTGGAGATCGCGTCTCAGGCGCAGTCGGATGCGAAGAAGCCGCCGCAGGCGGCGATCTTCGACGCATTCGCGCCGTTCGTGAAGACGCGCTCCGACGAGCGCTGGCTGTACGTCGAGTCGGACGGGCTTCCGCACAAGCCGCTCGAGATGCGGATGATGGTCGGCATCACCGCGTGGCAGCAGCAGGTGCCGCTGCCGCAGAAGTACGAGGGCGCGAATGCATGGCAGATCCCGCTGAAGCCTGAGCTCGCGGACAAGCCTGTGCTCGGCAAGTCGAACCTCATGAAGGGCGCGGTGGCCCTTGCCGCGAACGGCATCCCGATCTTCAACGCGCTGAACAACCGCGGCGTCGACAGCTTCTCGATCGGCGAGCTCGATGAGTTCGGCGGTCACTGCGGACGCGCCGACGACTATCACTACCACGCTGCGCCGCTGGCGATCGAGAAGGTCGTCGGCAAGGGCAAGCCGATCGCGTACGCACTCGACGGATTTCCGATCTACGGCCTGTTCGACCCTGCCGCGAAGAAGGGCGACGATCTCGCCTGCCCGTGCGGCTCGCACGAGAAGCTCGACGAGCTCAACGGTCACTTCTGCGAGGTGCCCAAGGGCGAGGGGTTCGGCGGCGGCACGCGTTCGTACCACTACCACGCATCGAAGACCTTCCCGTACATCAATGGCGGACTGCGCGGCAAGGCCGAGCTGTCGGGTCCCGGACCAGAGAACGAGGTCGTCCCGCAGGCGCATGCGAATCCGGTGCGTCCTGCGCTGCAGGTGATGCGCGGCGCACGCATCACGGGCTTCAAGCAGACCGCCGAGCGGTCATGGGAGCTCGAGTACCAGGTCGGCGGCAAGAAGGGCACGATCGCCTACGACGTGCTGCCGGATGGCAACGCGAACTTCACCTTCACCGACACCGAAGGCAAGGTGACCACCGAGGCCTACACGCGTCGCGGTGAGCGTGGCGCGGGCGGCGGCGGCGGTGGTGGCGGCGGCGCTGGTCGCGCGCCGCGCCAAGGCCAAGGCGGCGGCGCCGGAGGTCAGGGTGGTGGACGCCGTGGCGGACAGGGCGGCGGAC
>JBEGLX010000137.1:0-4453 GCA_041183345.1 Planctomycetota bacterium
GCGAGGTCAGACGCGCCGACGGTTCCGTCGCCATCGAGATCCGCCTGCTGCGTCGCCGTGCCCCATGCGCCAAGAACAATCGCGAGGTCAAGCGCATCGACGGTGTTGTCGCCATTGAGGTCTCCCACGCACGGCGGCGGGGGTGTGTAGCGCGTCACGAATCGGAAGCTCGAGCCGATCTGGTTCACGATGTTCACGTTGATGTAGTTCTTGGTGCTGAACTTGTCGACGCGCGTTCCGCCCGTATAGAGGAACTCGCCGTTGTCGAGGACCGTCGCGCCACGCGGGCTCAGGAACACCTCCGGCGCTCGGTACGACGCGTAGTTCAGTCCTCCCGAGTCGAACAGATACAGACCCCACGGCGCCGAGAAGCCCACCGCCATCAGGTTGCCACCGCCGAGGTCGACGAGTTGCTGAGGGAAGTTGATGCTCGCGAGACCGTCGGAATTGAAGAAGGGGACTGGATTCACCGCGCCCGTCGCGCTGACGATCTCCAGGTCGTCGTCGGTCGAGTTCCCGACCACGAAGCCTCCGCCGAATGGAATGATGCCGCGCGGATCGCCGATTCCAGCCCAGTCGCTGAAGATCTCGAGCGGCTGTCCGTCGAGACCGATCTTGTAGATCTTGCCGCCGAGGTTGTTGCTGAAGCCGCTGGTGACGTACGCGAACCCATCCTTCATGCAGATGCCGTAGGCGCCGTCGAGTCCTGAGGCGACCGTGCGCAGGTACACCCCGACCGATGAGTACTCGTAGACGACCTTGAGGGTTTCATCGGTGACAAGCAGCGTGCGGCGACCAGAGTCAACGACCTGGATCGGCTGCCTGAGCCGCACGTCGGGAGGGACGAACTGATCGGTCAGCAGGGTGCCATCCGAGGCTCGGAAGGCCCAGACCTTGCCGTTGGTGGGACCGGAGTCCGGGATCAGCAGGACGTCCTGAGACTGGGCGAGCGAGGGGGAGGCAGTGAGCGCTGCCGTAGCGAGGATGGCGAGGTGGATTCGCATGCGGATGTGATACCCGACCGACATCCAAGCATCGGCATCGGAGGCGAAAAATGCGTGTTCTCGGGCTGCGTTGGCACAAACCCAGCCGTTGGCTTCCCCGCGGAGAGGAGGGCCAGAAAAACACAATCGCCGACGGGAGATCGTCGGCGATTGGTGATCGAGTTCGATAGGTTCTGATTACTGTCGGTGACGCGCGGGACGTGTTCGCGCGTCTCAAACAGTGGAGGCCCGCCCCCGAGGAAAGTCGCAGCGACGCCGTGCTTGGTCCGACCGACCACTCGAAACTGGTCAGACCGTCGCTGCTGTCGACCCCTGCTGCACGTCGATCCGATGTTGCCCCATTCAGATCAACGGCGTCGGGCACTCTCTCAAACCTAGCTCTCGAAGCTCTTGTGCCGCTTTCGCGGCAAGCCCGGAAGGGCTCACTATCGAAGTGCGACACAAGTCCCGCTCCATGCAGACATTTGCGTGATTCCCGATGAGGTGGACACCCCATGGGTTGGTTACGCGGACGTATGCGCATTTCTGAATCGGAACGGGCACAGTTCTCGCGCGGCACGGCGGTTGCCTCTGGGTGCAGGAGCAGCATCCATGGGAGCAATTCCTGCCAATCTCGCGCGCGTACCGAACGCCTTGGCGTCGAGAATTGCGCTTGGCGGCATCCAGAAGACCAACCGCGAGTTCCTCGCGCTGCAGGTGCGCCTTGCCGCTGGCAAGGAGTTCACCCGTCCGTCGGAGAACGCCATCGGTGCCTCGACGGTCAGCGTGCTCGAGGACCTCATCGAGCGCCGCGACCAGCGGATCCGGAACCTCTCCCAGGCGGACGCCACCCTGAACTCGCTCGACGCGGCGCTCGGCGACGTGTCCGACCTGCTCCAGGAGGCCCGCGGCATCGGGCTCTCGCAGATCGGTGTCGGCAGCGATGCCGCCACGCGGCGCAACCAAGCGACCGTGATCGACTCGATGCTGAACTCGCTGCTGTCGATCTCGAACCGCAGCCTGCGCGGCATCCACTACTTCGGCGGCGACGAGCACGCTGCGGAGCCCTTCACCACGCTCCTCGATGGCGTGCGCTACGTGGGCAGCGGGCCCGGCATGCGCGCCGACCTAGGGCTCGCCTCCGACATCCGCGTGACCATGGGCGCGGAGCAGGCGTTCGGCGCACTGTCCGGCCGCGTCGAGGGCGAGCGTGACCTCGACCCCTCGATGACTGCCGCGACCCGGCTCGCCGACCTCAATGGCGCAAACGGCATCGGCGTCCGCGCCGGCTCGATCGAGATCGATGTCAACGGCGTCCTCACCCAGCTCGACCTCTCCACGGCAGATTCCGTCGGCGACGTGCTCACGGCGATCTCAACCGTCATCCAGGCGACCGCCCCGACCGCATCGGTCGCGATCGATCCGGCCACGGGCGACCGGATCGCCATCACGCCGACCGCGGGGACGACCATCGTCATCCGCGACTCGAACTCCTCGACCACGGCAGGGGATCTCGGGCTCGCCGGCACCTACGCGGGCGGCGCGACGACGAGCGGCCTTGACCTCGATCCGCGCATCACCGAGCTCACCCGCCTTGATTCGCTCTCGGGCGTCACCGTTCCGCTCGGTCAGATCGCCATCCGAAGCAATGGACAGGTCCGCCAGATCGATCTCTCCGCACTGGACACGGTGCAGGACTTCCAGAACGCGGTGGCCGCCGCGGGCATCGGCGCGCGCGTCGAGATCTCCGACGACGGCACGCGCCTGAACGTCCGCAACGAGGTCTCGGGCACGACCATGTCGATCGAGGAGGTCGGCGGCAGTACCGCGACCGAGCTCGGCATCCGCTCGTTCTCGATGCTGACGCGGCTTGCCGACTTCAACGAGGGGCGCGGCGTCCGCCAGGCTGCTGGCAACGTCGATCCGCTGACGGGGCTTCCCGATCCTGCCGCCAACATGGATTTCCGCGTGAAGCTGAAGGATGGGCGCACCTTCGAGGTCGACATCAACGGCGACAGCACCGTCTTCGACGTGCTGAGCTCGATCAACACGGCCGCCCAGGCAGCGGGCATCCTCAGCACCGAGTTCAACGCCCAGCTCGTCTCGACGGGCAACGGCATCGAGCTCGTCGACCTGACCGCGGGCGCCAAGACGCAGGTCATCGACTTGAACAACTCCGGATCCGCGGAGGACCTCGGCATACTCGGCGACAGCTCCGACCCGAGCCTGATCGGCCGTGACCGCGCAACTGTTGCCGTTGACAGCGTATTTTCGCACCTCATCCGGCTGCGGGATGCGCTTTTGGCCAACGACGAGCGTGGCATCGAGTTTGCCACCGACAAGCTGGAGACCGACATCTCCCGTGCCACCGAGGCACGCGCCGATGTCGGTGTCCGCTCGCGCCGCATCGCAGAGGCGACCGGCCGAGAGGAAGACCTGCAGATCCAGGACACCGCGTTGCGCTCAAGCATCCAGGACCTGGACTTCACGCAGGCGGCGACCCGCTTCGCCAGCCTTCAGCAGCAGCTGGAGGCCGGCCTCGCTGGCGCCGCGAAGGCAGTCAATCTCAGCCTGCTCGACTTCCTTCGCTAGCTCAGACTCAACCCGCGCGGTTGCGCGGACAACCGACTGAAGGTTCGGCCCCTTCAGGAGGACTCAGGGACGGAGCCCGACTGGCATGGATGCCAGACTCCAAGGATTGGAAGGCCGAACGGAGCACCCGACATGTTGATCCAGACCACGCGCTTTGGACCCGTCGACATCGACGACTCGCGCATCATCGATTTCCCCGCGGGACTGCTGGGGTTCTCGAGCTACAAGAAGTTCGCGCTCCTCCAGCCCGATGACAACGGCGTCTTCTTCTGGCTGCAGTCGACCGAGAGCGCGGACCTCGCGTTCGTGGTGACCGACCCGGCGCTCTGGCTCCCCGACTACCAGGCCAACATCCGCAAGGAGCAGATGGAGGAGCTCGGCCTTCGCGAGGTCAGCGACGCGCAGGTCCTCGTGATCGTGAACAAGCGCGAGCAGGCGCTCACCGCGAACCTGCAGGGGCCGCTGGTCGTCAACAGCGCGAACCACTCGGGCATGCAGCTGGTGCTTGCCGAGAAGAAGTGGTCCACGCGCCACGAGCTCGTCAAGCTCGGCGAGGCTGCGGCCGCGAAGATCGCCTGACGGCGCTCGCAGCGGCGGGATGGATGGCGTGCCGGCTTCACCCGGCGCGACATGAACGGATTCTCACGGACGAATTCTCGCAAGCGAATTCTCACGGATGAACTCTCACGGGCATGGATGCCCACAGGAAGGAGCCCGCGAAATGCTGGTGCTCTCAAGGCAGATCGACGAAACGATCATGATCGGCGACGACGTCGAGCTCACGATCGTCGACATCCGAGGCGACAAGGTGCGAATCGGCATCAAGGCGCCTGCGACGGTGGCGGTGCACCGCAAGGAGGTGTACGACGCCATCAAGA
>JBEGLX010000138.1:0-4295 GCA_041183345.1 Planctomycetota bacterium
AGCAGAGGGCGCGTGGCGCGCCTTCTCGGGCTCATCGAAGAAGAGCAAGTGCAGCGCCGCGAGGAAGGACTCATCATCATCGCCGGACATGACGGGCTCCGGGCGGTCACGCACTCCGCGCGTGTGCGGTCGCAAGGCGCGAAAGGCGTGCCCGCGCCTCGATCACGCGCGACTCGGGAATGCGCCCGTCGATCACGGCTGCTGCGAGTGCGTCGATGACCGCGTGCTGCGCGTCCGGCGTATGCGAGACGAGCAGTGCATCGACTCCCGCGGCAACGGCGCGCACGGCGGCCTTGCCACAGCCGAAGTGCTCGGAGATCGCCTTCATCTCGAGGCAATCGCTCACGCAGACGCCGCCGAATCCGACCTCATCGCGCAGGAGTCGGATCGCAGGCGCGCTCATCGTGGCAGCGACGCCTGGGTCGAGCGCGTCGAAGACGACATGCGTGGTCATCACGCAGGCGACGCCCGCCTTCACCGCAGCCTTGAACGGCACGAGCTCGCATGCACGAAGGCGCTCGAGCGCGTGCGGAAGCCGCGGAAGGTCGTAGTGCGAGTCCTTGTCGGTGTCGCCGTGGCCGGGAAAGTGCTTCGCGCACGCCGCCACTTGCTCCTGCAGCCCCGCGATCATCGCCGCGCCGAGCGCGGCGACGACGTGCGGATCGCGAGAAAACGAGCGGTTTCCGATCACCGGGTTCGCAGGATTCGAGTCGACGTCGACGACGGGCGCAAGATTGATGTCGAAGCCAGCGCCGCGGACCTGCGCGCCGAGCCGCCGTCCGATCGCGCGCAACTCGTCGGGCGAGCGTTCGCCGAGCTCGCGCATCGGCGGAAACGCCTCGAATCCGTCGGTCAGCCGCGCGACGCGCCCGCCTTCTTGGTCGACGGAGAGGAGCAGCGGTCCCCGAGCGATCGACTTGAGCTCGCGGATCAGCGCGCGCGTCTCGTCGCTGCTGCCCACGTTGCGCGCGAACAGGATCACGCCCGAGACACCCTCATGGATCAGCCGCGCAGCCTCAGGCGTGGGGATTTTCCCGTCGAAACCGATCCAGAGCAGCGGTCGGACAAGTGCCTCGGCGTCGCGTGCGTGCATGGCGCTCCCTCAGTGGCGGTGCATGATCGGCAGCGAGACCTTCTTCTCGAGCTCATCGGTCGGCACGGCGACGAGGTCGTAGCCGTTGGCATCGACGACGGTGCAGCGCACGAGCTCGCCCGGCGCGCGCTTCTCGGTGGACTGGATGTACGTCATCGAATCGATCGACGGCGCCTGGAAGTACGCGCGCCCCGTGTAGAGCGCGCCGCCCTTGGTGACGCCCGTCGTGGCGCGTGACTTCGACTTGCCCGCGGCTGGGCCTTCGATGAGCACATCGAACTGCGCCTTCGCCTCGGATTGCAGCTTGGCGGTCTCGAACGCGATCTCCTGCTGGATCAGCATGAGCCGCTCCTCACGCTCGCGCTTCACCTCGTCGGGCACGGCGAGCGCGGGATCCTGCTCCATTGTGCCGGCGGGCGTGCCGTCCTCGGCCGAATAGCGGAACACGCCCATCATGTCGAACTGCTGCTCGGCGACGAACTCGCAGAGCTCCTCGAAGTCCTCGTCGGTCTCGCCGGGGAATCCGACGATGAAGGTCGTGCGGATCGCGATGCCAGGCACGCGCTCGCGCAGCTTTCCGAGCAGTTCCTCGGTGTGCGCCCGCGTCGTGTGGCGGCGCATCGCCTTCAGCATCGCGTTGCTCGCATGCTGGAGCGGCATGTCGATGTACTTCACGATGTTGTCGAGGTTCGCGATCGCCTCGATCGACGCGTCGTCGAACTTCGACGGATACGCGTACATGAGCCGCATCCAGCCTCCGCCGAACTCGCGCGCGACGCCGTTGACGGTCTTGAGGAGCCCGGGCAGACCGCCTTCGTAGCCGACATCCATACCGTAGCTCGTGGTGTCCTGGCCGATGAGGTTGAGCTCGAACGCGCCCGAGGCCATCAGGCTGCGTGCCTCGGCCTCGATCGCCTCGAGCGGCTTCGAGCGCATCTTGCCGCGGATCGACGGGATCGTGCAGAACGCGCAGCGCTGGTTGCAGCCCTCGCTGATGCGAAGGTATGCCCAATGCCGTGGCGTCAGGCGCACGCGGTTGTCGTCGCCCTCGAAGTAGCCGATGCCCTTGCCGTCGGCGCCGTTCACGGTGAGCCCGACGGTCTTCATGCCGCGCTCGGCCGCAGCCTGCAGCGCGTTGCCCGCGATCCAGTACTTCGGCGCCTTCTCGGCGAGTTCCGCGGCCTGCTCGCCGGCGACCGCGTCGACGATGTGGTCGCGGTCGAAGACGCCGACCATGGCGTCGATCCCGGGCGCCCACTCGAGCAGCTTCGCGCGGTGGCGCTGCACGAGGCAGCCGGCGACGACGACGCGCTTGATCTCGCCCTTCTCCTTGCGGCGGATGGCGTCGTGGATCACGTCGAGCGACTCGTCCTTCGATGCCTCGAGGAAGCCGCAGGTGTTCACGACGATCGCGTCGGGGCGCTGGTCCTCGTTGACGAGCTCGAAGCCCGACTGCTTCAGCACGCCGAGCATCTTCTCGCTGTCGACGAGGTTCTTCGGGCAGCCGAGGCTGACGAAGCTCACGCGGGCGATGTCTGGCTTCCTCGAAGTCATGGATCGCGCAGTGTAGGTCCGTCAGCGGGCGCTGCCGAAGCCGTAGAGCCCACGCGCGGTGATTTCGCCCCAGACCCCGTCGGAAACGCCCGCGGGGCGCTCGCCGCGCGCGATGGCCGCGCGGATCTCGGTGGAGGCGAGGTCGACGGGCGGGATGTCGAGCTGCCAGGACGGTGCGGTCGCGATACCCGTTGCGTCCGCGAAGCGGGTGAGGAACGCCTTGACCGAGTCGCGCGTGCTGGGTGGGCGGACCACGACGGCGGGGGTGGCGAGCTCGAGGAGTTCGCGCCAGCGGTGCCAGCTCTCGATGCGGCGGATCGCGTCATTGCCGCCGAGGAACCGGATGCAGCCGGCGAGCTGCGGGCGCCGATCGAGCAGCGCGAGGATCGTGTCGATGGTGTAGCTCGGTCCCGCGCGGTCGATCTCGATGCGCGAGAGGCGGACTTCGGCGGGGAAATCCGCAGCGCTCGGCGCGAAATTCAGCCTGCACATGGATAGGCGCGCCTCGGGATCCGCGGGTGGCGTGGCGGTCTTCAGTGGATTGATCGCGGCGGGAATGACGATCGCAGCGGACGCGTGCAGCGCGCGCATCGCCTCAGCGAGCACCGTCGCGTGGCGCGCGTGCGGCGGATCGAACGAGCCGCCGAAGAGCAGGAGCGGATTTGTCGGGCTGCAGAGGTCGAGCCCGCTCATGCAGTCGAGCGCGTCGGCTGCGAACGACGCGTTGCGCATGGCGACGCGCGACTGGCGCCCGACGGCGATGAACTCGCCGAGCAGCGACGGCCGTCGTGCGACCGATGACAGCACGCGCGAGAGGCGCGTTTCGCCGCGTTCATCGACGAATTGCGCGAACTCGGGCGGCAGCAGGGACGCGGCGTCGTCGCTGATGCCGCGCACGATCGCCCAAGGGATCCTCGCTTGCGTCGCACACTCCGCGAAGGCCCGCGATTCCATGTCGACGAGTTCTGCGCCCGAGCGGGCGGCGAGTGCTCGCTTGGCGTCCGTACCCGTCACCAGCGTCGGAGTCTGCACGACGCTCGCGGATGCGCCCGCGATCGGCGAACGGAAGAGGAGTGTGCCGTCGTCATCGACCACTGCGGAGACCGCGGCCGCATCGCCCGACCGAAAGCGCTCGCTGAGCCCACCTGCGAGCCCGAGCAGCACGACGAGGCGCGGATCGCGCACCGGCCAGCGGTCGCGTTCGGCGAACGCACGACGGATCGCGTTCTCGCCAGGGCCAGTGGTCACGACGGGGAGCTTGCCAAAGCGCATGAACGCGCGCCGCTCGAAGCCCAGTGGACAAAGCACGAGCACGGGCTCGGCCGGCTTGAGGATTTCGTCGCCTTGCGCGGCGGATTCCGCCATGCCCCGAGGGTAGCGACTGTGCAACTCGACAGCGGCGGGGGAGCCGCTATCATCTCCGCCTTCCCCTAGACCGAACGGCATCCGTCGGTTTCACCTGGCCCCATCGTCTAGCCTGGTCTAGGACACCTCCCTTTCACGGAGGTAACGAGGGTTCGAATCCCTCTGGGGTCACTCAACGACATCGCCCCCGGGCTTCGCCTGGGGGCGATGTCGTTGTGTGACCAGTCCGCGGAGGCTGCGCCTCCGCGGACGCGGGGGCGGGGGGGGGGCCGGGCGGCCGGGG
>JBEGLX010000139.1:0-4214 GCA_041183345.1 Planctomycetota bacterium
CGCCTGATCCATAGCAAGCGCTTCAAGCGCATGATGCATCCCCGCAGGCTCCTCGAGGCGAAGTACGCCATGGAGCAGCGTGGCGCGGTGATGCTGGTGCTCGCGCGCTTCATCCCCGGAACACGCACGCCCGCCCTCACGATGTCGGGCATCCTGCACATGGCATGGTGGAAGTTCCTCGCCATCGAGTGCGTGACGGTCGCCGTCACCGTGCCCGTGCAGGTCGGCGTCGGCTACATCGGCGCCGTCGGCTACGAGCACGCGAAGAACGTGGGGAACATCGTCACGCTCGCAGTCGCTGGCACGGCGATCTCGGTCGCATGCGTGTTCGCCTACAAGTGGTGGAAGCAGGCGAAGGCCCGGAAGGGCCCCCGCCCGCGCGCACCGGTCTCGTGGCTGCGCACCTTCGGGCGCTGAACGCGGCTTGCCGCTCATCGCCGATCGGGCCTTGGAAGGAGTCGATCGCGCTCGACGGCGACCGGCCGCGGCTCGCAACTCTCCTTTGCACGTTCCTGCGGGCCGGGCTTCGTCGAGGCGAACTCATCGTCATCCGAATGCGGCTCGTACTCGAACGGACCGACGAGCCCATCGGGATCCTGCTCCTCGGAGGGCGGCGGCGTGAGATCGATGAACTCGCTCAAGTCTCCGGACGGCGGGATGTCGGAGACCTCGTCGACGAGCACCCGGGTGCAGAGCTTCTCGAGCAGCGCACGGTCGTCGTAGGTGTCCGTGCCGGTGAGGAAGATCCCAAGCCGCGCCAAGCCGTAGATGATGGTCCACAGCGTGCGGGAGACCTCCGTGGCATCCGTCGGCACGCCATCGCCAGCCGGGACATCGATTCCGAGTTCCAGCAGCTGCCGCCGATTGGTCGTCTTCGGCGCGAGCTCCGAGTCGTACTGGATCGCCGCGACGAATCGCTCGACCACCGAGCCGCGCGCCTTGGCCTGCTCGATCACCTCTCGGATCCCCTGCTCTCGCCGACGCGACTTGCGCGCGAAGAGCTCGCGGATCTCGGCGTCCGAGCGGCTTGCGGGATGATCGGAGGGGCTGGGCGCGCCCGCGCGGACGACGCTTGGAGCGCCGAGCCCGAACCTGTCTCCGTCATCATCGGACTCGATCCGCACAGGGCCGACCGATGCACCCGCGGCGCCATCCGATTGGCGCTTGCGTCCCTTTGGCGCGCGCGTCGGATCGCCTTGGCTTGCCTCGCCATCCTCGCCACGCGTCGAACCGCCACCGCCCATGTCAAAGCATGCGATCATCGTCATCACCTTCTCCCTTCATGTTGCGTTGTCCATTCGCGGCGCGGAGCCAGCAGGAGCTTCCGCAGCGGCGCGAGACTACCAGCGCGTGGGCGCGCTTCCTCAAGATTCATCAGATTTCCAGGATGATTCTCAGTCTCGCCGCTTCGCGAAGTGGTTCGCGCTCCACCAGCGTGCGCCGTCAGGGATCAGGACCTCCTGATCCGGGAGCAGCGTGCGCCAGCTGTCGATCGAATCCGCCGCGGGCTCCTCGATCCAGAACTCGCGGACCACGCACTTCGCCCGATGGATGCCGTCACCGAGATGCGTGAGCGCGGGATCAGGCAACTGCAGCGCTGCATCGCCTGCGAGGAACCATGTTGCCTCGGGCAGCGCTGGATCGTCCGCCAGCCGCGCCACCAGCAGCTCACGCGCAGAACCGTCGGCGACCAACATTTCCGCAGGAATCCGCGCCCGCGCCGTCGCGGCCGGTAGCCCTGCCTCTGCGTGCGGGACGAGCGGCAACTCGACGCGCGCGCGCGCGCGCCCGAGGAAGTCCATGCGCTCGACGATCGCCCTTGCATGCAGGCAATCCCCGCCGACAAACGCCCGGTCATCGCTGAGCACGACCTCGAGCTCACCGCCCTTCCACTGCTCGAATCCACCTATCGGCTCGACCGACAGCATGCGCGATGCGCAGGCGCGACGCACCGCATGCCATGCGGGCTTCCTGCGACCGGCGACGTCAATGAGCGACCAGGAATGCCCTGCCCACACGTCGTTCCACTGCCAGATCAGCGCACCCATCGAGCGCGGCGCACCCGCACGCAGCCACCGCATCGCGACATCCATCGCGCGCGCCTGCAGATGCTGCGCCTGCGCGACGTACTCGCGCGCGTCGCGTGCGTCCGCGAAGCGTGCCTCGAGATACGGCTTGTACTGCGCGTCGTCGCCGCCCCACGCCTTCTGGCGCAGGCGAAGCGCATCCACGAGCGCAGCCGCCGACATGCGCGCGGGATCGCGGGCGCCATCAAGGCAGTCCTCGACGACCGTCGCCCAGCACGGCGGCGATTGATGCCCGAATTCGCTGGAGAATCGCGGCAATACGCGGCGATACCCCTCGATCTTCGCCTCCTGGTCCCAGGTGTGCCGGTCACCGTGGTCGGGTTCGTTCGGATGCAGCTCCATCGAACCCGAGTACGGGCTCTCGATCCAGTACGGCGTGCCGGGATCGTGCGCGGCGACTGCAGCCGGCAGCGTCTCGGCCCAATAGCGCAGTCCCCAGGACTGCCCCGCCTTGAGCCGATCCTTCCAGCCCCAGCTGGACCACGCGAGGATGTCCTCGTTTCCGCCGCACCAGAGTGCAAGCGACGGATGCCGCGAGAGCCGCGCGACCTGATGCGCAGCCTCGGCGGCGACGAGCGACGCGAACGGCTCATCCTCGGGATACGTCGCGCAGGCGAACATGAAGTCCTGCCATACGAGGATGCCGAGCTCATCGCACGCCTCGTAGAACGCATCGGGCAGGTAGTTGCCGCCGCCCCAGACGCGGACCATGTTGAAGCCGGTCTCGCGATAGCGGCGCATCTCGCCGAGCCAATCGTACTCATGGCGGGAGCCAAGCGGCGGCGGAATGAGGTTGGCGCCGCGCGCGAAGACCGGCGCGCCGTTCAGCCTGAAGAGGAAACGGCGGCCGATGGCGTCGGGCGCTGCATCGAGCTCGATGCGGCGCGGCGCGAAACGCACCGTCGCGAGCGGGCGGAACGAGCTGTTCTCACCGCGGACTCCGACCATCGCGTTCCACCAGACGCCCGCGTTGAGCGGGGCTCCGTCGGCGCGATCCCACGTGGTCCACATGCGACTCGGACGGATGATCGCATCGCCGCGCTCATTGCACTCGACGCGCTGCGATCCTTCACGCTCACGGACGATGCACACGAGCTTCGTGCGGTCGAACATGCCCTGCGGCGTGACACGTACCGTGACCGTGCCGTCGCCATTCCAGCGCTGCGCGACCGAGACGCCCGTGATGCGCAGCGAATCCCAGCAATCGAAGCGCGCACCGTAGAAGCCGACGCCTGCGACGCGCGGCCCCCAATCCCAGCCGAACCCACAGGCTGCGCTGCGCGCGAAGCAGAACGGCGTCCAATCGCCGTTGACGGGGCGCTCGCCGAGCTCGGACTGCCAGCGAAGGACTTCGGAAACCGGCGCCTTGAAGCGGAGTTCCAGCGAGACGCGCCGGCCGCGCATCTCTGGCGGCACCGATGCCTCGAAGGGAATATGCTCGCTGCGGTGCAAGCCAAGCGAGCGCCCGCCGAGGATCACCTCGCATGGGCCATCGATCACATCGATGAAGAGCGCGCAATGGCGCCCTTCGGACTCGGCGGGTACATCGATTTCCCGCACGAAGCTCCACTCCGTGCGCCCCACCCACTCGCTGTCGAGCTCCGCGCGCTCGCCGCGCCACGGCGATGAGACGCCCGCGTGAGCCAGCACGGCGTGGATGGATGCCTGCAGGTACGGTCCGACGTCGAGCGAGCGCGCGCCAACGACTGGCGAGCCCTCGCCGCCCACCGCGCGCACCGTCCAGCCGTCCTGCGGCAAGGGAAGTCGCCGCAGGTCAGGCATCGCGACTCTGCTCCACCGAGCCCTTCGGCACGGATCCGTCATCGCGCTGGTCCGCCCCGTACTTCTCGAGATGCGCGTACATGCGCTTGAGATCGCGGAATCCGCCGATGGTGAACCAGACGACGATCACGCAGCCCGTCGCGAAGATGAGCCATGTCCAGTACTGCCAGAACGAAACCCACCACTCCTGCGGGATCCCGACGAAGAGCGCGTACAGGGTGCCGACGATGAAGAGCAGCGTGAACGCGAGCGGCCAGAGGACCGTGATCGACGTGATCCACGTATCGGTGCGCGAGTACTCGCGGGAGAATCCGATCTTCTGCATCCACGCAGGCAGGGTCGAGC
>JBEGLX010000140.1:0-4212 GCA_041183345.1 Planctomycetota bacterium
GACGCCCTCCGCGGACGCCTCGAACACCGTCGGTCCCACTGCGTAGCCGGCGGTCGCTCCCGCGGGCGCAGGCAGCACGTTCACGATCACGCGCGCGTCGTCCTCGGCGCGCGCAGCGGTGCCCGCGCGCACCTCGGGCAGCGCCATCGGCGCCTGCTCCGCATCGGTGATGCGCGACACCAGCACGAAGAACACGATCAGCAGGAACGACACGTCGATCATCGGCGTGAGGTTGGCCTCGATGGCTGCTGCGGGAAAGCGGCGGCGCGTGCGCGGCATTCAGCCCTTCGCCGCCTCGTCGCGCGGGCGGAAGATGGCAATGAGTTCGTCGGCTTCGGCGAGCGCCTCGTCGGACGTCGCGATCGCGCGGTTCCGGATCATCGCGTATGCGCTCGTTGCGGGAATCGCGATGAGCAGTCCCCAGAACGTGGTCACGAGCGCGGTGCCGATTCCGCCTGCGAGCAGGACGGGGTCAGCCGCACCACCCGTCGTCGCGATGGTCTGGAACGCGACGATCATTCCGTAGACCGTGCCGAAGAGACCGATCATCGGGGCGACCTGGCCGAGCACGTTCAGCCGCTCGAGCTGGCGCAGGCGGACGGCAAGCAGCTCGTCGGCAGCTTGCTCTGCGGTGCGCGACATCGCCTCGGCGCCGCCTGCCGCGTGCCCGAACGCACGCGCAAGGAGGCGCGAGAAATCGTCCTCGCCGCGGGCGGCGCGCTCGACGGCATCCTTGTAGCGGCCGGCGGCGAGCAGTTCGCGCATCGCGGCGGGTGCGTCGGCGGGCAGCACGCCCTTCCGCGCGTTCGCCGATGCAGCGAGGGCGATGAGCACGACGTTCACCACCGACATGGCGAGCAGCAGCCAGATCATGGCGCTCCCGATCCATTCGAGCGATCCGTCGCCATTCAACGAGTAGAAGAAGATGCTGCCGTTCATGGTGTTTCCGAGCTGTTGAAGCGGAGGAGGTTACGGTTGCGGCGCCTTGGGGAGCCTGGCGTCGGAAGCCGGGGTCTCGGGAGCTGCGTCGAGCTTGGTGGCGCTGCGCGGGATGAACTTGTACCCGCCGTCGCCGAAGTGCTCGGCGGCGAGTGCCTCGAGCGTGGCGCCGGGGTCTGGCTCGAGGAACTGGATGCACTGGATGGTCGCGCGGCGTCGCCCGCTCGCGGGGTCGCGCGGATTGAGGCGGTCGACGAGCGCGAGCATGGACGCGCGGTCGAGCTCGTGGCTGTTCGCGCCGGTGACCGTGGTCGAGAGCAGGAACACGCAGTCCGCGCCCGAGCGCAGCGCGAGGGAGAGCGCCTCGAGCGGGCTCGAGCGTCCGGCGGGAATCACGCGCTCGCGCAGCCAGCGGACGGCCTCGCCGCGCTCGGCCTTGCTCGCTGGGCGCAGCGCTGGGTCGCCGTTCAATGGCGCCGCGCCGTCCTTGCGGAAGCAGACGACGGTGAACTGCTGGGTCGGCTCGAGCCGCGAGAGCGAGCGCTCGACCTCGTCGACGATGGCGCTGAAGCTCCCGATCATCGAGCCGGATGCGTCGACGACGTAGGCGACCTTGGTCGCGTTGCCCGACACGAGTCCGGCGAAGCTCGCACCGGCACGCGGGCGTGCCACGGGCGCCTCGTCGTCCGAGGCATACAGCGCGCCAAAGCGGCGGGCAAGCGCGTCGAGCTCAGGGTTGGCGGCGCTCGACTCCTCGAGCGCGCGCAGGCGATCGGAGAGGGCGCGCGCGGCCGCGTCCGCCGCGGAGGGATCCGCCTCGCGCGCGGAAGAGTCGGGCTGCACGCTCGGATCGCGGACGACCGCGGGAGCCGGTCGGTCGAAGTCGGCGGTGAGCACGACAGGCGGCTCCTCGCGCCTGACCCGCACGACGCCCCAGGCTGTTCCGAAGAGCAGGGCGGCGATCCCCGCATGGACCAGCAGCGACAGCGCAACGCTGCGCTTCGCGCCGCGCGTGACGCGGGCAGGGGTCCGCCTGGTTGAGTTCGCCTGCTCCATGACCTGCATCGTACGAGCGCGGACATGGCGGATGCGCGAAGGACACAGCCTTCCGAGTCCGCGCGACTCTTCTGGCGTCTTCTCCCCGCTTCAAAGGCCGTTCAGGGAAATCAGCCCTTTCCGCCGCCGCCACCGCCGCCCTTCTTGAAGATCAGGGCGTCGAAGCTGTAGGCGCCGGGACCGGTGCAGGCGATGAAGAGCGAAAGGGTGGCGATCGTGATCAGCCCGAACAGGCTGGCGCGCAACGGGACGCTGGTCGCCCACATATCGCCCCAGTTGAGCTGCACGCCGCCCGAGAGCCCGAAGAGCGCGATCGCCCAGAGCGCGATGCCGACGCCCCAGACGCGGCTGAGGAGTCCGACCAGGATGAGTCCGCCGCCGACGAGCTCGATGACGCCGACGATCCAGGCGGCGATCTGCGCTCGCGGCATGCCGCGCGCGTCGAAGCTGAGGGTAAGTTCGTGCAAGGATCGCGCGGGAAAGACGCCGCCCGTTGGCTCGACCGTCTCGCCGTGGCTGCCGTAGGTGACCAGGGTCTCCGACTGGGCGCGGGTCAGGTTGCTGCTGACGCCGATCTCGCGGAGACGCTCGGCCTCGGCGCCCTGGAACTCGGTGTAGTCCATGACGTGGTGCCAGCCAGCCGGCAGGAATGCCAGGCAGAGCAGGATTCGGGCCAGCACGGGCACGAGGTTGGCAGCGAGTATCTGGGCTTTCTTCATGGCGGCACCGCAGGGAAGGGTGAAAACCGCTCAGGGCGCACCCGTCCGTACGGAGAGCATCGGCAGGGTCGCCTGAATCCGTACAATCTTGCCCGCTGCGGGCGTGGCGGAATTGGCAGACGCACGGGATTTAGGTTCCCGTGGGGTAAAACCCGTGCAGGTTCAAGTCCTGTCGCCCGCATTTGGCCGCTCCGCGGCCAAATGCGAGAGAGGAGAGAGCAGAGAGGAGAAAGGAGACTCGGATCCCGTAACCTCTCTCCTCGATCGCCTCTCCGTTTTCTCCTCTCTTCGTGACAGTCGCCAGGTTCAACCCCCCTATGTGGTCCCCCAACTCCTGGCGCGCCTTTCCCTCGGTTCAGCAGCCGGTCTACCCCGATCGCGCCGCGCTCGACCGCGCGCTCGCCGAGATCGCGGCGCTTCCGCCGTTGGTCACGAGCTACGAGATCGGCTCGCTCAAGTCGCAGCTCGCCGAGGCTGCGCGCGGCGAGCGCTTCATCCTCTGGGGCGGCGACTGCGCCGAGAGCTTCGCAGACTGCACCAGCCCCGCGATCGCGGCCAAGCTCAAGATCCTGCTGCAGATGAGCCTCGTGCTCGTGCATGGAACGCGCCGGCGCATCACCCGCATCGGCCGGTTCGCAGGTCAATACGCGAAGCCGCGGAGCGCGCTCACGGAAGTCCGCGACGGCGTCGAGCTCCCGAGCTTCCGCGGCGACAACATCAACCGCCCGGAGTTCACGCGCGAGGCGCGCACGCCCGACCCGCAGCTGCTCCTGCGCGGATACGAGCGCAGCGCGCTCACGCTCAACTTCATCCGCGCGCTCGTTGACGGCGGCTTCGCCGACCTGCATCACCCCGAGAACTGGGACCTCGCCTTCGTGCGCCACTCGCCGCTCGCCGCCGAGTACCAGCGGATGGTCGATTCGATCGGTGAATCGCTGCGTTTCATGGAGACGCTCGCCGGCGGCACGATCGCGCAGATGCAGCGCGTCGATTTCTTCACCAGCCACGAGCTGCTCGTCCTCGACTATGAGGCTGCGCTCACGCGCCAAGTCCCGCGCCGCGAGGGCTGGTTCAACCTGTCCACCCATCTCCCGTGGATCGGGCAGCGCACCAATTCGATCGACGGCGCGCACGTCGAGTTCTGCCGCGGCATCGAGAATCCCGTCGGCGTGAAGATCGGACCTGATACGACCGCCGACGCGCTTGTCCGCACGGTGCGATCGCTTTCGCCGCAGGGCGAGCCGGGGCGCGTCGTGCTTGTCACCCGGCTCGGCGCGCATGCGATCGGTCGTGCGCTGCCTCCGCTCCTGCGCGCCGTGCGCGACGCGGGGCTTCCCGCCGTCTGGATCTGCGATCCGATGCACGGCAACACCGAGAACGTCGTGCCCGCGTCGGGCGCGTGGGCGGGCAAGAGCGTGAAGACCCGCAAGTTCGCCCACATCCTCGCCGAGGTCGAGCAGGCGTTCGAGATCCACCGTGCCGAGGGCACGGTGCTCGC
>JBEGLX010000141.1:0-4048 GCA_041183345.1 Planctomycetota bacterium
AGGCTCCAGAACTCCTGCGGCTTCGCGAATAGCAGCTGGCGAGCGCGCTCCTCGACGGCCGTCCAGTCCTCGGCCTCGACGGCCTCCCGCATGGCGGCGTCCTCGGACGCGGCCTTGGTCGCCTGCTCGGCAAAGCGCTCGCGGTACATCTCGCGGTCGATTCGCATGCCATCGGTGTCGACCTCGCCCCGGACTACGTTGGCCATCGGGTCGGGTGACGTATTCGTGAAGTCCTCTGCCCGCGTGCGGCCGGTTCCCGCGTCGCCGTCACCAGCATCTCCGTCCCCGGCTCTGTCGGGAGGGCCCTTGGGAAGCGAGAGCTTCTTGTCGTAGTCGAAGTCCTTCTCGAAGTACTCGCAGTTGGCGAAGAAGTCGAAGAGAGCGAACGCATCCTTCTTCGCAGTCCTCTGTTCGCCGCCGTCGTGCCGGAAGGTACACAGCCGGGTCCCGCGGCCCTTGATCTGGATGAAGTCGGTGGGCGAGAAGATCGGACGGGCGAGCACGACGTTCAGCACGTCCTCGCAGTCGTAGCCGGTCGTCATCATGCCGACCGTGACGCAGACACGTGTCCGGCTCGTGTCATAGTCGCGGAACCGATCGGCCTGCCACCTCGACTTGCCGTTGAGGTTGTTGTTGGCGAAGTCGATGGTCATCTGCTGCGCGCCAGGGATGTCCGATGTCACCTGCGTCGCAAAGGTGGACCCCGCCCCGTACTCCGCGGGCCAGCGGCGGGTAGCTTCCTCGTTGAGCAGCGTCACGAGCTTCGTCGCGTGCTTGCGGCTCACGGCGAACATGATCGTCTTGCCGATCTCGCCGGTGATTGGGTCGCGCTTGGCGTTGTCGAAGAAGCACCGCACGAAGCTCAGGTTGGTCTCGTCGGAGAAGAACTTGCGCTCGTAGTCCTTCTTGCCGAAGACCACCTCCTCCTCGTCGCCCCCATCCTCGCCAGGCACAGTGACGCTGTACCCATCGTCCGAGAGCATCTGCGTGGTGATCTCGGTACGGGCGTCGAGCGTGATGGGATTGCAGAGGTACGGCGGAACGTGCCGAACCGCGTCGAGCAGGCTGAAGCGGAAGGTCGGATTTCCGTCCGGGCATCCGAAGGTCTGGTAGGTGTCGAGCAGCAGGCGTCGCTCGTACTCCCGGGGATCATCCTCGCGATCCTCGTCGCCGAGTCCCTTCAGGTAGTCGCGCGGCGTCGCAGTCAGACCGAGCTTCGCACCCACGAAGTACTCGAAGATGGCGCGGTTGTTCCCGCTGATAGTGCGGTGGGCCTCGTCGCTGATGATGAGCTGGAAGTCGGTCGGCGCGAACTCGTGGAGGAACCGGTTGCGGGCAGCGAGGCTCTGGATGGTCGTGACGACGACCTGCGCGCGCATCCACTCCTGCCGCTTCTGCTTGTAGATGACGGTACTGATGCCGTCGTTGGCCAGGTACGCGTTGAAGGCCTTCGATGCCTGGCTCTCGAGCTCCAGGCGGTCCACGAGGAAAAGGACGCGATGGGCGTTGTCCGTCCGCAGGTAGAGCTTCGCGATGGCTGCCGCGAGCAGCGTCTTGCCGGTGCCGGTAGCCATCTCGAAGAGGAAGCGGTGCTGCGATGGAGATGCGGCTCGCTGAAGCGCGGCGGTCGCCGCGACCTGGTAGTCACGGAGGAGCCGGATCTTCTTGTTGACCATGTGCAGCTGCCGTTCGGCATCCGAGTAGCCGGTCCATCCGGCGTCCTGCGACAGCGCAATGAAGTTGTGGTCGACTCGGAGCGCAGCAAGCCTCTCGGTGTCAGGCTTCCACTCCGCGGCCTTGCCAAGCTGTTCGAGCGGAAGGAAACGCGAGACCTTCACCGGGTTTCCCTGTCGAAGGTTCCAGTAGTAGTGCACCAGCCCGTTGGTAAGGAAGATGTGGGCGATCCCGAGGCTCTCCGCGTACCCGCGCGCCTGCTCCTTCGCCGAGAGCGGATCGATGCTCTCCTTCTTCGCCTCGACCAAGGCGATCGGGCGCCCGTCGGTGTTTTGAAGCAGGTAGTCGACGAAGCCCTGAGGCGCATTCTCGAAGTCGCGCCCCAGATCGTGGCCCGCCGCGAACGCCGCCCTCGTAACGCGGTGCTCACAGACAATGTTGCCCGGACGCCCTGTGGCGTCGGGCACGAAGCGCCACCCAGCCTCCTCGAGCAGGCGATTGATCGTGACGCGGGCCTGAGCTTCAGATGGCATGGCTCACTCCACTTCCTCGGTCCACAGATTGTCGAGTACCACACTCTGCTGCTCGCGAATCTGCCCTGCTTCAGCCTCCAATAGTCGAATCCGCTCTTGCATTTGTGCCAAGTCAGCAACTATGCGGCGCTGACGGGGTCGCTCTCATCGGTCCACCCCTTATGAGAGTTGGTGCATCGTAGTTGCCCCTTGCGTGCGCGGCGGTGCCGCAGCGCAGGCGAGCGGAGCGAGCCGGAGCGGAGGCACCGCCGCGCACGCCGCAGCGAAGGCCGCAGGCGTCATCTTCCCGAGCGCACGCTGGATCCGCCGGTGGTTGTAGAAGAGCCGCCACCGGTCGATCAGGTAGCGCGCCTCCGCCAGCGTGTCGAAGATCTCAGACGACAGCAGCTCGTCACGCAGCCGGCCGTTGAAGCTCTCCACGATGCCGTTCTGCCACGGTGATCCCGGATCGATGTAGAGCGTGCCGGTGCCGCTCTCGGTGCACCACGCCTTCACCGCCTTCGAGATCATCTCCGGTCCGTTGTCGGCCCGGAGGTGCTCTGGAGCGCCCCGGATCGCCGTCAGCTCGTCCAGCACCGCGACGATGTCCTCGCCGCGGAAGTTCCTCGCCACCTCGATCGCCAGGCACTCCCGCGTGTACTCGTCCAGCACCACCAGCATTCGAAAGGGACGGCCGTCGGCGGTCCGGTCCTGCACGAAGTCCATGCCCCACACCTCGTTCCTCATCGAGGCCCGGCGACGCTTAATCCCGTTCTCGCCCGTTCCGATTCGCCTGCGTTTCACGCGCTTCTGGGGCACGAGCAACGCCTCCTGCCGCCACAGGCGCTTCATCAGCCGAGCGCCGACCGACCAGCGCTCTTTCCGCAGCAAATCCATGATGTGGCGGCGTCCCCTGCGCGGGTGCTCGAGGGCAAGTTCGCGCATCCTGGCGACCAGCCTGTCCCGGTACGGATCCGGCGGCGCCGTGCGGCGCTGCGTGCTGCGGTGCTGGCCCGCCACCCGGCAGACACGCCGCTCGGACACCTCCATCACCATCGTCACGTGCTCGATCGCCCGGCGCCGCCGCGCCGGGCTCAGAATTCCCCCTTGGCGATTTCCTTCAGGATCTGGATGTCCAGTTGCTGATCCGCCACCAGGCGCTTCAGCCGGCCGTTCTCCTTCTCCAGCTCCTTCATCCGGCGCACCGCGTCACGGTCCATTGCGCCGTACTCCGCTCGCCAGCGGTGCAGGGTCACCTCGGACACCCCCAGCGACCGCGCCACCTCGGCGATCGGCGTGCCCTTTGCCAGGGCCTCGTCAGCCTGCCTGAGCTTGGCGACCACCTCCTCGGGACGGTGACGCTTCCTGTTCGAACGCTTCATCGGAGACTCCTCTCGGCCCCTTGGGCCGCGAAAGTCTCTCATAGCGGGTGGACCTGTTCAGCGCACCCCTGTCAGGGCTCGTCGACGGATGTCGTCTACCAGTTCTGCCGCGAGACGAAGCACGCGGGCACGGTGATGCCCTCGCACGGCCGCTACGTCGGTGCGTCGAGCGTTCCGTTCAGCGACTACAAGCGCCGCCGCGGGGAGCGCGTCGGCCTCAACTGGCGCATCCCGACCGTCAGCGGCAAGCGCGCCGTGCGGCACGTGACCTTCGACACCAACTTCTGGAAGACCTTCGTGCACGCCCGCCTCGCGGTGCCGCACGGCGATCCGGGATCGCTCTCGCTCTTCGGCCGGGACTCGCGTGCGCACGAGGTCTTCGCCGCGCACCTGACGAGCGAGTACCGCGTGAAGACCGAGGGCCGCGGCCGCGTGGTCGACGAGTGGAAGCTCCGGCTTGCGGGTGCGGACAACCACTGG
>JBEGLX010000142.1:0-3971 GCA_041183345.1 Planctomycetota bacterium
GCGCTCGTCCAGAGGGAGCCGCCGCAGCGGCAGCGACCACGTTCGACCGGCGTGTCGGGAGCGCCGTCGCGATTCACTCGCGCGGCGCTCGTCCAGAGGGAGCCGCCGCAGCGGCAGCGACCACGTTCGACCGGCGTGTCGGGAGCGCCGTCGCGATTCACTCGCGCGGCGCTCGTCCAGAGGGAGCCGCCGCAGCGGCGACCGCTCAAACCTCGGGAGCCGCCGCAGCGGCGACCGCCGAAAGCATGAGTGCCCGCAGATGAAGGCAAAGCCGAAATCTGCGGAACCACTTGCGTCAGGAGTCGGTTGGCCGATTCGGAACATGGACTCCTGCGCACGTGCCTTCGACCTAAGAGCTGCCATTTCATACCGCGTTCGCGGCAACCGCCCTCGCAAGCACGTCTTCTGAGGTGGTTGGTCGGTCGCCTCGGGTACATTGTCCGACCGCTCCGTTCCCGACTGGTGTCCTCCGATGCGCGAAGTTCCGCACGATTCCGCCCGCCGTCCCGCTCCGCAGCAGCGCTCGCTCTCCAACGCCGAGATCGAGCAGCACCTGGCGGGTGCCATCGGCGCGCTCCGCAGCCTGCAGCGATCCGACGGGCACTGGTGCGGCGAGCTCGAGGGCGACTCGATCCTGCAGAGCGAGTACCTGCTGATGAAGTGGATCCTCGGGCAGGAGGCGCAGCCTCTTGTCGATGGTCGGGCGCCGCAGACCCTGCTTCGGATCGTCTCCTACCTGCGCAGCCAGCAGCGCGCGGACGGCGGTTGGGGGCAGTACCCGGGCAGCGCGACCGACCTCTCCGCGACCGTCAAGGCGTACTTCTGCCTGAAGCTCTTCGGCGACTCGCCTGATGCGCCGCACATGAAGCGGGCGTGCGCGCTGGTGCGTCACTTGGGCGGCGCAGAGCGCTGCAACTCGTTCACGAACTTCTACCTCGCTGCGCTCGGGCAGATCTCTTGGAACGCGGTGCCGGCGATTCCGCCCGAAATCGTGTTCCTACCCAAGTGGTTCCCGTTCCACCTCGACAAGGTGAGCGCGTGGAGCCGCACGATGATCCTGCCGCTCTCGATCGTGGCGACGCGTCGGCCGACGCGCGCGCTGCCGGCGGCGCTCGGAATCGGCGAGCTCTTCGTCGATCACGACGCACGGCACGTGCTCAAGCCCACGAACGCGGCGCCCGAGGCGTGGAAGCGCTTCTTCCTGCGCGTCGATCGCGCCCTCAAGTGGCTGCATGCGCGCGGCGGCACGCCATGGCGGCAGGAGGCGATCCGCCGCGCCTTCGACTGGATCGAGGCGCGCGCTGGCAGGGGTGGCGTCGGCGCGATCTTCCCGCCGATGGTGTACTGGCAGATCGTGCTGCACGCGCTCGGCTACGAGCGCTCGCATCCGCTCGTCGAGCGTGCCGAGCGCGAGCTCGATGCGTTCCTCATGCCGCTTGGCGCGGTCGATGGCGGTCCCGTCCGCATCCAGCCGTGCTTCTCGCCGGTGTGGGACACGGGGATCGCGCTGTACGCGCTCGCCGATTGCGGCTTCGACGCGTCTGATCGCGGCTCTGCGCGCGCCGCCGAATGGCTCGTCGCGCGCGAGTGCCGCACCGCGGGCGACTGGACCGCGAACCTCGAGGTCTCTGCAGCGCCAGGCGGCTGGTTCTTCGAGTACGACAACGCGTGGTACCCCGACTGCGACGACACCGCGATGGTGGCGATGGCGCTCGCGCGCATGGGTGGCGACGCGAACCGCGCCGCCGCGGCGCGCGGCGTGCGCTGGCTCCTCGCCATGCAGAACGACGACGGCGGGTGGGCTGCGTTCGACCGCACCGAGGATCGGCCCGTGCTCGAGTACGTTCCCTTCGCCGATCACAACGCCATGCAGGATCCGTCGTGTCCCGACATCACGGGCCGCGTGCTCGAGTGCCTCGCATGGCATGGCTACACGAAGGATCATCCTGCGGTCGCGCGCGCGATCGAGTTCATCCGCGCGCGCCAGGAGCGCGACGGCTCGTTCTTCGGGCGCTGGGGCGTGAACTACATCTACGGCACCTGGCAGGCGGTCATCGGCCCCGTCCGCTGCGGCGTGCCGCGCGACGAGGAGTGGGTGCGCCGCGCGGGCGTGTGGATGAAGTCGATCCAGCAGGCGGATGGCAGCTTCGGCGAGAGCGCGGACTCGTACATCGACCCGTCGCTGAAGGGGAAGGGCGCGTCGACGGCCAGCCAGACCGCGTGGGGTGCCATGGTGCTGCAGGAAGTCTTCGGACCGGATGACCCCGATCTGCGGCGCGCGATCGAGTGGCTATGCAGGAACCAACTCACGGCCGCCGCCGCAGCCGACCCCATGCTGAACCCGGACGGCGATCCGGCGGGCAGCTGGCGCGAGACCGAGTTCACGGGCACGGGCTTCCCGAAGGTCTTCTACCTGCGCTACCACCTCTATCGCCTGTACTTCCCGACCATGGCGATCGGGCGCTACCTCGCCGCCCTCGGGCGCGGCGAGCAGGGGCGCAGGCTGATCGCGGGCGGCGAGCGCGAGGCGCTCTTCTCCTGAACGCGTACATTGCGCGGATGCTTGGGTATTCCATCGCGTTCGTCGCCGCCTCGCTCGCGCTCGCTGGCCCACCTGACCTGTCGCTCGACCGCGGACGTGGGCTTGCCGACGTGCCGCCGTCTGTGCTGAACGAGGGCGATCCCTTCCGCCAGCTCGACGAGGTGTTGCCGACCCCGGGTGATTCCCGCACGGCGTCGGGCGCGCCCGGCGCGCGCTACTGGCAGCAGAAGGTCGATCACGCGATCGAGGTGACGCTCGACCCCGCGAAGGCTGAGCTCAGCGGACGCCAGCGGGTGACCTACCACAACAACTCGCCGGACGAGCTTCGCTACGTCTGGATGCAGCTCGATCAGAACCGCTTCAAGCGCGACTCGATGGGCGAGCGCGCCGAGCCCGCGCCAGCGCTCGATGGCACCCAGCCGGTGGGCGTGCTGCGGAACCTCGTCGAGCAGCACGATTTCAACGGCGGCTATCGCGATGTCACGGCGACGACGACCGACGGCAAGCCGCTCGTCGTCACCATCGTCGACACCATGGCGCGCATCGATCTCCCGAAGCCGCTCGCGTCGGGCGCGTCGGTCGCGTTCGACATGTCGTGGAAGTTCACGGTGGTGAAGAACACGGTCACGCGCGCGCGCTCGAACTACGAGCTTCTGGGCGAGGGCGACAACGAGCTCAAGAACGCCGATCTCGCGCCGCTTTATGTCATGGCGCAGTTCTTCCCCCGTGCGGCTCCGTACAACGACGTCCGTGGCTGGCAGCACAAGCAGTTCCTCGGCCAAGGCGAGTTCGCGCTCGAGTTCGGCGACTACACGCTTGCCGTGACCGTGCCCGACACGTGGACGGTCGCCGCGACGGGCGAACTGCAGAACGAGCGCGACGTCCTCACCGCCGCGCAGCGAGAGCGCCTCGCGGAGGCGAAGAAGGACGAGAAGCCGCGCTTCATCACCACGCCCGAGGAGGCCGCCGTCAACCGCGCCGCCACGCCGAAGGGGACGAAGACCTGGCGCTACGGTGCGAAGAACGTGCGCGACGTGGCGTTCGCAGCGAGCGCGGCATTCCTCTGGGACGCCGCGAAGGCACCGATCCCCGGCACCGATCGCGCAGCGCTCGCGATGAGCTACTTCCCCCTCGAGGCGGAGCCGCTCTGGAGCAAGTACTCGACCCATGCGGTCGCGCACACGGTCGATTCGTATTCGCGGCACGCGTACCCGTATCCATACCCCGTCGCGATCAGCGTGAACGGGCCGGTCGGCGGCATGGAGTATCCGATGATCTCCTTCAACGGACCACGACCCGAGAAGGACGGGACGTACTCGGCGGGAACGAAGCTCGGCCTGATCGGCGTCGTGATCCATGAGGTCGGGCACAACTGGTTCCCGATGATCATCAACAGCGACGAGCGCCAGTGGACCTGGATGGACGAGGG
>JBEGLX010000143.1:0-3953 GCA_041183345.1 Planctomycetota bacterium
CAGGCTCCTGAGGTCCGGCGGGTCCTTGCTGAGGTACATGCCGGCGGCGAGTTCGAGCGAGCCGATCGCGCGGTCGGAGGCGAAGGCACGTTCGTAGCTCTGTCCAGCCTCGGTCCACTGACGGGCCTCGGACTGGATCTGCGCGAGCCGGCGCAGCCAGACCGCGTTCAGGGCGGACTGCTGGACGGCCTCCTCGAGCACCGTCCGGGCGGACGCCGGATCACCCATGCGCAGGTAGAGGTTCACCAGATCCATGCGCACGTTCGCATCCTTCGGAAGTGCGGTCAGGATGCGTCGTGCCTCACGGACCGCGCCTTCCTTGTCGCCCTTGGCCTCGAGCGCCATCCAGCGGAGCCGGGCGATCGATGCGCTGAGCTGGTCGAGCGCCTGCGCCGGCTCGAGCGCCTTCAGGCACGTGTCGAGGAACGCCCGGTCACCCGTGCGGCGGAACATCTGCATCGAGATCTCGGCAAGCGAGACGTGCGGCAGCGGCGAGCGCGGATCGAGCTGCGCCGCCTCGCCGAGCACCCGCTGCACCACGGCGAAGCCCGCATCCATGCCGGCGCGGTCACCGGCTTCCTGCCGCGAGATCACGTCCTGCAGCGCGGCCATGCCGAGCACGAGCTTGGTGGCGAACTGCTCGCGCCGGTCGTCGCCGTCCTTGATGCGCGCGAGAAGCGCCTTGGCCGCGTCCGGCTGGCGGATGACGAGGTTCCAGCGCGCCGCCTCGCGGAGGTCGTCGTTGGTCGGTTGCTGCACCAGCAGCGGCTCGACGGCCTTGAGCGCAGCCTCGATCTCGCCCCGCGACGCACGGAGCCGGGCCACGGCACGCACGGTCACCGGATCGTTCTTGGCTTCCTCCAGCGCACGATCGAGCGCCTTGTCGGCCTGCTCGGGCTTGCTGATCCGGTACAGGAAATCGGCCTGCATCAGGAACAGCAGCGGACGGTTGCGCGTGACCGTCGTCGCGGCGCCGGCCAGCACGGCCTCCGCGCCGGCGATGTCGCCGATCGCCGCGAGCCCCTGCATCTCGACGCTCACCGCATCGAGGTCGTTCGGGTCGGCGGTGCGGACCGCCTGCAGCAGCGCCTTGGCTTCCTGCACGTTCGATTCCCGTGCACGGCGGATCACGTCCTCGCGGGTGGCGACCTGCATGCCGTCCCACTGGCCCTGCGCGAAGCGCGGGCGGAACTGCTCGTCGAGGATGTTCGTCTGGTCGGGCGACATCTCGAGCAGCAGTGCCGCGAGGCTCCGCATGTTGACCAGGTCATCCGGCGCCTTGCGCAGGCGGATGCGTCGCTCGATCAGCGCACGCCCGCGGTCACCGATGCGTGCCTCGGCGGCGAGCCACTGGTTGAGGAGTTCGGCGTCATCGGGGTTCGCGGCCGCGGCCTCGGCCAGGAGGCCCAGTGCACGCTTGGCGTCACCGGTCGCCAGGAGCGCGTCGGCGTACACGCGGCCGATGGCGGCATTGGTGGGCTGGCGCTCGAACGCGCGGCCGAGCACGGTGACGGCCTTGTCAGGCGCGCCGAGCGCGAGGTACGCCTCGCCCAGCAGACGGAGCCGGAGCGCATCCGCGGTCGGGGACTCGGCATCGGCACGGATCAGCTCGACGACGCGTGCGGGATCACCCATGCGGAGGGCCGCAACGGCCTGCACGACCGATGCCATCTTCGGGTCGCCCGCTCCGGCCGCCGCCTTGGCCGCAGCATCGATCATGGCCGGGTCCTTGCGACGGACGCCGCGTTCGGCCATCAGGATCAGGAGCGACTCGTTGCCCGGGCTCGCTGCGAGCGCCTTCGGCAGCGTCTCGTCGATGCCCCGACGGATGGACGCGAGATCGCGCGTGATGCGCTCGCGCTCGGCCGGGTCCGAACCACCGGATGCCGCGCGCTCGAAGGCGGCCTCGCTCGCCAGGAGCGTGGAGGCCTCGAACACCAGGCGTTCCGCCGCGGTGCCCGGGCGCATGCCCGCCGCGACGCGGAGGCGCTCGACCGGATCCGTCGTCGACAGGTCGAGCTTGCGGGCCTTCAGGATGTCGTTGTCCGGGAACAGCGCGAGCGACTCTTCGGTGGCCTTCAGGGCCGCCTCGCGATCGCCGGTGCGCGCGATGGCCTCGACCCACATCAGGCGCGGCCGCACGTCAGCGGGGTTGGCGGCGATGAGCGCGACCGCGGAGTCGCGCAGGGCCTTCGGGTCACCCTTCGAGTCCTGGAAGGCCTTCCGGAGTGCAGCCTCGAGTTCGTCCTGCGCGGGCTTGATGCCGGCAGGGTCCTGCGATGCCCCGAGCACCTCGGCCGCCAACGCGTTGCCGGGCTCGACCTGCTCGAGCCGCTCGGCCAGCGCTCGGGCCTCGTTGCGGCGTCCGGTCGCGCTCGTGACCCGGAGCGCTCCCTCGAGGATCCGCGCGTTGCGCGGGAACTTCGCCGATGCCCGCGTGGCGAGCTGCTGCGCCACGCCGAGCTCCTCGCGACGGAGCGCGCACTCGATCGCCACGAGCATGGCCAGCGTGTCCGAATCCGAGGACGAGGCGATCCGCTCAAGTCCCCGCAACGCAGGGCCGTACTGCCCACGCGCGTACTGGACCAGCGCGTCGCACCGCGCGATCACCTCGTCGTTGCCGGCGCCCGCCACGCGGCGCATCGCCTGGACCGACGCTTCGAGCTTCGGCACCTGCCGCTCGCGCACGGCCGCATCGCCGCTCTCGATGAGTTCGATGAAGTCGGCGTCGAAGACGCCCTGTGCGGCCCGCACGCGCATGCCGTCCTGGCCGAGCGCCGCAGGGCCCTGTGGGAAGGCCTGCAGGTCACGGACCTTCGTGAACAGCGCGATCGCCTCCTGACGGTCCGATGCCTCGGGCGATGCCTGCAGCACGATCGCGGTCTCGAAGGTCACCATCGGGTCGCCCGGATGCTTCTCCATCCAGTCCTGCGCGATCTCGACGGCCTTGTCCCGCTCGACGTCGCCGAAGAGCGGGGCGATCTTGAGGATGTTGACGACATCGAGTGCATCGAGGTCCCCGGGCGACTTCGCGGCCAGCTCGAGCATGGCGGCGGCGGCGGCCGGCGACTGCGCATCGGCCGCCTCGCGACGCAGTTCGCGGTCGAGCGACAGCGCCTTCAGCGTCACGGCGATGGCGAGCCGGAGCGAACCCGGATTCGCGGCAACCCCTTGCGCGAGGTAACCGTCGAGCAGCTCGCTCCAGCGCGTGACGTCCGCGGAAATGCCGGCCCGACGGGCGGCATCGAGCCGTGCGCTGGCGTACTCGACGAGCCCGATCCACGGTTCATCCCCGGCGCCCGGCGCGCGCGCCAGGTCGAGCAGCTTCCGTTCCGCATCATCGACGCCGGCACGCTTGGACTCCCATTGGCGGAGCGCCGCCGTCTGTGCGCTCACCTCGACCATCGCCGCCTGCGTCGGGTACGGGGCGAACACGGGCTTGATCCGCGCGCAGGCAAGTGCAACGTCCGCCGGATTCGAGTTGCCGAGGAGCCGGAGGTACGCCTTGAGCGGCGCCGCCTCCGAGGGCTTGGATTCGGCCAGCTTCGACCTCCCGCCGAGGAGCTGGAAGTAGCTCTGCGCAGCGGCCTGCGAGGTGTTGGTGCTCTGCAACTCGAGAGCGTCGACGTACTTCTGCCAGAAGTCGGCGCGGTCGGGACGCTTGTTCGCCGCCCGGCCGTATCGCTCGACGGCCTCGTTGATCTTGCCGGCCCGCAGCGCAGCGTCTCCGAGGGCGATGTTGCGCTCGGGCGCGCTCGAGATCCGCCACGCCGCGACACCACCGACGCCGACCACGGCGCTCAGGGTGACACCACCGACGATGAGGACGAACTTCCGGTTGAGCTTGCGTGCCATGGGTTCCTTTCAGTCTGTCTTCCCTGGTGCCTGGTCGCCCGCGGCCCCCGACTCCCACGCCGGCCAGTCAGGCAGGCATCGCATGATGTCGGGCATGG
>JBEGLX010000144.1:0-3942 GCA_041183345.1 Planctomycetota bacterium
CGCCAGCGCCGGTCGACTCGACCGCGGGGATCTGCTCGATCACGTCGGCGAGCGTGAGCTCATGCCCGCCGACTGCGCTTGGCACACCACAGGTTCCGACCGCGACGGACAGCGTCTTGCCGTTCACCGCATCAACAGCGTGATCGACCGCAGCCTTCGAGCCCGTGAACTGGACGCGCACGGAGATGGCTTCGGACGGGCCAACGGCCTGCGTCTCGGGCGACTCGGGAACGATCAAGAGGCGCATGTTCGCCTCGGCGACGTGGCGGGTCTGGTTCGACGCCCACAGCCAGACAAGGGTGGCGATCGCGGTGACCGCCGCGTAGGACACCAGGCGGTCGCGCCAGGTCTCGGGTCGATTGTTCAGGGGTGCGCTCATGCCGGCGCTCCCTCGCCGCGGCGATCGAAGACGAATCCGGGCGGCTGCGCCGAAAGCCGACGCAGCAGTTCGTCGCGGAGATCCGACCCTTCGATCGGCTCGGAGAGCCGGCCGCTTTCGGCGATGCGGATGCCGCCGTTCTCCTCGCTCACGACGATGGCGAGGCAGTCGTTGTCATGGGTGACGCCGACGGCGGCGCGGTGGCGGGCTCCGAGGGCGCTTGGGAGCGATCCTTCCTCAGCGAGCGGCAACTGCACGCCGGCGCCCCAGATGCGGCCGTTGCGGATGACGACCGCAAGGTCGTGGAGCGGCGAGTTCGGCCAGAAGATGCTCTCGAGCGCCGTGGACGAGACCTTCGCGTCGAGCTCGGTGCCGCCCTCGAGGTCGCCGACGCCGATCTGGCGCTCGATCACGATGAGTGCGCCGAAGCGGTTGCGCGAGAGGAACACCGCTGCCTCGGCGATCTCGTCGGCGAGCCCCTTCACCTGGGCTCGGCGGGTGGTGAAGATCTGGGCGCGGCCGAGCCGGCCCATCGCGGCGCGAAGCTCGGGCTGGAACACGACCACGAGCAGGATCGCCAGAAGGCTGAAGGCGCGGTCGAAGAGGAAGCGCAGGCGGCTGAAGCCATCGGTTGCATCACCGAAGATGCGGATCACCAGCGTCAGCGCCACGGCGACGAGGAAGAATCCCTTGACGACGCCCGCGCCGCGCGTGCCGCGCAGGAAGCGGAACACGCCATAGACGCCCAGCCAGATCACCCCGAACTCGAGTGCGATCTCGAGCGGGCCGTCCGTCCGGAACACGTCGGCGATGGTCGTCTCGGAAATGGTGGACATCGCAGCGGGCGATCATACGCATCCCGCCGTATGATCGCCGCTGCCATGAGCAGGATCTCGAGCAGTTGGGACATTGGACGTTCGACGGGTCAGTGCGCGGCTTCCGGCGAGCCGCTGGTCGCCGGCGCGCCGTGCGTGGTCGCCTTGATCGAGCGCGAGGATGAACCCTCGTCGCCGCTCGTCCGGCTCGACTTCACGGAGAACGGCTGGAACTCGCCGAAGCGACCGAAGGGCGTCATCGCCTTCTGGCGCGCGACGGTGCCCCAGCCGAATGAGAAGCGCCGCGGATTCGTGGACGACCAGACCCTGCTCGATCTCTTCGAGCGGCTGGGCGCGGATGACCGACCGCATCGGGTGCGCTTCCGCTTCGTGCTGATGCTCTTGCTTGTGCGCAAGCGCCTTCTTCGCGTCGTCGGCACCGAGACTGCGGGCGGCGTGGAGAGCTGGCATGTCCTTCCCAAGGGGGCTGCCGAGGGCGAGGCGCCGATGGCGGTGGTGAACCCGAGGCTGGACGACGCAGCGACCCGCGAGGTCACCGAGCAGCTCAGCGAGGTGCTCGATGGCGCGTGGTGAGATGCGGTCGGCGCTGGCCGCACTCGCTCTGGCTGCGCTCGGCGCGTGCGCGACGAACCAACAGGTGAAGCCCCCCGACGCGCCCGCCGCGGGGTCACCAGCCGCAGCGGACGTTCCTGCGGCGACGGCGCGCTTCGCGGAGATCGTCGCAGCGCACAACATCCGCGCCTCGCGGCTCGAGACGCTTGAGAGCCGCGCGTCGCTCGAGCTTCGCTACAGCGATCAGGACGGCGACCACTTCGACCAGTGCGAGGCCGACATCTTCCTCGCCTCAGGTGGGCGCGGCGCGCTCCGCGCGACCAAGGTCGGCAACAACATCCTCTGGGTCGGGAGCGATGGAAAGCGCGGCTGGATCTTCCGGCTCGACAGCGAGCCGACGCGCCTGACCGTCTTCGAGGGGATCGGCGGGCTGCCCCCCGGGCAGCGTCTCGCAGGCGACGGCGCCGCGGAGTTCAGCCTCCTGTCGCCCGCAGCGGTGCGCACCATCGCCGGCATCGCTCCGATCGCGGAGGGCTGGGAGCTTCGCGCCGTCGAGGGCGCGCCATCATCCGCTCCGACCGAGGCTCGTTTCGAACTCGTGGCGGGGCTCTCGAACGCGGACGACGCCATCTTTCGCTTCACGAAGCTGGGGCTTCCCGAATCCGTGCGCATCGAGCCGCGCGGCGGCAAGCCCGTGCTCATCGCAGCGCTCAGCGAGTACGTGCCGGCGCAGGTCGAGAACCTTTCGCAGGGCGCATGGCCGCAGGTTCCGCGCAAGATCGTGGTCACGGGCATCGCCTCCGCGGATGCCAAGGACTCCGAGGCGCGGCTGTACCTCGATTCCCCGATCGCCATGGCGAAGAGGATGAAGCCGCGGTTCTTCGTGCTCGACGAACTGGTCGGCCAACTGCGTCCCGACGCGGTCGAGCACATCGTCGTGGGTGCGGGAGCCGACGAGCAGCGATGAGACCGCTGCGCGACATCCTTTTTCTCGTGCGCGCGTCTGCGTTCGCAGGTGCAATCGCGGTGGTCGCGCTGCTCGGTGCAGTGGCGCGCGCAGATCTTCCTGGCACGATCCCGCTCGCTGCCTCGGGCGATGGTCACATCTGGTGGGTGGTGAAGAGCGAGCAGCCGGGTACGAAGACGCAGGGCGTCGCCACGACCTCGGGGGCGGTGACCTTCGCGCTCATGCATCACGCGTCCGATGAACCCGCGCCAAGCGAGCGGCTCGTCATGCGCTTCCCGCTCGAGCCGATCGCGCTCGCGTGTGAGGGAAGCCGTGTGGTCGTCGTCAACCGCAGCGAGTCGGGCACGCGCGAGTTCATCCTCTCCATGTTTGCGGCGCGGAACGAGGCGGTGGGGCATTGGTTCACGCTGCCGCGCGGGTCGCCGATCGTGATCCCCGCGCTGCCTGTCGACGGCGAGATCCGCGGGCTTGCGATCGCGAGCGATGTGCTCGCCGCGCTGGTTCGCGTGCGCCGCACCGATCCCCGCGCGCCCGAGCGCTTCTGGTTCGGCACCGTCTCCTGCGAGTCCGGCCCCGATTGGGGCTGGCGGGAGATGGCGCTGCCTGAGCTCGACCTCTCCGAGCGGGTGACGCTCCTCGCGCGCGGTGGCGCCTTCGCGGCGCTGGGCCTTCGGTCGGGCTCCGCGGCGATCGCGGTGCTCCGTGACGGCGCGTGGACGAGCGAAGCGATCCGCCGCGAGGATGGTCCGCTCGTCTCGCGCGCGGTCCTCGGCGCCTTCGAGGTCGCGAAGCGGACCGCCGTGGTCGAGCGCGCGCTGGTCGACGGTGGCGGCAGCCGCATCCGAGTGGGTCTCCTCCGCGACAAGACCGTGCAGCCATGGGCAGAGTTCGCGGAGCCTGCGCGTCCCTGGGCGCTGGGCTCCTTCGGCTCGCAGTCGATCCTGCTCGAGCTCGGCGAGCGCTCGCGAGGGCTTGCGCGCAGCCTCGCCTTCTCCGCGGACACGCCCTCGGATCCGGTCGAGCTCTCGCCGCCGGGATTCGCCTCGGGCAGTTGGATCCACCTGCCGATCATCGGCGTCCTGTCCGTCGCCCTCGTCCTCGCCGCCATCATCTTTGGCTCCGATGCCTACCTCGAGCGTCGCGGACTGGCGACGGTCGCGGGCGCACCCAGCGCAGCGCGCACGGTGCGCGGCGCAGCGCTCTCCGCG
>JBEGLX010000145.1:0-3845 GCA_041183345.1 Planctomycetota bacterium
GCGCCTGCGCATCTCCGTGCCCGACATGGAGGTGCTCTGCCAGCTCTTCCTCCACCCGAACGCGCAGCGCAGCGCCAACGAGCGCTTCAAGATCATGCGCATGATGATGGGCGGGCAGGTCGAGCCCTTCGACTTCCACAAGGTCGCGTTCTCCGAGAACATCCTGACCGCGCTCCTGATGGAGCACGGCTTCAAGGACTTCCGCCGCATCGATGACTTCAAGCTCTTCGACGACACCTCGAAGCTGCGCTTCGCAGGGGTCCCGATCAGCCTGAACCTACAGTGCATCCGCGGCGCGGACGCGCCCCCGAAGAAGCCGTGAAGAGGCGCTCAGCCGCGCAGGCACAGCAGATCGCGCTGCTCCGTGGTCGCGAGCAGCTCATTCCGCGTGACACGCGAAGCGCTCCCGCCCGCGCCGATCAGGTGCACATCGAACCCCGCGCCGAAGAGGATCTCCGCGAGCGCCGTCGGCTCGATCCCGCCGCGGCGCATGTACTCGGGCGACCACTCGACGAGCGCCATGCGGCAGCGTGCGAGCGCGCGAGGCGCACCTTTCAGCGCGCTCGCTTCGTAGCCCTCGACATCGATCTTGACCAGCGCGACCGGCGCGGCGCCAAGTCCACGCTCCTCGAGCAGGTCATCGATCCTCCGCGCGGGAATCTCGACGCCATGCCCCTCGTGGATCGGCAGCACCGAGTGCCGACCGCGGTTCGACGACTTGTAGATGTTCAGGACGAGCGTGCCCGTCGCGTCCGACGCAGCGCACTGCACCGCCTCGACGTTCGCGAGCCCGTTCAGCGCGATGTTCGTGCGCAGCAGCCCGTTGTTCGCGGGCTCGGGCTCGAGCGCCACCACGCGCCCCTTCCCCTCGAGGAGCTTCCCGAGGATGCACGAGTACCAGCCGATGTTCGCGCCGATGTCGATCGCGACGTCACCCGCCTCGACGCGCAGGTGCCGCTCCAGCACCGACAGCATCGCCGGCTCGTAGGTTCCGCGGCGGTAGATCGACCGCCCGACATCGTCACCGGGCAGGCATGAGAAGCGCAGCCCGAGCACCGATGGCGCCGCCGTGATCGGACGCGACGGCATGAACATCCGCGCTAACTGGTAGCGCGTCCCGCGCAGCAGCCGCTCGGACGCGGAAGGAAGCTCGTGCGTAGCCCATGGCATGGGCGGCGATTGTAACGCGCGCGCCGCGCCCCCCACCGTTGGTACACTTTTGCCCATGTCCACGCTGCTCGACAGTGTCTTCACCCCCTTCGCGCGCGCCGAGCGCACGATCCGCCACGCGATCAAGCTGAACTACCACTGCATGCGCATCCGCCGCGAGCTCGCCGCGGGCGCGCAGCCCGTGATCGTGTACTCGCCGCAGAAGACAGGCAGCACCGCCGTGCAGGTCTCGCTCATGGACCTGCCCGGGATCTGCATGATGAAGGGGCACGTCCTGCTCCCCGAGCACGATTGGGACGGCGTCCTCACCAATCGCGTCCACCCCGACGGCACCATCCTCCTCGGCAGCCACGGCACAGAGTCGATCCGCAAGATGGTCCTCGAGCCGCGCCTCCCCTCGAAGTGG
Source organism: Planctomycetota bacterium (assembly GCA_041183345.1). GTDB lineage: Bacteria > Planctomycetota > Phycisphaerae > Phycisphaerales > SM1A02 > QWPT01. Next base: position 1,577 of record JBEGLX010000145.1, read on the forward strand.
ATCGTCACCCTGCGCGAGCCCGTCGCCTGCAACCTCTCGTGGTTCTCGTTCCAAGCCGAGCGCAACTGGCTGCGCGACAAGCGCCGCGACCTCGACGCCCTGAGCGTCGAGGAGGTCACGCGGCTCTTCCTCGAGCGCTTCCCCCATCACAGCGTGGGCACCTGGGCGAAGGTCGAGATGGGCGCGGTGCTCGGCTTCGACCCCTACGCCACGCCGTTCGATCACGCGCAGGGCTACCAGCGCATCCAGTCGGGTCCGTACGACGTCCTCATCATGCGCCAGGACCTCGACGACGCCCGCAAGTCGGCGGCGCTCAACGAGCACCTCGGCCGCACCGACGTGAAGGTCATCCGTGCGAACGAGTCGGGTGGTGGCCCCGGCGGCATCTACGCGCGCCTGAAGAAGGGCATCCGCGCGCATCCCGAGTACATCGAGCGCATGCTCGAGACCGAGGACGCGCGCCACTGGTGGAGCGACGGCGAGCGCGCCGCGGTCCGCAACAAGTGGATCGCGCCCGAGCGCGGCAAGCGCGAGGAATGACGCGTGCCTGTCGCTCCTGCGGCTTCGCCGACCGTCAGCGTCACCGTCAGCCTCGCCGTCATCACCAAGAATGAGGCGCGCAATATCGCGCGCTGCATCGAGAGCTGCCGTGGGCTCGTCGGCGAGATCGTGATCGTCGACAGCGGCTCGACCGACGACACCGTCGCGATCGCGCGCGCTCTCGGCGCCCGCGTCGAGCACCACGCCTTCGACAACTACGGCGCGCAGAAGAACCGCGCGCTCGACCTCGCGACCGGCGACTGGGTGCTCAACCTTGACGCCGATGAATGGCTGAGCGACGCGCTTCGCGACGAGATCCTTACTGCCGTCGCGACGGCACCCGCAGACTGCGCCTCGTTCGGGTTCCCCCGCCACAACCGGATCTGCGGCGCATTCCGCCGCTTCGGCGGCTGGCGCGAGAGCCGCAAGTACCGCCTCTGGCGCAAGGGCAAGGTGCGATGGGCAGGCTCCGTGCACGAATGGGGCGAGGTCGCGCAAGGCTTCCACCAGCGCATGCTGCGCGCGCCGATGATGCACGACCTCGGCGACGACTGGCCGCTCTACGTAAGCAAGCAGATCAAGTACGCCCAGATGCAAGCCGCACAGATGCACGCGAACGGGCGCCGCGCAGGCACACTGGCCGCGCCGCTTCGCGCATCCGCCGCGTGGCTCAAGGCCGTCCTGCTGCAAGGCGCGGTCTTCGAAGGCGCCTTCGGCCTGCGCACGGCCCGCCTGCGCGCGCAGGTCGCCTACGCGAAGTGGGACGGCATCCACGCGCTCTCGCTGCGCGGCGGGTGATCGGTACGATGCCTGCATGACGCTTCACACCATCGCGCTCGCTGCGCTGTTCGCCGTGGTCCTCCCGTTCGCCTCGATCGCAGGCGCGGGAGACCCGCCCGCGGCGCAGGCCGCGAAGCAGAAGGCCGTCTATGACGAGAAGGCCGACGCCGCGAAGGACATCGCCGCCGCCGTGGCGCGCGCCGAGAAGAACCACTCCCGCGTGCTCGTCCAGTGGGGCGCGAATTGGTGCGGCTGGTGCCGCCTGCTCCACGAGACCTGCCAGTCCGACAAGCCGATCGCCAAGGAACTGCATGACGAGTACGAGGTCGTCTATGTCGATGTCGGTCGCTTCGACAAGCACATGGATCTCGCCGCCAAGTACGGCGCGGATCTCAAGAAGGAAGGCCTCCCCTACCTCACCGTGATCGGCGGCGACGACAAGGCCGTCGCCAATCAGGAGACCGCCTCGCTCGAGCTTCCGAAGGACGCACAGGCGAAGGGCCACGACGCCGCCAAGGTGCTTGCGTTCCTGAAGGCGAACGAGGCGCCGCGCGTGAAGGCCGACGATGTGCTCGCCGCAGGGATCGCGCGGGCGAAGGCCGAGGGCAAGCTCGTGTTCCTGCACTTCGGCGCGCCATGGTGCGGCTGGTGCCACAAGCTCGAGGCGTGGATGGCGAAGCCCGAGGTCGCGGCGATCCTCGGAAACGCGTTCATCGATGTGAAGGTCGACACCGACCGCATGCCGGGCGGACAGGAGCTCCTGCGCGCGCATTCGCAGGGAAAGAACGGGGGCATCCCGTGGTTTGAGTTCCTCGACGCAGACGGAAAGGCGCTGGCGAACTCGAATGCCCCCAAGGAGGGCAATGTGGGCTTCCCCGCCCAGGCGGCGGAGATCGCGTGGTTTGCCGAGATGCTCCGCGCCTCGAAGGCGCGAATGTCCGAGAAGGAC
>JBEGLX010000146.1:0-3776 GCA_041183345.1 Planctomycetota bacterium
ATTCGTCGAGAAGGAGTTCGCAGACTTCCACCTCTACACGCTGCCGCGCCGCACCGACGTCCTGCAGAACTCGACGCAGCAGATCGCGCTCTTCCCGCCGGTGAGCGGCTTCAAGGTCACGCGCGAACTGGTGTTCGACTTCACCGGCGGCATGGGCGCGCCCGGCCAGCCGATCCTCGACCGCGACTTCGTCATCGCGTCGAAGGCGAAGCCGTCGATCCTCGTGAGCTTCGAGAACAAGAAGGAGAACGCGCTCGGCATGCCGCTGCCGAAGGGCAAGATCCGCGTCTACAAGGAGGATCCCTCCGACGGCACGCTCGAGTTCATCGGCGAGGACCTCATCGACCACACGCCGCGCAACGAGACGGTGAAGATCCGCCTCGGCGAGGCGTTCGATGTCGTCGGCGAGCGCATCCGCAGCGACTTCACCATCGACAACGCCGCCAAGCGGATGACCGAGACCTTCAAGATCGAGCTTCGCAACCAGAAGTCGTCGGCGCAGAAGGTGCGCGTGATCGAGCGCCCGTACCGGTGGACCAATTGGCAGATCACCAAGAAGAACGCCGAGTTCGAGAAGCTCGACTCGGGCACGATCCGCTTCGATGTCGACATCCCCAGCGAGGGCGCTCGCACAATCGAGTACACCGTCGTTTACACGTGGTGAAGAATTCGCCAACCGATCGCTTGCCGTGACTTGACGATCGCCTGACGCCCGCCTGACCGATCGCACATCCCGACTCGGGAACCTCCGCTGCAACCCCACTTGCAACCTAGGAGGTTTCTGTGCAATCGTTCCTCATCATCGCGGGCCTCGGGGCCCTCGCCACCACCGCCTCAGCCCTCGCAGGCGGACCGTCCATCACCCTCACGCACCTCGCCAGCACGCCGCGTGCAGGCTACGACGTCGCAGCCGCCGAGATCGTGGCCTTCGATCCCGCCACCAAGCGGGCGTTCGTCGTCAACGGCTTGACGAACAACATCGACATCTTCGACCTCAGCATCCCCGGCGCGCCGGTCGCCGCGGGCTCCATCTCGATGCTGCCCTACGGCGGTGGCGTGCAGAGCGTGGCGGCGAAGAATGGCCGCCTCGCCTGCGCGGTGCAGGGAGCGGTGAAGACCGACCCTGGGTCCGCGGTCCTCTTCGACACCAACGGCAATCTCATCGCAGCCGTCGCGGTCGGCGCGCTTCCCGACATGATCTGCTTCACGCCCGATGGCACGAAGGTGCTCACGGCGAATGAAGGCGAGCCCGACCTCACCTACTCCGTCGATCCGGAAGGCTCGATCAGCATCATCGACGTGAGTGGAAAGACCATCACCCAGGCGAACGTCACCACGCTCGGATTCAACGGCCTCGCGGCGGGCGTGATCGACCCATCCATCCGCGCGTTCGGCCCAGGCAACCCGACCATCGGTCAGGATCTCGAGCCCGAGTACGTCGCCGTGGCACCCGACTCCGCGTCGGCGTGGGTCACGCTGCAGGAGCACAGCGCCTACGCGGTCGTCGACCTCGCGAGCAAGGCCATCACCGCCGTGCGTCCGTTCGGCACCAAGAAGTACGGGCAGGGCGTGCCTGCGCTCAGCACGGTGGAGCTCACCAATCCACCGGTGCTGGGCACGACGGCGGCGGGACAGGACATCCTCCTTGGCGGCTTCAGCGGACTCTGGATCGACTCGGTCGACCCTGCGACCGGAGTGATGACGCTCTGGGCAAATACCGATCGCGGACCGAATCTCGAGCCGGTCAACGTCGACGGCGATCCCGCGCTCGAGCGTCCGTTCGCGCTGCCCGGCTTCCAGCCACGCATCTGCACCTTCACCTACAACCCGGCGACCAACGCGCTCGCGCTCACCGGGCAGATCCTGCTCCGCAAGCCCGACGGTTCGCCGCTCACGGGATTGCCCAACATCCAGGGCATCGCGCCGGGCCTTCGCTACACCGACGAGCAGCCCGTCGATCTCTTCGGCAACTCGATCCCGAACGATCCGCTCGGCGGAGATCTCGAGGGCATCGTCCGCACCGCCGACGGCACCATCTGGATGTGCGACGAGTACCGCCCCGCGCTCTACAAGTTCGACGCGACCGGCCTCATGCTCGACCGCTTCGTGCCAGTCGGGTCGAACGCGTTCGGCGTGGCGGTCGGCACCGAGGCGTTCCCCGCCGTCTACGCGCAGCGCCGTGACAACCGCGGCTTCGAGGCGATTGCGGTGTGGAACAACTTCGTCTACTGCTTCGTGCAGAGCCCGCTCGACAATCCTGACGTCGCCAACGACGCGAACTCGAAGGCGTCGCGCAACGTGCGCATCGCCAAGTTCGATACCACCACTGGCGCGGTCGTCGCGGAGTACGTCTACGTGCTCGAGGGCGGAGCGAGCGACAAGCTCGGCGACGCGTGCGCCTACGCGCCCGGGAAGTTCCTCGTGGTCGAGCGCGACAGCGCCGTCGGCAGCTCATCGCTCAAGAAGATCTTCCTCATCGATCTCGCCGGCGCAACCGACATCGCGGCGCTCGACCCCGCGATCGTGGGTCCAGGCGGCACGCTCGACAAGATGACTCCCGCGCAACTCGCGACGGCGGGCATCGCCCCGGTGGCGAAGTCCGTGTTCGTCGATCTTGCCGCCGTCGGCTACGCGAGCGTCGGCGACAAGGTCGAGGGGCTCGCCATGCGCGATCCGTCGACGATCCTGGTGATCAACGACAACGACTTCCGCATGCCGCTGACCTTCGACCCGGTCACGGGCACGTTCCCGCTGAATCCGACCGCGGTGCCGACCACGCTCGGCATGATCACCTTCTCGGGCAACGGACTTGATCCGAGCGACCAGGATGGCGTGAACGCGATTGCGGGCTGGTCGGTCGAGGGCTCCTACCAGTCGGACGCCATCGCGGCATTCAGCGCGGGCGGGCAGACGTACTTCGCAGCGGCGAACGAGGGCGACTCGCGCGAGTGGGGGACCTTCGTCGACATCGCCGCCGTCTCGACCTTCACGCTCGACCCGCAGGTCTTCCGCGGCGGTGCATGGCTGAAGGGCAATGCGCGCCTTGGCCGCCTCCAGGTCCGCAAGGATCTCGGCGACCTCGATGGAGACGGCGACGCCGACCGCTTGGTCACCCTCGGCGCGCGCAGCTTCACCATCTGGAACGCCGCCGGCGAACGCGTCTGGGACTCGGGCGATTTTCTCGAGCAGCACACCCGGACGCTCTATCCGCTGAACTTCAACGCGAGCAACACCAACAACACCCGCGACAACCGCAGCCGGTCGAAGGGCCCCGAGCCGGAGGGCGTGACGGTCGGGACGGTGAATGGACGCCCGTACATGTTCGGCATCTGCGAGCGCGTCGGCGGCGTCTACGCCTTCTCGGTCGACAATCCCGCGGCACCGGTCTTCGAGGGCTCCATCAACTCGCGCAACTTCTCCGTGGCGACGACGCTCGCGGGGTCGGGCGATCTTGGGCCAGAGGGGATCACCTTCGTGCCCGCCGCCGACTCGCCGAGCGGCAAGGCGCTCCTGCTCGTCGCCCACGAGACCAGCGGCACCCTCGCGATCTATGAAGTCGCGCCCGTCTGCGATACCTCGGGCGACATCAATGCCGACTGCGTCGTCGGCGGGGATGACCTGACGCTCCTCCTCAACAACTGGGGCGGCAGCGGTGTGGGCGACCTCAACGCGGACGGCACGGTGGGCGGCGACGACCTCGCCATCCTCCTGAGCAACTGGGGCTGATATCCGCCATCTCTTGGGTTCGGGGCGGCGGTCGCCAAACGACCGTCGCC
>JBEGLX010000147.1:0-3744 GCA_041183345.1 Planctomycetota bacterium
GTCCGCAGGCGGGCATCACGCTCGAGGTCCACGCGCAAGTCCCGAAGCATCGCATCGAGCGATGCCAACTCCACCGCGCGCGATCGGAGGTTCGAATCGACGAAGGCCAGGGCGAGCGGGCGAAGCTGCGCCTCGAGGCGTGCCGCCTCGTCGGAGCGCCCCGCATCGACGGCACTGTGCAGCTGCTCGCCGAGTGCGAGCACCTTCGCCTCGAGCTTGAGTTCCTCGATGCGGATGGCGTAGAGCTCCGGGCGGCGCTCACGCAGCACCGCGAGCGAGCCGAGCCGCTTGGCCTGCGAACCGAGTGCCGTGCGGAAGGCTTCGGCATCGCGGGAACGTGCCTCGTCCAGGCGGGCGGCCAGGTCGGGCGAGAGATCACGCGCCACCGCGACGATGCGGTCCATCTGCTCCGGGCCGAGCGCCCGGCCCGGCGACCCGCCCTGCATGCCGGCCTCGATCAACGCGCCCGCGTCGGGGCTCGACGCGAAGCTCTCGCGATCCGCCAGCGGCCGGGCCAGCAGGGCGCCGACCAGGCAACCCGCCGCAAGCGCCGCAGCGACCGGACCGAGTCGACGCATCACCGTGCACCCCCCGCCACCGCGACGATGTCCCGGATCTCGTCGGCGAGCATGGACCAATCGCTGTCCATCGAACGGAGTTCGCTGCCGAAGGGATGGTCATCGAGCACGGCCTCGTCGCTGCCGGCCAGCAGCGAGACGAGCACCGGCTCGGCCTCGATGTCGCTCGCCGCCATCGACATGACCGGCGCGGGGCGCATGAAGACCATGCCGACGACGACCGCACCGACGATGCTCGCGGCAAGCGCCAAGCGAGCGCGGCGGGCTTCGCCCCACTGCGCGCGGATCGGCGCGGGTGCCGGGGCAGGCGCAGCGGCGAGCACGCGATCGACGAGCCCGGGACGGTGGGCCATGCGCCGTGCGTACCGACCCAGCAGCGACTCCATCGCAGGATCGACCGAAGGCTCGTCGTGGTGCGGTTGGCGCTGGTTCATGGCAAAGGTGGAACGGCGGGGCGTTGTGCTCATTGCAGGTCCTCCGGCGTGAATCCTGAATCTTCCATGGCCTGACGCATCTTGGCGATCGCCCGGTGGTGGCGAGCCAGCAGCGTGCCCACGGGCTCGCCGTGCAGGTCCGCGATCTCCTGGTAGGACATCCCGGCGAGGTGCCGGAGATGCACCAACTGGCGTTCTGCATCGCTCAGGCCCCCCATGGCTGCCCCGAGGGCGCCCAAGGCCTCCGGAGCAAGGTCCTGATAATCCGACTCGGCGGCACCTGCAACGGCTTCAAGCTCCTCGGCCCCGCCGGCCGGGCGCGCATGACGACCGCGGCGACGGACCTCGTCGCGAAGCCGATTCATGGCGATCTGGAACAGCCACGATCGGAAGCGCCCCACATCGCGGTAGCCGGCCAGCTTCCCGGAGACCGACACGAAGACCGACTGCGTGAGTTCCTCGGCGAGGTCGGGGTCGCGGCACCGGGCCAGCAGCAACGCGAAGACGCGCGGGGCGAAGGCCCCGACGAGCCGTTCCCATGCCTCACCGTCGCCACGCGCAGCGTCGCGGATCAGCTGCTCGAGGTGACCGGCGGGAAGGTCCTGCACGCTGCGCAGGATACGCAGCGGCTAGACCGGCAGATCGTCGATCGGCCTCGGTTCGAACACGCGCACGGGCACGCCCGGCGGCGTCGCAGGACTCCACGGACGGAACGCCGTGGACTTGCCGTCCCAGACGAGGTTGACGGTGCCGGTGGGTCCGTTGCGCTGCTTCGCGATGATGAGCTCGGCGATGCCCACGCGGTCGGGGTTCGAGGCTGCCCAGTCCGGATCCTGCAGGTGGTAGTACTCCTCGCGGTGCAGCATCATGATGACGTCGGCGTCCTGCTCGATGCTGCCTGATTCGCGGAGGTCGCTCATGCGCGGCCGGTGGCCCTCGCGCTGCTCCGCCGCGCGGTTGAGCTGGGAGAGGCAGAACACCGGCACGTTCAGTTCGCGCGCGGTCGCCTTGAGCCCACGGCTGATCTCGCTGACTTCCGTCTGCCGGCTCTCCACGCGCGTGCCCGAGGACATGAGCTGCAGGTAGTCGACGAAGATGGCCTGGATGCCGAAGCGCTCGGCCATGCGGCGCGCCTTGCTGCGCAGCGCCATCAGCGAGAGGCCCGGCGAGTCGTCGATGTACACCTGGGCCTGCCGCAGTTCGTCGCACGCCGCCAGCACGCGGTCGTAGTCCTCGGCACGCAGCGTGCCGCGGCGGAGGCGCTGGCTGTCGATGCCGGCCTGCGAGCAGAGCATGCGCTGCACCAGCTGCTGACGGCTCATCTCGAGGCTGAAGAAGGCGACCGGCTGGCCCGCCAGCGCGACGTTCTGCATCACGTTCAGGGCGAAGGCCGTCTTGCCCATCGAGGGGCGCGCGGCCAGGATCACCATCTCCCCCCGCTGCAGGCCGCTCGTCATCTGGTCGAGATCGTCGTAGCCCGTGGGCACGCCGGTGGTGGCGCTGCCGTCGTGAGCCTGGATGCGCTCGATCGCCTCGTTGAGCAGCGTCGCGAGGTCGCTCGCGTGGGTCGACTCGCGGCGCTGGCTGATGGCGAAGATGCGCGCCTCGGCGAGCTCGAGCACGCCCTGTGCGTCCTCGGCGTTGCTGTGCGCCTCGTGCAGCGTCGTGCCTGCCGCGTCGATCAGTTCGCGCAGCGTCGCCTTGTCGCGGATCTCGCGCGCGAACTCGAGGGCGTTGGTGGCGCTCGGCACGCTCTCGGCGAGCGAGACGAGGTAGTCGAGGCCACCGACCTCGTCGAAGACCCCCCGGTCGCGCAGGAGCTGCTGGAGCTGCACGATGTCGAACGCCGCCGAGCGCTCGTAGAGCTCGCACATGTGCGAGTAGATGGTGCGGTGCGCCGGACGCACGAACTCCTCCGCGCTGCGCACGACCTGCAGCACGTCACCGGTCAGGCGGGGATCGTGGAGCAGCGCGCCGAGCAGCGCTGCCTCGACCTCGGGTGCCTGCGGGGGCAGCGCATCGGCCAGGCGCGCGATCGCTCCGCGGTCGAGCTCGACCCGCTCGCGCGGGGCGCGTGAGCGCCGTTCCTTGGCATCTGGTGGCATCGTGCGCCGAGGGTCAGGCGTTGGCGGTCGCGACCACGGCCGATTCGGCGTCCACGCGGTCACGCATCACGCGACCGACCTTGAAGCGGACGGACCGCTTGGCGGGGACGCGGACCTGCTCGAGCGTCTTGGGGTTCTGGGCCACGCGCGCGGCACGCGCCTTGACCTCGAAGACGCCGAAGTCGCGGAACTCGAGCCGGTTCCCCTGCCCGAGTTCGTCGATGACGGCATCGAGGAACAGCTGCACCACGTCGCGCACCTCATTCCGCTTCATGCCGGTGCGTTCGGCGATGCGGTCCACGATCTCCTTCTTCGTCGTCGTTGCCATGGAGGTGCCTCGTTCGGTCTCTGGATCTCACCCGGGCCCCGCTCCACGGCGGGACTCCCCACGCGATGAGTATGACGCTGCGGTGCGTCCCGAGTCAAGGCGCGAATGCTTGTCCACCGGCGCTCAACTTCCGCGGAGATTTGGCTTTACAACGCGAAGAATCGTGCTATGCAGCGCCGCCTCGCCGGCCGCGAAACGCCATCCGGCGCGCAGGACCGCGATCGGGGGAGCGAACGGCGGGACGCGTCCGGCGAGCTTGGGCCAATCCTTGCCGGTGACGACGATGGCGTCGACGCCGC
>JBEGLX010000148.1:0-3712 GCA_041183345.1 Planctomycetota bacterium
CGAATGCCTCGGGCATCCAGCCGTCAGCCAGCTTGATGCCCGAGGCATTCGGGAGTGATCCGATAAACCTGCCGTGGCAGGCGAAGTGCAGGGTCGAGCGACCGCGGACGGCCTGGCGGACCTGATCGATCGTGGCGGCGCCTCCGCGGAGGACATCGCGTCCCGCGTCGAGTCCATGGGCGCGACCGAGCAGGTCGGCTTCCTCATCGATGAGCGGCGCGTTCTCGTCGGCGACGGCGATCACAAGCGGCTTGCCCGTGACCGCGCGACGCGGTGCGCGGCTCGCGCACGCGATCGACGCGCTCGGCGCAGTGTGGATCTCGTATCGCTCGATGAGATACGTGTCGCCGTCGAAGAGCGCCGCGAACGGCAGCGCGTGCAGCGCCCCGAACGGCACCACGATGAGGCGGGCGGCTTCGCGCACGGCGGGCGCCTGCTCGAGCAGCGGCTCGATGAGCAGGTCATGCAGCGTGCGCGAGAGCGCCTTGATCGCGCGCTCGCTGCGGGCGTCGGCGGCGCGGACGCCGGCACGGAGCTGGTAGAGCAGCTTGTCGACCAGCGGTCCGATGTCGGACGCGTTGGCGATGCAGCGCACCGAGGTGATCTCGCCGCGCTGGGCGACGAACGCCATGAGCTCGTCGCCGGCGATGAAGTAGGCGACCATCGCATCATCCGACTCGAGCCGCGAGAGCACGGTGTCGGTGTCGAGCGGCTGGGCGAAGAGGCTGGCGACGCCGCGGGTGTTCTGGTCGCGCGTGATCAGGCGCTCCATATCGGCTTCCGCGCTGCGCAGCTCGTCGAGCAGCGCGGGCGTCATGCCGCGGCGCTCGCCGGCCTCGCCGGCGTTGCGGGCGATGCTCGCGTGCAGCGCGGCAAGACGCGCACGCACGCGCATGATCTCGTCGCGAAGCTGGGCGGATGCGCCCGAGCCAGCGGCGGTGCGGTCGATCGAGCGGAGCACGGCGTCGAGCAGGACGCGGCTGCGCGCGCGCTCGACGGTCTGGAACGCCGCGGAAAGGCTCGTCGAATCGCCTCGCGACAGAAGGTCGAGCGCGAGGTCCTCGTATACGCGCAGGCGCGATGAAGCGAAGGCCGAGCGCAGACGGTCGGCAGCGAGCGAGCCGCGAAGTTCCTCAGCGAGTCCGATGGCGTGCGAGAGCGCGCTGATCGAGCCGTCGAGGCTGCCCTTCGCGCGCTCCGAGTCCGCCTCCACCAGTGCGGCGTCGATCTCGACGGTGCGCACGCCGAGCGCAGCCGCGCCGGCGCGCGCGCTGCGGGCTGTCTTGAGCGCGTTGTCGGCGTTTCCGAGCGCAAGGTCTGCGCGCGCAGCACGGATCATCGCGCTGGCGCCATCGAGCGGACTTGCGTCGCGCATCGCGCGGGCGGCGAGCGCGGCTGATTCCGCGGGATTGCCTTCGCGAAGCGCGATCTCGCTGGCGACGAGCGCGGCGGCCCGCGAACCGCGGGCGTCGCCGATCTCTTCCGAAAGCGCGAGTGCGCGGGCTGCGGCCGGCTTGGCATCGCCGACCCGATCGGCTGCGGCGAGCGCGCGCGCCTTCACGAGCAGGCCGCGGGCCATCTCGGCCTTGAGTCCCTTGCTTGAGGCGGTCGCGAGCGCCGATTCAACGGCCTGCAGCGCCTCGCCATGCGCGCCGAGCACGGCGAGCGCCTCGGCTTCCTCGAGGAGAAGTCGTGCATGGTGACCAGGCGCGAGGCTCGCGATCATCTGCGCGGCGCGCTCGAACTCGCGGAGGGCATCGCCGAAGCGACCCTCGCGCGCAAGGAGATCGGCGCGATTGCCGATGACGACGGCGTGTGCGAGCGGCAGTGCTGCGAGCAGCTTCTCCGCGCGGTCGAACGCCGCGTGGGCCTCGCCGAGCTGATCGAGCTGGAGCAGCGTCTCGCCCATCGTGTTCTCGATGGTGCCGCGCGCGGCGGCCTCGGACTCGGGAACTCCCGCAAGCGCGCGCTTCAGGCAGCCGAGCGCATCGTTCTGCTCGCCACGCGTCTTGTGCACGTTGGCGAGGTTGAGCTCCGCGCGCGCAGCCAAGTCCATCCGACCCGCCGCCACCAGCGCATCGCGCGAGATGCGTCCGCGCTCGATCGCCTCGCCCGTGCGTCCGAGCTTGGTGAGCGCGTGCATCGAAGCCACGCCTGCGCGCGCCTTCTCGATCGGGTCCTTCGCTTCGTCGGCAACAGCCTGCGCCTCGCTCGCGCGCGCGACCGACTCATCGAGCCGACCGACGTAGGCGAGCGCGGGCACCGTCGCGCGCAGCGCGCGCGCTGCAGCGCTGAGCGCTCCAGCTGCGCGAGCGGTCTTCGCCAGGGCCTCGCCGGCACGCATCGCGCGCTCGGGTGCGCCTGCTGCGACGCGCTCGCACTCGTCTCCGAGCGCGACAATCGCTGCCGCCGCGCCGCGTGCATCGCGGGAAACGGCATCAAGGCGCGCCGACTCGGCGAGCGCCTCGAATGCGGCGAGATCAAGCCCCGGACCACCCTGACTCATGCAGGGCCTCCGCCTGAGGCGTCGGCAGGACCAAGGGGCAGCACGATGGTCGGATGCACGGTTCCATCGGCGGAACGCGCGCTCACGACGACTTCATGCGATCCGCGCGGCAGTTCGATGGCGAACATGCCGAGCGCATCGGTTGCGTCGGTCGAGAGCACGGTGCCTGCGGCATCGAGCACGGCAAGTCGCGCCTTCACCGGCGACTCATCGTCGCGGATCACTTCACCGACGAGACGAAGCACGCCGTCCTGAGCGGGCGTCCTCTCGGCACGGATGGTGATCTGGGCTTGGTCGACGGTCGCCTCAAGCACGTCGGCGCCGCGGTCATCGCGGACACCTGCGAGGGTGACGCCGTTCTGCGGATTCACCCACTCCAGCACGATCGCGCCGGCGCGGTCGAACAGCTCGCCAAGGATGGCGAACGGCGAGCTCGACGGCGCGCGGCGGGCGTGCAGGCGAGCGCCCAGCGCCTTCGCTTGCGCGAGCGCTTCGGCGGGGGGTTCATTGAGCACGTCGCCGTCCATCGCATCGACGATGCGAAGGAAGGTGGAGAGCGTGTGCGCGACGCGCGTATCGCGCGTCGCCGCCTCCTGGACCCTGGCTTCGAGGCCGGGTCCTGCTTCACCCGATGCGACGGTGGCGATCTCCTCGATCGTCACGCCGCGCTGGGGGTTGTTTGCGGGGGTCGTCATTTCGTCCTCACCTGACGGTGTCGCGCGATCGTTCGTCCACTCAACGTGTCGATCCGCGCTGCAGGGGAGCCGTCCTGATGGCTCCAGATACGTCCAGCGGCACGAAAGTCAGTAAGTGAAAGGGCTTGCGACTTCACCTTCACAAATCCTCCTCGTCGGAGGCACCGTCGGCAGCAGGCTTTGCGGTTTCCGCGAAGCCCATTCGTCCGAGAAGGACACTCATCTTTTGCAGGCACCGAGCCCGCGTCGGTCCGATCGAGCCGATGCGGATGCCGAGCTTTTCCGCGATCACGGTGTAGTTCGGCTCGCCCTCGCAGTTGAAGAGGGCCTCGAGCAGCTCCCTGCACTTGCCGCCGAGCCGTTCCAGCGCTTCTCGGACGAGCTGCTTCTCGACCTGACCGCGGACTTCCACGGGGTCGTCGCGCTCATCCTCGGGATCGACCCGGTTTTCGGGGTCTGAATCGAACGACCGGGTGCGCTCGGCATCCTTCCGGCTTTGTCCGATCACGCG
>JBEGLX010000149.1:0-3680 GCA_041183345.1 Planctomycetota bacterium
CAAGGAGATCTCGCCGTCGAGCCTCGGCTCGGACGATCCGCGCCGTCCCGTGATCTCGAACTTCCGCCGCAACCTGCAGGCGGACTACACCGACCGCCTGATCGCCGTCGCGACCGGCAAGGCGGGCCTCCCGCGCGTGGCGCGTCAGCTCTCGCAGCAGGAGCTGCGCGGGCTGAAGACGCGGCTCGACGCGACGATGGGTAAGGCGACGGACGGCAACTGCGACCCGTACACGCGGGCGCACCTCGCCGACCTGCAGCTGCGCGTCGACGCCGCCCTCAAGGCAACGATCGAGATGCAGTGAGCACGTCGCACGTTTGATTCGATCCGCCGCCCCGCGCATGCGGGGCGGCGGTCTTTTTCGCGAGGAGGCTGCCTCCGAGCCTATCGCAGAGGCGCGGTCAGACTCAGTTGGCGGGCGCCGAGGGTTGGTCGGCCACGCGGCGGGCAAGGTAGACCGTCCGCTCGAACAGGCTCGTCGCGTACAGGATGGCAGCCTGGTCCTCCGCGGAGCCGAACTCCGCGCTCGCGGAGCTGCGCCGCACGGACTCCATCTGCTCGCCACGGTCGGAGGTGAGCGCATCGAGCAGCTCGCGGTCGCCGATGTCGCGGCGCTCGAGCCAGTCGCGAAGCGTCCCGATCATCACATCGGTCGCCTCGGCGAGTCCGCCGCCGAGCATGCGTGCCATCGACTCGGGCGGCAGCCGCTCCACGATCGCGGACATCGCGTCGACCGAGTCGACGAGCTCGACGAGCGACTGCTGTCGGGCGATGGCCGAGGCGATGCGGACGCCGCGCTCATGGTCCTTCTCCGCGGCGGCGAGGTCCGCGAGGAAGCCCGCGATCTCCCCATTGAGGCTGCCGAGCGCGGCGCGCACCTCCGCATGCTCGAGGCCGGTCGCAGCTGCGGCGTCGAGGCGGGAGCGATCGAGCAGCGCAGAAAGCGCGCCGACGACCCGCGCCTGCTCGCGCCCGACGAGCTCGATGGCGATCTCGGCGTCCTCGATCGAGCCCTCGTCGAGGAAGCGCGCCTTGGCGAGTTCGTCCTCGCGCGCCTCGGGGGCGACGGTGCTCAGGATGCGGTCCGCGCGTGCGCGCAGCAGCCAGCCGACGATGGGGCAGAGGAGCATCTGGGCGAGGAACGCGACCGCGATGCCCGCCTCGGTGCTGATGCCCATGCGCCCCAGCAGGCTCGCGAGCGATGGCACCAGATCGGTCGCCGCGAACAGCATCCATGTCCCGAGGATGATGCCCGCGCAGGAATTGAGGATCGCTTGCCAGTAGGAGATCCGCAGGGCTTCGCCGCGGAGCCCCTGGCCCAGCAGCAGCACCGATAGGCCGATGCCGATGCCCGTGCCGTGCATGATCATCAGCGTCTGCTCGACGCCGAGAAGCCCCTTGCTGCAGAGGGCGATCAGGACCACCACGATCGCGCTCGAACTCTGGATGAGCACCCGCAGCAGCGCACCGGCGATGAACCCGAGGACGAGCGAGGCGTTCAGCGCGATCGTTGCCGCAGCGAACCACTCCGACTCCTGCAACGGCGCCGCAGCGCGCTTCAGCTGGGTGAGCCCGTAGAGCAGGAACCCGATTCCGAGCAGGGCGCCGAAGACGGCGCCAGCCGGACGGAGCCGGCGGTTGCGAAGCCCGAGCCCGGCGAGACCGACGAGCCAGAGCGTGGCGACGTTGAGGTTGACCGCGGCGAGGAAGGCGAGGATCGTCGTGCCTGGATTCGCCCACGCGACCACCGAAAGCGCTCGGTCGATCGGAAGCAGCCGGGTGGAGACGAGGCCTGCCAGCAGGAAGGAGACCGCGGTCGCGCTCTGGCTGAGTGCGCCGAAGGTGACGCCGAGTGCGGCGGCTCTGGCGGGGCTCGAGACAGCTGCCTGCACGCGCCTGCGCATCGAGCGCGATGCAAGCCCCTTGAGGCTTGCCTTGATTCCGTCGAGTCCGATGAAGAAGAACACCAGACCGGTGAGGAAGAGCGCAAGGCTCTCACCCGCGCCCACGGCCGCGCTCCTTCCCAACGGCCAGCACCCCCACGGCGGTCACCAGCACCACGGCCGCGACGGAGAGGATCTCGATCCACGCCTTCATGCGCGCCGCCATCTCGGCGGCACCCGTCGTGGCCTCCAGGCGGCGCGTCCGGGCGACCTCGTTCCAGTCGCGGAAGAGCGCGGAGAAGTCATGTCGCGCTTGGTCGAACCGAGGATCGAGCGCGCGGTCGGCGGCCGTGAGCTCGGGATCGCTCGCGCCGCGGGTGTCGGCGATGGCATCGATCAACTGCTCCGTCAGGATCGCCGAATCGATGTTGATGCGGGAGGCGCCTGCGGTCGGAAGGTCGGCCTTCTCGGCCAGTTCCGCAAGCAGCGGGATGCGCTCGTTGAGATCGCTCGTGGCGGTCGCGAGGGCGGACTTGGCCCTGGTCGCGCCGCGTTCGTCATCCTGAAGCTCGCAGAGCACGTACGACTTCCAAGCCGCGGTCTGCCCGGCGAATACGGCAGAGCACGCCGCCGATTGCTGGACCGCCTCATCGAGCGCATGCTGCGCCTCGATCGCGCTGCGCACGCGGATCTCAGCGGTGGCAAGCACGCCGATCGCCAGACCCGCCAGCAGCACGGTGGCGGCGGATGCCGCAACGGACAGCGATCCAACGAGACGGATGCGGCGGGGCGGGTTCGGAGGCTCGGTCGGCGTCATGCGCGCGTCACGGCGTGAGTGCGAGGCAGCCATCCTCGACGGAGTTCGAGATCGACAGGAGCGCCTTGAGTCCGGAGAACTCGAGCAACTGCCGGACATGCGGACGCGCGGCAGAGACACTCACGGCGCCCCCGAGCGGCTTGACTCGCTTCACGAGAACCAGCAGCGCCCGCACGCCCGCGCTCGAGAGGAACTCGAGCCCACTGCAGTCGAGGACGACGCGCGACGCGCCCTCGGCAACCAGGCCCTCGAGAAAGCGCTCGGCCGCGAGTTGGGTCTTGGCGTCGAGCTTGCCAGTCAGGACCACGACGCGTGGCGAGCCAGCGTCGGCAGCGGAGAGCGTCAGGCCTTCGACCTCAAGGGACGGCATGCGCCGAGGATAGCGATAGTGGCGGTCGATCCACGCGCTCCGAGCCTTCTGATCGAGATCTTCACACAGCCGCGGCGGGTGGAGGTGACCGCTCCCCGCGTCCTTTGCGCCCGCCAGGACTTGCCGCATCGAATTCGGGTGGACGTCCGTTATCCTCCTTGGCATGCGCGCGACGCTGCCGCTTGCCCTTTGCACGATCGCGGTGCTCGCCCTCTCCTGGCAGGTCGCGGGTGGCTTGTCGCGGGACCAGACCGCCGCGCGCGTCGATTTCGCGGACGACGTCCTCCCGATCCTCGCCTCGAACTGCTTCCGCTGCCATGGCGGCGTGCGCGAGAAGGCGGGGCTCAACCTCGCCGATCCTGACCGCATCCGGAGCGTCCTTGCGAGCGGGCATGCGCCCGTGGTGCCCGGCGAGCCTGCGCGGAGCGAGCTCCTCGCGCGCATCACCAGCGCCGATCCCGACGAGCGCATGCCTTCGGACGGCACGCCGCTCTCCGCTGCCGACATCGACACCATCCGGCGCTGGATCGAGCAGGGGGCGTCGTGGGGCACCCACTGGTCGTTCGCGGCGCGAACCGAGCCGCCCGCGCCGGAGCGGGCGGCTCGGTTC
>JBEGLX010000150.1:0-3598 GCA_041183345.1 Planctomycetota bacterium
TCGTTATGCGTGCGCGACAGCTGTGCGGAAAGCTCGTCCTGCGCGAGCGCGGCGCGGATGCCGCGCAGCTTGTTCGCCGCGATGCACATGCCGATGCCGGTTCCGCAGATGAGGATCGCGCGATCGGCCTCGGCGCGCGCGACCTTGCTGCACGCGGCGTACGCGCTGTCCGGATAGTCGGTCATCGCGCCGTTCGTATCCGACACCGTCTCGACCTCATGCCCGTCCGCCTTCAGGTGGGCGACGAGGGCCTGGGTGGCGACGGCTCCGCGATGGTCGCAGCCAAGGGCGATCTTCATGCCCCAAGCATCCCCGCAATCCGCTGCGGAATCAACTCGACGAAGTACGCCCCAAGTTCGTCGTAGGCGCGCTGCCCGAGGCCGATCGGATCGTCGACATCGCCCTCTGGGTCGAGCGGCTGGACCTTCGCTTGGGCGGTCGGGTCGCCGGCGACGAGCGCCCGCGCGCGGGCGACGTGGGCGGCGGTCATCCCGAGGACGAGATCCGCCTTGCGGATCATCTCCGCCGTGAGGCGCTTCGAATGCTCGGGCACGGGCGCCTTCATGCGCTTGAGGACCTCGACGGTCTCGTGCGAGGTCGAGCCGCCGTCGAAGGCGCTGACGCCCGCAGACGCAAAGAAGATCGATCCGATCTTCGCAGGAAGCTTGCCGTCCTCGGCGAGCTTCTGCGCGATCCCCTCCGCCATGGGCGAGCGGCAGGTGTTGCCCGTGCAGACGAAGAGGATCGTGCGCATGTCGGGATGCTACTCGTCTTCGGAGGGAGTCTGCTCGGCTTCGTCCTCCCAGCCTTCATCCGAACCGTCGGAAGGAGAGTCTTGGGCGAGGATCTGGCGCGCGCGCGCCAGGTCCCCGCTCCGCACGACAACCTTGATCGGCAGGCACAGCGCGAAGAAGAGGTTTGTGTTCTTGATGTGCCCGCCCAGGCAAGCAGCAGGGATTCCCTCCGCCGCAAGCCTTGCCACAACCATATCCGCCGAAGCTTCATCCGCGAAGCCTGCGAGCTCCACCATGGCCTTTGGATCATCCATGTTCAGATCGCCTCCGCCGTGCGCTCGAAGTCGGCGGACTGCTCCGCGTCCTCGGGCCTGGGCACGTACTTCTCGCCATTCTCCTCGAAGGCGCGGCGGCACCCTTGGCACTCAAGCACGCGGCGCGAGCCGATCCGCAGCGCATCGCAATCGGCGCGGCACGCAGGGCAGTTTCCACCCGCGAGCGCCTCGCGAGCGAGTTTGTGCTCGATCCACTTCAGCGCGAGGTAGCCGCAGCGCACCCCGACCACGAGGAAGACCGAGGAGATCACCAGCACGATTGGAACGATCGGGTAGATGACCGTGAAGGCAAATGCGACTATCGCGAGCAGCATGAAGATCCCCAGCCAGACGGCGGGGTAGACCTCGTTGATGCCGCGGAAGATGCGGTAAAGCATGAGCGGGGAGGGTATTCGGCGTGCCGCGCGCTCAGGATTCCGCGCAGGGAAATCCACCCGATTTCGCCCTGCGGGGCTGTGGGGAACCTTCCGTGGACGCCCAAACCAACCCCAACGGGCGGTACACTGCCTCACCGCGCCCACCACAGGCTGTGCGGGCGCCTCTCGAGGGGACCACCGATGAAGCTCATCTGCGACCGTCTTTCGTTGTCAGACGCCCTCACCATGGCGAGTGGCGTTGTGGCCACCCGCACCCCGAGCCCGGCGCTGACCTGCCTCAAGCTCGTCGCCAAGGCTGGTGTGCTGCAGATCAGCGCGACCGACAGCGAGATCGGCCTGATCATCACCGTTCCCAACGTCGACGTGAAGGAGGACGGCGAGGCGCTGATCCCCGCCGACAAGCTCAACCAGATCGTGCGCGCCTGCGACGACTCGACCGTGACCATGTCGGTCGACCGCAACCTCGCGACCATCTCGACCGAGAGCTCGACCTTCAAGGTCTTCGGCTACGAGCCGCGCGAGTTCCCCGGCGTGCGCCGCCCGAGCGACCGCTTCGACTTCGAGGTCGATGCGGGCACCCTCCGCCGCCTGATCCAGCTGACTTCCTTCGCGACCGCGCGCGATGATTCGCGCTACGCGATCTCGGGAGTGCTCGTCGAGCGGAAGAAGACGCAGCTCCGGCTTGTGGCGACCGACGGACGGCGTCTTGCCGTCGCCCGCGGCACCTGCAAGGGCGGCGAAGGCGACTCGACCTTCATCGTCCCGACCAAGGCCCTCAACGCCCTGCTCCGCCTGATGGTCGACCCCGAGGCCTCGGTCAAGGTCCACCGCGACGGCAACCAGGTCGTCGTGCAGGTCGGCGACGCGAAGGCGGGCGCGACGCTCGTCTCGGCGCTCGATGAGCGCACCTTCCCGCCGTTCGAGGACGTGATCCCCAAGGAGCACGACCGCAAGGCGACGTGCGACGCGGGCGAGCTCAGCAGCGCCATCCGCCGCGCGAGCCTGCTCACCAACGAGGAGTCGAAGGGCGTGCGCCTCAGCTTCGGCCAGAAGCAGCTCAAGCTCACCAGCCGCGCGCCCGAGATGGGCGAGTCGGAGATCCGCATCGACGGCATCGAATACCAGGGCGAACCGCTCGACATCGCCTTCAACCCGACGTTCATCGTCGATGCGCTGAAGGTCGTCGACAGCGAGCAGGTGATCATCGAGCTGAAGGCTCCGAACAAGCCCGGTGTGATCAAGGTCGGGAACGACTTCACCTACGTGGTGATGCCGGTGTCGCTGCAGTAGCGGCGGCGCGGAGCGCCGCCAACCCCCCGCGACAGCTCTCCTCTCTCCTCTCTCCTTTCTGCGCCGAACCCGCACGCTTGCGGGATCCAGTATCGCTAGGAACGGGCGCGGGCACGCCGCGCGTCCCATGCACGCGACCAAACACGCTTGAGAACGACAACCGCCCGCGCAAAGCGCGGGCGGTTGTCCTGTTCATATCGCCTGACTCGCTGAAACGCGTGTCGGGAGCGCCGTCGCGATTCACTCGCGCGGCGCTCGTCCAGAGGGAGCCGCCGCAGCGGCGGCCGCCAGAGTACAGCGCTCAATACTTGACGCTGCATCCGAACGGACGGGTCTCGCTGGGGGAGACCTTCTCACCCTTCTTGAGCTGGGTCACGGCCTGGACGACGTAGTTCGTCTTACCGTCGCCATCCTTGCTGTTGTTGATCGCGCCCTTGTAGACGAGCACGCCCTTGGCATCGATGACGAAGCAGTGCGGCGTCGTGCGCGCGCCGTACATCTTGCCGACCTTGCCGTCGCGATCGAAGAGCGCGGGGATGTCGATCTTGTTGTCCTTGAGGTACGCCGGCGTCTTGTCGAAGCTCGACGTGCGCGATGCGCTCGAGTTGATCGCGACGTAGACGACATCGCCGAACTGCTCCTTGCAGCCAGAGATGGTCGCGGCGACGGTGCCGTCCTTGACGACGCCCTCGCACACCGGGCACTCGGGATTGATCCACTCGAACACCACGACCTTGCCCTTCGCGTCGGACAGGCTCCAGTCCTTGCCGTCGGCGGTCTTCAGGGTGAAGTTCGGGGCAGCCTCGCCAACCTTCGCGGTCTCGCTGGCGGCCTCGGCGACCTTCTCGGCCGCGCGGCGGAT
>JBEGLX010000151.1:0-3576 GCA_041183345.1 Planctomycetota bacterium
TCCAAGCACCAGAGGCAGTGCCCGCAGCCGCGACCGCCGATGGCACGAGTGCCCGCAGATGCAGGCGAAGCCGGAATCTGCGGAACCACGTGCGTGAGGAGTCGACTCGCCGTCTTTCGGTTGGACTCCCACGCAACCCGTTCCGCAGACTTCGTCTGCGGGCACTCATTGCAAGCGGACTTCGACGTACCCAACCACCAGAGGGGAGCGGCCGCAGCCGCGACCGCCGATGGCACGAGTGCCCGCAGATGCAGGCGAAGCCGAAATCCGCGGAACCACGTGCGTGAGGAGTCAACCTTTCGTCTCCCCTTTGGACTCCTCAAGCAACCCGTTCCGCAGACTTCGTCTGCGGGCACTCATTGCAAGCGGACCTCGACGTACCCAACCACCAGAGGGAGCGGCCGCAGCCGCGACCGCTCAAACCACGAGAGCGGCCGCAGCAGGCGGAATCTCCCCTTTGCCTACCCGGTCGGAACGCTCGCATCGCATCCGCCCCGCTTCGCCGAATCGGCTTCCTACCCATCACCGAACCCAAGCGCCTACCCTGTCCCCTTCCCCCATGGCTGAAGTCGCCCCACTCCTCGTGCCCGTCCGTCTGGTCGGGAACTTTGCGCGGAGCTTTCATCCCGCCGAATTGCCGCCGCTCCTGAGGCGCACCTACGCGCGCGAGCTGGTGAGCTGGGCGTTCCTGCCGCTGATGCTCGGCGCGATCGAAGGCGGCACCATCGCGATCGTCATCCGCAAGGCATTCGAAGGACAGCCGGGGGTCGACCCCGCTTGGCTCGATCTTGCCACCGCCTGGGCGCTCGCGGCGCCCAACGTCGCCAACTTCACCAGCTTCCTCTGGGCCGCGCTGGCGAAGGGGCGGCCGAAGGTCGCCTTTATCTCCTGGCTGCAGATCGCGTCCTGCCTGCTCGTGGCGGCGATCGCACTCTGCCCGCGAACGGGCGGCGGACTCATCGTCACCTGCATCGCGCTCGGGCTTGCGCGCACCGCCTGGACGGGCGTCATCACCGTGCGTGCAGCGGTCTGGCGCAACAACTACCCGACCGCGAACCGCGCCACGATCGCGGGCAAGCTCGCCACCGTGCAGAGCCTCTTCCTCGCCGCCGCCGGCTTCATCGTCGGCAAGGCGATGGACTGGGATCCTGAGAACTACCACTACCTCTTCCCGCTGCTCGCGCTCCTTGGGCTGGTCGGCAACCAGATCTACCGCCGCGTGCGCCTGCGCCGCGCGCGGCAGCTGCAGCGCGCCGAGCTCGACGGACGCAAGAAGGACGCGGGCTTCCACCCGAAGGCGATGGTCGATCTGCTGCGGAACGACCGCCTGTACGCGCGATTCATGTGGTGGATGAGCGTCTTCGGCTTCGGAAACCTCATGCTCGGGCCGCCGATGACCTTCGTGGTCACCGACGAGCTCAAGCTCGGCTACACCGCGGGCATCATGATCAACACGATCGTGCCGCTGCTGATCATGCCGTTCGCGATTCCGCTCTGGGCGCGGCTGATGGACCGAACCCACATCGTCCAGTTCCGCTCGATCCACGGCTGGGCGTTCGTGTCGGCGAGCGCGATGATCACGCTCGCGTCCTACCTGCACTCGGCGGCCTTCCTCTACCTCGGCGCCGTGCTGCTCGGCGTCGGCTACGCAGGCGGAACGCTCGCATGGAACCTCGGGCACCAGGACTTCGCGCCCGCCGACCGTGACGCCGAGTACATGGCCGTCCACGTGACGCTGAACGGCATCCGCGGCATACTCGCGCCGCTGGCGGCATGGGGGCTGCACCAGTGGCTCGCGCCCCTGGGGCACGCGCCGCTTGTACTCGTCCTCTGCACGGTCATCAATGTGATCGGCGTGCTCGGGTTCATGTCGATGCGCAAGCAGTTTGCCCCTTCGGACGCCGCCGCCAAAGGCAAATAACCACGCCTGCACGCCCGTCTGCCCGCCGCGGAAGCGGGTCTCTCGCGGCACGTGCCGCGGCGTGGTATCGTCGGCGATTCGCCCCGTCGCCGCGTCGGGGCCTGCGGATCCAAGCTCGGACGGTTGTCCGGCCCGCCTCAGCCACGCGGACCGCTGCGGCTCGTAGCCGCGGTGTTGGACACAAAGACACACATGGTCGACTACAACCTGATCGAGGATCTCAAGCTCAAGGACGACGAAGTGGAGCGCATGCTCCGCGAGGCCGGCATGGACAAGGCCGCCTCGGGTGACATGGACAGCATCATCTCGAAGGAAGTGAGCGGCTACGCGCCAGGCGCGATCCTCAAGGGTCATGTCGTCGGCTTCTCGGGCGACCACGTCGTCGTCGAAGTCGGCCTGAAGAGCGAAGGCCTCATCGACCGCAACGAGTTCGATGAGACCGACGTCGCCGTGGGCGACGTCATCGAGGTCCTCCTCGAGAGCCTCGAGGACGAGACCGGCGGCGTGCGCCTGTCGAAGCGCAAGGCCGACCGCATCCGCGGCTGGGAGACCATCCTCCAGACCCGCAAGGAAGGCGATGTCATCGAAGGCAAGTGCGTGCGCAAGATCAAGGGCGGCCTGCTCGTCGACATCGGCGTGCCCGTCTTCCTCCCCGCGTCGCAGGTCGATGTCCGCCGTCCGGGCGACATCGGCGAGTTCGTCGGCAAGCCGATGCGCGCGATGATCCTGAAGATCGACGAGGAGCGCCGCAACATCGTCATCTCGCGCCGCAAGCTCATCGAGGATGAGCGCGACGCCGCCAAGAAGCGCCTGCTCGAGAACGTCCGCGAGGGCGACCTCGTGCGCGGCATGATCACGAACGTCGCCGACTTCGGCGCGTTCGTCGACCTCGGCGGAATCGACGGCCTCCTCCACATCACCGACATGTCGTGGGGCCGCGTGAACCACCCGAGCGAGATCGTCCGCATCGGCGACGAGATCGAGGTCAAGATCCTCAACATCGACCGTGAGCGCGAGAAGATCGCCCTCGGCCTGAAGCAGAAGGAGACCTCGCCCTGGGAGCAGATCGAGGCGAAGTACCCCGTCGGCTGCCGCGCGAAGGGCCAGGTCGTCAACCTCATGTCGTACGGCGCGTTCGTGCGGCTCGAGGAAGGCATCGAGGGCCTCGTGCACATCAGCGAGATGTCGTGGACCCGCCGCGTCAACCACCCGAGCGAGCTCGTGCAGGTCGGCCAGGACATCGACGTCGTCGTGCTCGACATCAACAAGGAGAAGCTCGAGATCTCGCTCGGCGTCAAGCAGACCGAGGTCAACCCGTGGGATCTCGTCGCCGAGAAGTACCCCGTGGGCACGATCATCGAGGGCAAGGTCCGCAACCTCGCCAACTACGGCGCGTTCATCGAGATCGAGCCGGGCATCGATGGCCTCCTCCACGTCAGCGACATCAGCTGGACGAAGAAGGTCGCGCACCCGAACGAGCTCTACAAGAAGGGCGATGTCGTGAAGTGCGTCGTCATCGACGTCGACCAGGAGAAGCAGCGCGTCGGACTCGGCGTGAAGCAGCTCACCGAGGATCCGTGGGTCGAGGGCATCCCGTCGGCCTACCGCCCGGGCATGATCGTGAAGGGAACCATCACGAAGATCACCAACTTCGG
>JBEGLX010000152.1:0-3551 GCA_041183345.1 Planctomycetota bacterium
GCGGGCACTCATTGCAAGCGGACTCCCATGTTTCCGAGCACCAAAGCGAGCAAAGGCGAGCGCCCTGCGGTACAGCCGCAGCCGCTCGCCAGTTGCAAGCGCTCAAATCACGAGTGCCCGCAGATGGAGGCAACGCCGGAATCTGCGGAACCACGTGCGTGAGGAGTCCACCCGAGAGCGCGGGCGAGTACCAACGGTCGCTGCCGCAGCGGCGACCGCTCACTCCCCCGGAATCACCGTCGACGCGATCGAGCCCTGCCATGGGCTCGATGCGCTCGCGTGCAGCTTGCGGCCGATGCGGCCGCTGCGCACGCCGTGGTAGCCGCTCTCGAGCGCGAGCTTCATCGCGTGCGCCATGCGCACGGGGTCCTGCGCGTGCGCGATGCCCGTGTTCAGCAACACGCCGTCGGCGCCGAGCTCCATCGCCAGCGTGACGTCGCTCGGCGTTCCCACGCCGGCATCGACGATCACCGGATACGACGGATCTCCGCCCGCGCTCGCGTCCTTGAGCAACTCAAGAATCAGCAGGATGTTCGCTGGATTCGCGATGCCGCGCCCCGATCCGATTGGGCTTCCTGCGGGCATGACGCTCGCAGCGCCCGCGTCGCGCAGGCGCACAGCCATGATCGGATCGTCGCTCGAGTAGCAGAGCACGGTGAAGCCGTCCTTCACGAGCTCTCGACATGCCTCGAGGGTCCCGACCGGATCGGGCAGCAGCGTCTTTCGGTCGCCGAGCACCTCGAGCTTCACCCAGCTCTTCCCCGCGTTGTCGACCGAATCGAGGATCTCGCGCCCGAGCCGCGCCACGCGCACCGCATCCTCGGCGCTGAAGCAGCCCGCAGTGTTCGGCAGGATCGTGTAGCGCGCGAGATCGAGGTGATCGAGCAGCGACCGACCCTGCGCATCGACCAGCCGCTCCCGACGCACCGCCACGGTCACGGCATCGCAGCCGCTCGCGTCGAGCGCCCGCTGCATGGTCTCGTAGTCGCGGTACTTCCCAGTGCCCGTCACCAGGCGGCTCTTCAGCTCGAAGGAGCCGATCGAAAGCGGGGGAATCGCAAAGGGTTCAGCAGTCGTCGTCATGGCTTCCTCATCCATCGCCCGTTCATCCGCCTCCGACCAGGGTCACGATCTCGACGCGGTCGCCCGTCGCCACCGTCCGGGTCGCATGCTCACGACGCGAGACCACGGCGCGGTTCAGCTCGACCGCGTAGGCGCGGGCATTCGGCAGCGTACGGGCGACGAGGTCGGCGAGGGTCGTGCCCGCGCTGACCGCCTCGGTCCGCCCGTTCAGTTCGATGATGATCTCGGCGGCATCCTTCACGGCGCTGATCCTACGCGCTTCCGCCCCTGCGTACACTGCCGCGCCATGCGTACGCCGTTCGGATTCCTGCGCCCGATCAGCCCGATCCTCGCCGTCATCGCGGCGGTGCTGCTCGTCGGTTGCTCGAAGCCGGTCTACGACACGGCGACCCCCGACGCGCTCCTCGACTCGATCCAGAAGGCCGTCAAGGACGGGCGTCCAGAGGACTTGCCGCAGTTCATCGAGATCGCGGCGCGCGACATCGCCTTCGACGACGGCGTGACCGAGGCGAGCGCCATCGGCGACGTGAAGGGAAAGCTCTCCGACATGCTCGGGCAGCTCGGTCGGGTCTCACGGAAGCTCAAGGAGCGCTTCGCGAAGGACATGGGCAGGAAGAAGACCGAGCTCGACCGGATCTCGGATCGCTTCGGCTTCGGGCCGATCGTCGAGCGGGCGGTGACCGATCCGTTCGCATTCCTCGACGAGTCGCGGTCAAAGCTGAAGGCCGACGACCTCGGCGATGGAACGGCGGCGCTCAGCTATCAGGACAAGCCGGTCGCGGGAGGATTCGTCGCGCTGGTCGAGACCGACGGCGGCTGGCGGGTCACGGTCCCGATCGAACTCGTGCAGTCGAACGAATACTGGCCGCAGACCCGCCACGAATGGGCAGTGCTCGCGAGCCTCATGCTCTCCGTCGAGAACTCGCTGGCGATGTTCGAGGACGAGCTCGACCAGGGCAAGTTTCGCACGCTGGATCAGGCGAGCGAGCGCGTCGGCCGGCTGCTCGGCGAGAGCGTGATCGTGCAGAGCGTGATCTACGCGACCATGAAGGGCAAGAAGTAGGCGAACGGGCTTGAACGTTCGCAACTGGCGAGCGGCTGCGGCTGTGCCGCAGGTCGCTCGCCTTTGCTCGCTTTGGTGCTTGGAAACGTGGGAGTCCGATGACTCCGACGCCATCCGTTCCGCAGATTCCGGCTGCGCCTGCATCTGCGGGCACTCATTACAAGCGGACTTCGGACGATGTGGATTCCGACCAAACGAATTCCCGATGGGTCGGTGGACTCCAACTCAATCGAGTCCGAAGGCAATGAGTGCCCGCAGACGAAGTCTGCGGAACGGGTTGCGTCGGAGTCAACTCCTGACGCACGTGGTACCTCAGATTTCGGCTTCGCCTCCATCTGCGGGCACTCATGATTCGGGCTGTCGACGCTCGACCATCGCGCCCCGCATCGCCGGTTGCGAGCGCTCAAGTCTCAACGCATCCGAGCATCGCCGAGGATCCACTCCGAGGCGATGCCCCAGAGCGAGCAAGGGCGATGCCCTGTTCCGAGCGGAGCTCGGACCAGCGCATCGCCGGTTGCGAGCGCTCAAACTACGGAAAGACGATCTGCGCCAGCACGAGCAGCGGCACCAGGACGCCGATCGACCAGGCCATGTAGCCGAAGAAGCTCGGCATCGCCACGCCTTCGCCTTCCGCGATCGCCTTCACCATGAAGTTCGGACCGTTGCCGATGTAGGTGTTCGCGCCCATGAAGACGGCGCCGAGCGAGATCGCCGTGAGCAGATCCTCGCGGATCTCGCCGCCGGCGAGCTGCACGTACAACTCGTCGGGCACGTGCGGCAGGGTCTTCGCGATCTCGAAGAACACGACGTAGGTCGGCGCGTTGTCGAGGAAGCTCGAGAGCGCACCGGTGATCCAGTAGAAGGCGTACGGCGAGGTCACGCCGAGCTCGGGGCCCTTCGCCGCCAGCACCGCGAGCGGGGTCTGCATCGAGATGAAGATCCCGATGAAGATCACGGCGACCTCGATGATGGCGCCGAACTCGAAGCGATTCGCCGTGCGCACCGCCTTCGACGTCAGCACCCAGCTCGCGCCCGACAGCGCGAGCAGCACGCCTTCCCGCAGGAAGTTTGGCGCGATCCACGATGTTCCCGGGATCGCCGTCCCCGGCACGATCAGCGCCACCGCCGCGATCGCCAGCGCGAGCAGCGGGATGTTCGCGGCGCCCTCGATGCGGAAGCGGCGGTGGTCGTCGGCAGCCTGCACCTCGCGGCGCTCCTTCGTGTGCAGCCATGAGTCGATCGCTGCGTACGCAACGAGCAGCAGCCCGTTCACGATCAGCCACTCCTTCCAGAGCCCGAGCGTCCAGCCGAACGGCACGCCACGCAGATAGCCCATGAAGAGCGGCGGGTCGCCGATCGGCAGCAGGCAGCCGCCGCAGTTGCAGACGATGAAGATGAAGAACAC
>JBEGLX010000153.1:0-3533 GCA_041183345.1 Planctomycetota bacterium
AGGAGAAGCAGCGCGTCGGACTCGGCGTGAAGCAGCTCACCGAGGATCCGTGGGTCGAGGGCATCCCGTCGGCCTACCGCCCGGGCATGATCGTGAAGGGAACCATCACGAAGATCACCAACTTCGGCGTGTTCGTGGAGCTCGAGGAAGGCCTCGAGGGTCTCCTTCACATCAGCGAGCTCAGCGACTCGAAGGTCGAGAACCCGCAGGACGTGGTCAAGGTCGGCCAAGAGGTCGAGGTCAAGATCCTGCGCGTCGACACCGACGATCGCAAGATCGGTCTCTCGCTCAAGCGCGCCCAGTGGACCGCGACCGGCGACCGTCCGGCCGAGGAATTCGATCGTCCGCAGCGCGGCGGCACCAAGCCGGCGCGCGGTGGTCTCGACAGCCACGGCGCAATGGGCTCGGACCGCTTCGAGTTTTGAGCGCTCGCGACTCGCTTCGCTTTCGCTCGCTCTGGGGCATCGCCTCGGAGTGAATCCGAGGCGATGCTGGAACGCGCAGCGTGAGCCACGTAGACAACACGGCGCCGCGGACCTCTGGTCCGCGGCGCCTTTCCTTTTCCACCCCCGTGCACGCATCGAGGCTTCACGCATCCCAGCAACTCGGGCGATTCACTCGCCCGAGTTGCCGCCAAAGCGAGCGAAGGCGCGCACGCGGCTGCAGAGCGGCCGCCAGCGCGCCAAGTCGCAAGCGCTCAAACCCCGGACCAACGACGAAGCCTCGGCACTTGCCGAGGCTTCGTCGTTGGTCCGTCGCCCTGGTCAGGGGCTTCCTGTCTATCGTTCACACACTCACAGAGGCGCCCGCCGAGTGGTCAGCTCAGCAAAGGGCGATGAAAGCAAGCACTGCCAGAAGAACGATCTTGCGGCGGTTGTCGACGGGTGCGAGGATGGCGGTCAGCAACATGGCAGATTCCGTTCTTCAGTTGAGGTCCGTGTTCGGCGGGTTCGCCGTGGACGGAAGGACATTGGCAACACCTGTGCCAATGCCTGTCGCGCGCCTGTTGCATGTGGTGTTGCCCGTTCTGGCGATCCTTCTGGGGAGTCTGGTGCAGGCCTGCCCCGGCGGGTGTTGCACGGATGCAACAGTGGTGCAGCAGTCTGCACCCGACGATGGCGCGCCAAGCCGCTCGATCGACCTCGCGGCCGGGATCGATAGCTACCTGATGGCGCGGCGCTGGCTTGACGCCGATGCCCTCCCGCCCGTCGACTCACCCGAAGCGAGGCTTGAGGCGGCGAATGTGGCCGCAGTCTGCGTGATCCTGCGGCTGGACGGCAGGTTCGTCGGAGCGGGCGAGGATGCACGCGGCGACGCGAGCATGTTGCGGCGGGCGGTCGGCGAGGCGGTCGCGAAGGCGCTCGGCGACGAGACGATCCGCAGCGTCCGCACCGCGGCCGGCGACCGCATCACGGCCAGGCTTTCCCTTGAGGTCGAGCTCGCCGGGCCGCTCTCGCCGCTGCTCGGGCGCACCATTGCGGACGCCTGCATGCGCCTCGTCCCCGGCAGGGACGGCATCGCCGTGCGCCGCGGCGACCAGGCGCTGCGTGCGTTTCCATCCCGTATGTCGCTCACCGACACCGCCGATCGCCCTTCAGGCGTGATCGCCTCGCTCCTCGTGGATGCCGGCCTTCCGCCGAAGGATCTCAACGAGTTCGGGACAGACGAGCGGGTGAGCCTCGCGCGGTTCCAGAGCCTGCGCATGCGCGGCGATTCGCCCGAGGCCGCGCCATCGGTCATCGAGCGTGGCGGACGGACCATCGATCTCAGCGAGATCGGGCGCTCATCTGCCGCAGCGCTCGCGGCCCGGCTGTGCTCGCGGCTTGCTGCGGAAGTAATCGAGTTGAGCGCAGCGCCAGCGGATCCGAAGGATGGCGCGAAGCCCGCGGGAAAGCCGACGTGGCTGCGCGGGACCTTCGATCCGAGCCGCGACCGCTATGAGCCGCCCCTTGCCAGCGACCGCGAGGCGGCACTTGCGCTTCTCGCCCTCGCGCGCGCGAGCGGCTGCACTGCCCTCGCGCCCGCGCTCCGCGACGTCGCGCGAACTCGCGCCGACGCGCTGCTCCGCGCGATGCAAGCCCACTCCGAACCGACGCCGTTCATCGCGGCGATCTGCGCGATCGCTGCGGGCGTGAGCGCGGATGCCACGCTCCGCGGCGAACTGCTCGCGCGCGCGCGGGAGCTCCTCGCTGCGGAGCAGGTGCGTGGCGAGGACGCGTCCCTCGAAAGCGTGCTCTGGCTGGTGGCGGCCGATCCGACGAATCCGGCGGCGAGCGACGCGGTACGCGCCGCGCTCAAGCGCGCGGAGGGTCGGCAGCAGGAACTCGCGCGCTCGGTGATTCCGCTCGCACTCCTCCTGGAATCCGGCGGGCTCTCCGCCGAGGCGCAAGCCGATGCCCGTGCACCGCTCGCGCGCCTGCTCGAGACGCTCGCACCCATGCAGGTTGGCGCCCAGCAGAGCGGCGTCTCCGCAGCCATGGGCGGCATGCCGCCTGATCTCCTCGGAGGAATCGCGCCGCAGTCGGGCATGCGCCTCGACGTGCGAACGGCCGCGCTGGCGCCCTTCGCCGCGCTCTCTCTCTCGCGCCTCGAGGCGTTCAAGCCCATGCAACGCCCCGCCCTGCGCTTCCTCGCCCAGCACGTCGCGGACGACCCGTGGGTCGGTGGCTTCCGAAGCCCCGATGCGCTGCGCGGGCTGGTCCGCGACTCGCTCGGCGGAAACTCCTGTCCGCCCGACCGCCTTGCCCTCGGGCTGCTCTTCGCCCTTTCAGCCTCCGAGAACGGCTGAATCCGCCCGGCTCGGGGGCGAGTCCCGTGCCCACGGTCCCCCGACAACGTCCGAAATGGCAGAAATCCGCGCGACTCCGCAAATGGAGAGCGAAACGAGCCGTATATTCGATGGAAGTCGTCAGGGCGTCTCGCCCCACCGACCCCAACAGGAGCCTGCCATGACCGCGAAGCTCACCTTCCGCTCGTCGTTCGCACTGGCCGCCATCATCGGCCTCACCGCCTCGGTGGCCACGGCCCAGGGGCTGTCCGAGCGGATCCGCGCCGTCGCCGATCAGAAGGCGCAGGCCGCGAAGAACGACACCAGCAAGGGCAAGCTCCTCGGCGCCCTGCTGTACACCGACATGTCGGTGAACTTCGACAAGACAGACGCGAAGACCGCGTTCGAGTTCGTGCGCCAGAACCTCGGCGTGCCGCTGGTCGTCCGCTACGCGGGCGAAGGTGGCTCCGAGGGCATCGACCCTGAGCTCGAGATCAACCTGCAGATCGAGAACGCGACCGCGCTCACCGTGCTCGAGCGCCTGCTCGAGATCTGCGGCACCGACGCCGCCTGCACGTGGCAGATCCGCGAGGGCTTCGTCGAGGCCGGCACCAAGGCTCGCCTTGCCGTGCCCGCCGCGCGCGAACTGCGCATGTACCCGATCCGCGACCTCCTCTTCGAACCACCGATGTTCGACAACGCCCCTGACTTCAACCTCGGCGATGCGCTTCAGCAGGGTCAGGGCGGCATGGGCGGTGGCGGCGGC
>JBEGLX010000154.1:0-3493 GCA_041183345.1 Planctomycetota bacterium
GGCTTTGCGGGCGCACCAGCCGATCACCCGCTCGGGCGCGACGCCCGCCGCGCGCATCGCAGCGAGGCTGTGCGAGCCGTGGCGCTTGGCGAGCCGCTTTCCGTCCTCGCCATACACGAGCGGCACGTGCCACCAGCGCGCATGCGGAAGCCCGAGCGCGCGGGCGATGAGCTGCTGCCGCGCGGCGCTCGCGAGGAGATCGTCGCCGCGCACGACGTCGGTCACGCCGTGGCGCGCGTCATCGACCACGACCGCGAGCTGGTACGCGGGCACGCCGAGCTTCGTCCACACCACGAGATCACCGGCCTCGAGTCCCGGATCAAACACGCGCTCGCCGAGGAACTCGTCGTGAACGCGCTCGGGCGCAGGGTCGACGCGCATCCGGTGATTCGCCTGCCAGGCGTCCGCGCCCCACGCGTCGATCTCGCGGAACCACGGCTCGGGCGGGCGGAGCTCGGGCGGGTAGCGTGTCTCGCCGTCCTCTGCGTGCGGTGCGCTGGCGGCGCTGCGGATCTCCGCGCGCGAGCGGTCGCAGCGGAACGTCCGCCCTACAGCCGCGAGCTGCGAAAGCGCCGCTCGATAGGGCGCGAGGTCGCGCGATTGGATCTCCGGCTCGCCGTCCCAGTCGACGCCGATCCAGCGCATGTCCTCGATCGTCGCCGCGTGCGCGCCCTCCTTCACCCGCCCGAGATCGAGGTCCTCGAGCCGAAGCACGATCCTCCAGCCGAGCGTGCGTGCGAGCGCCCAATTCACCAGGAACGTCCGAGCATTTCCCACGTGCAGCGCCCCGGAAGGGGTTGGCGCGAGGCGTGTGGTCGGGCGGCGGTCCATCCCCACAGCGTACGGACCTTCCGCGTCCCTGTCCTCCACTACACTGTCATCCATGTCGCTCGTGAAACTCGCCGATCCCGACGTCGCCCGTCGCCTCAACACGCTCCCCGAGTGGTCCCAGCCCGGCGAGGAGATCCAGCGCACGTACCGCTTCAAGGACTTCGTCCAGGCGATGGCGTTCGTCGAGCGGATCGCGGAACGCGCCGAGGCCGTCCAGCACCATCCCGACATCCTCATCCGCTACAGCCGCGTCACCCTGTCGCTCTCGACCCATGATGCCGGCGGAATCACCGAGAAGGACTTCGACTTCGCGGCGGCCGCCGACAAGCTCGCCACCGAGGTCTGAAGGGCATCACCCCGAAAAACGACGCAGGGCCTCGGGAATGCCCCGGGGCCCTGCGTCTCTTCGCGGCGCCATACATCACCAGCCGCTGTTCATTGGCTCGCCGGGCGCCGCTGGCGCGGGACCCGATGAGCCGCCGTTCATGTAGATCTGCATGTCCCGCAGGTCGACCCAGCCGTCGCCGTTCAGGTCGGCGACGGTGAGTTCGCCCATGCCGCAGCGGCGCAGTTCCTTCACGCTGATGCGCGAGAGGAGCTCGTCGTCGCCGTCGAAGCCCGCCGTGCAGGATTCGCCGCGGCGGAAGAAGTGGATCGAGATGTTGCCGAAGTCGACGTTGTCGACGCGGTTGTCCGCGTTGAAGTTCGAGCGGGCGTCGGCCGCGCGGTTGAAGTTCGCGGCCACGCTGCGGTCGGCGACGAAGATCGAGAAGTCGGTGATGTCGATGCGGTTGTCGTCGTTCGAATCGCCCTGGATCACCGTGAACGCCGCTTCGTACCTGCGGCCGACGATGCTCGGGGCCGCCGAGTCGCTGAGCGAGTGCACGGTGTCCTTCGCCGTGATGCAGGGGTAGCCTGCGGCGAGCGGGAGCTGGATGTCGCGGCGGATGCCGATGGACGGCGCAGTCCCGGTCCAGCGCGGCACGAATACGTCGACGACCTGCGTCGATGCGCCAGCGCTGATGCGGACCTGGACGGTGCGGTCTGCCACCGTGAACGAGTCGGTGCTGAAGGCGATGTCGAGGAGCTGGTGGCTCGCGACCGCGATGGTGCGGGTCACCAGCGCCTCGTTGCCGGTGTCATCGATCGCACGCCACGTCAGCGTGCTCGTTCCGATGGGGAACATGCTGTCCGCTGGCCAGGACGTGGTCGAGCTGCCGTTGGGATAGATGATCGAGAACTCGAGTGCGACCGGGTTCGTGCAGTTGTCGGCGACGGTGACCGACGGATTGGTGACCGTGGCGCCGTACAGGCTGCCTGCGTCGGCGGCGGCGGTGAGGTTGGCGGGAAGGCCCGTGAACACCGGACCGGTCTTGTCGAGATCCTCGTGCGGGAGGCTCGCGAGCGACGGCAGCATGCCGACGCCCGACGCGGTCGCGAAGACGTTCTTCCAGGTTCCCACGCTCTCGAAGCGGACGAGCTGTACGTTGGCCGCACAGATGTCGGCGTCGGCGCGGACCACGAAGACGAGGTCCACGAACTCGTATTGGGCGATGGGCGCGTTTGGATCGTGTGATCCGGAGAAGCCCGAATCCGAGTCGCTCACGCCCATGGCGTAGCGCAGCGTGCCGAGCGTGTTGTTGATGTCCTGGCCGATCTCGAGCCCGAAGGGCGCGGTCGGCGCGGGGACCACGTCGAGGAGCTGGAGGCGGGTTGCGTCGAACTTGACGGCGAACTGCGCGCCGGTGACGGTCAGGATCGGCGTGATCGTCTGTCCGTGGACGCGCACGGTGTACGTCGCGCCAGGAACGATCTGGTCGGGCGTCGCGGTCATCGCGAGGGCGATGTCGACGCAGTCGATGCGTCCATCCGAATCGATGTCCGAATCAGTGCTTCCGCAGCCGCAGACGCCGGGATCGCGCTTGCTCGGGTCGCTCACGCAGCGGTCGGCCGAGTTGCCGACGAAGCCCGTGGGCTGGCCGCAGGCGTACATAGACTGCGCAGGGTCGCCGAAGCCGTCGCCGTCGGCGTCGCGGTACCAGTTCTGCGCCTGCAATCCCTCGTCGATGTCGCCCGCGCAGTTGTTGTCGAGGGCGTCGCAGAGTTCTGGCGCACCGGGGTAGATCGTCGCGCTCGAGTCGTTGCAGTCGGTGTTGTCGGCGACGTGTCCCGCAGGGGCGGTGCAGCGGCGGATCTCGGCGCCTGCGCCGAAGCCGTCGCTGTCGGCGTCCGCGTGGTAGCCGGTCGCATCGGTCGACTCCTCGTCCGCATTCGCTTCGCCGTCGCAGTCGTTGTCAATGCCATCGTTGGCGCAGTTCTCGAGGGCGCCAGGGTGGATCACGGCCGAGCCGTCGTTGCAGTCGTCGTTCGAGGCAACGCCGCCGCAGGCGACCATCGGCAGGGCGCCGAAGGCGTCGCCGTCGAGGTCGCTGTAGCGGATGGCTGCGTCGTCGCAGTCGCTGCTGTTGGTGACGGAGCCTGCGACCGCGGTGCACGACATGGTCGCGCTGCCGGCACCGAAGCCGTCGGAGTCGCCGTCGACGAAGTAGGCGGTGGCGTCGGTGGCTTCCGCATCTGCGTTCGCCTCGCCGTCGCAGTCGTTGTCGGTGCCGTCGTTGGCGCAGAGCTCTGCGGCGCCCGGGTGGATGGCGGCCGAGTTGTC
>JBEGLX010000155.1:0-3306 GCA_041183345.1 Planctomycetota bacterium
ATCGGATCGCGGTGCTCTCCGGCGAGCTCGCGCGCGTGCAGGACCTCGACATCCTGCTCTCGCGCATCCTGCGCGAGGCGGTCGCGCTCGTCGGCGCGGGTGCGGGCGTCGTCTTCCTTGTCGCGGATGAAGCACTCCACGCCGCGGAGATCGTCGGTGCCAGCGAGACCCGCACGCGCGACATCGCCCTCGACGCAGCGACGCTCGCGGGGCAGGTGACGGTCGCGACCGATCCGATCCGCCTCGGCGCCGAGGCGTGCGCCCTCGCCGGCCGCAGCACGCCTGCGATCGGAACGGAGGAGGTGCTCGGGCGTCGCGCGGAGAGCGCACTCGTCGTGCCCATCGTGCGTGCGGGCGACCGTGCCCTCGGCTGCATCGCGCTCACCGATGGCCGCGCCTTCGATGAAGGCGACGAGCGGCTGCTCGCCCACTTCGCCTCGCTCGCTGCGGTGGCGGTCGAGCGCGCGCAGCTTGTCCGATCGATGATCCTGCGGATGATCGCGATGGCGGAGCTGCGCGACCCGACGGAGACCGCCGGCCATGTCGGCCGCGTAGCCGACCTCGCGATCATGCTCTACGACCACTGGTGCGACGCGCACGGCATCGCGCGCGACGCGTCGATCCGCGCGCGCGACACGCTGCGCATCGGCGCGCTGCTCCACGATGTCGGCAAGGTCGGCATCGCCGACGCCATCCTGAAGAAGCCCGGCAAGCTCGATGACGCGGAGTTCGCCGAGATGAAGCGGCACACGCAGATCGGAGCCGATCTCTTCGCGGGAATCCGCACTGATTTCGACGAAGGCGCCGCCGAGGTCGCGCTCTGCCACCACGAGAAGTGGAACGGCACGGGCTATCCGCGCGGGCTGGCGGGCGATTCGATCCCGCTGTTCGCGCGGATCGTCGCCGTCGCCGACGTCTTCGACGCGCTCAGCTCGAAGCGCGCCTACAAGGACGCGTGGCCGCGCGAGAAGATCGCGGAGCTCTTCCGCAACGAAGCCGGAAAGCACTTCGACCCCGAGCTGGCGGCGATCTTGGTCGCGCACCAGCCCGAGGCCGAGGCGATCAGGGCGCGAAGGCCCGAGTGACGGTCAGCGGCGGCGGCGACGGGTCGCGAGGCCGGCAAGCGCCAGCGTTGCGAGCGCGCCGGGCGCAGGCACGAGGTTCGACTCGACCCAGCCCGCTGCGGCGCCGTGGTCGGCCTCGGTCATCCCGAGGTTGAACACCGCATAGAAGACCTCGCTGGTCGCGTAGCCCGCGCCGGAGAGCGTGAACGCGGCGAGGTAGATGCCGTTCGCAGGATCGACGCCGCCCGCGCCCGACACCGTGTACTCGGGGTGCAGGTCGAGGCCTGCGGTGACAAGGAAGCTGAACGAGCCGCCGGCGGCGGTGGTGGCGTTCTGTCCGCCGTACGAGGCGAGCAGCGTGGCGGTCGAGGTGTCGAAGCCGTTGCCATTCCAGATGCCGAGCCCGCTCGAGAGGTTCATCGTCAGCGTGGTGCCGACGAGATCCGAGCCGATGCCGGGCTCGTCGGTGCTGAACGGAAACGCGGGATCGATGCCGAACTCGGCCTCGAAGACGCGCTGCGAGGGGTTGACGACCTGGCCAGTGAGGTGGTCCCAGCCGCCGGTGACGAGAGTGCCGTTGGTCGCCGTGACCCAGAGGTCGAGGTGCGGCTCCTTCTCGGCGAGGGCGACAGGAGCGATGAGCGAGCAGAGGAGAACAGACGAAATGAAACGCATGATGGATCCTTCCAAGGATCGATTGAATTGAGCTGAAGTTGAGGTGGGAACGAATGGACGACGCGTTCCCGAGGTCAGTTGCAGGCACCCCACGCGGACAGCACGGCGGCGAGATCGGCGGCGTCGGTGGTGCCGTCGCCGGTCAGGTCCGCGCCCGCCGATCCCCACGAGGAGAGCAGCGAGGCGAGGTCCGCCGGTCCGACAGAGCCGTCGTCGTCGAGATCGCCCGAGCAAGGCGGAGCGCCGCCAGCGAGATTCGCCTTCACCCACGCCATCGCCGCCTGGTGGTCGGCGACGGACGCGCCGTCGTTGAACACCAGCCAGAACGGTGCGCTTGGAAGCGTCACGCCGTCGGTCGAGTAGAGCTCGAGTTCGGCGACGTAGATGCCCGTGGCGGGAAGCGTCCCGCTCGATGCGCGCAGGGTGAAGCTGAGGTGGCGATGCCAGCCTCCGTTGGTCTGCACGGCGAGGTCGAAGCCTGGCGTTGCCTTCACGCCGATCACCGAGACGAGGGTGAGGAACTTCATCTCGATCTCCTCGGTGGTGACAGGCGCGACCGCGCTGCCCGTGAACACCTGCAACCCGCCGCGCGGCGTGAAGCCGACGCGGGTGCCCGCTGCGAAGGTGCCGGGGAGGGCTTCGAAGCCGGGGTTCGAGGTGAAGCGGGCGATGCCCGTGTCGCCGAAGGTGGCACCGAAGACGCGCTCGGGAGCGCTGTTGGCGCCGTCGAATGCGTTGGTCTCGATGGCACCCGAGGCGATCTCGAGCGCGATGTCGCCTACGTGCTGGGCGAGCGCGGTCCCGGCGACGGCGAGCGCCGTGCTGAGTGCGAGGATGAACTTCATGGCAGGTCCTTCCGCGTCAAGGCGCGGTGGCGGCGTTCGGATAGAACGAACTGACTCGGGGATCAAGACGGTTGCGCTGCTCTCCCGCGTAGATGGTCGCGAATGGAGCGGTCTCGACGTGTCCGTCGAGGAAGCTCCAGTTCGCCTCCGACACCGACGTGGGCACGCCATCCGTGACCGCTGCGATCTGCACCTCGGAAGCGGCGATCGTCGCGGAGACCGACGCAGCGCCCCAGCCTTCGACATGCGGATGATCGGCGCCTGCGAAGGAGCCGGTCGTGGCCATCATCAGGAGCTGGACGGTGTTGGCGTGGTTCCCGACCTTCGAGAGCCGATCGGTTGCGAGCGATGGATCCACGGCAGCCCAGGGCGAAAACTCGCGGGCGACGTGGTTGTTGAGCCCATAGCTCGTCCGACGGAAGAAGTTCGTCGTTCCGGGGACAGGGACACCCTGGCCGCCGCTCACTGCCGACCAGTGCGGGCTGTCATCGAGCGGTGAGCGGATGAGCGACGTGTCGCAGTAGCGCATGCGCGCCAGTACGTCCACGAAGCTGCCTTCCGATCCCTGCTCGAGCCCGCCGTGCGGCAGCCGCGCGTCGATCAGCCACCCCGCGTGATCGGCGGAATAGGCGAGCGATGCCTGCTGCAGCGAGCGGAGGTTGGCGAGACACGCGGTGGCGCGGGCACGCTGGCGAAGCGCGGTCGCTGCTGGGAAGAGCAGC
>JBEGLX010000156.1:0-3269 GCA_041183345.1 Planctomycetota bacterium
GGACGAGACGTCAGAGCCCGCCGCTGCACCCGCTGTGCCCACCACGCCCGCTGCACCCGCGAAGCCCTGATCGGGCGATGGAACACCGCCCTGCGGACCCGCGTCCGTCGCGGCACTTCCGAAAGGGCCATCCATGAAGATCCTCGCAGCGCTCGCAGCTTCGTTTCTCGCCGTTTCCGCGCCACAGCAGGCGAACGCGCCCGATTCTGCGGCGCTCGTCAAGACCGCGATGGCGCGCATCGGCGGCGAAGCCTGGCCGAAGCTCAAGAGCTTCGAGTCGATCGGCACGGTCAGGAGCGCGATGGGCGACGCGCGCATCGAATACCGCTACGTCGCGCCGAACGCGCGCCAGCTCGTGCAGGCGATGCCCGGTGGTCGCGGCGTGATCGAGATGGGCGTCGTCGGTGGCGTCGCATGGATGGGGGAGCCCGGGCAGGCGCGCGCGATCGACCCGAAGGTCGCCGAGGAGATGGCGGGCGGCGGCGACCTGCAGACGCTGGTGCACTCCATTCCCGAGCGCTTCGAGCACTTCGAGGTCGCAGGCAAGAGCGCGATCGAGGGCCGCGAGGTCTGGCGGGTCATGATGAGCCCGAAGACGGCCGCGGGCGCACCGACCGCGGGACAGCGCTGGACGCTCTTCATCGACACCGCCAACAGCACCATCCTCGGTTTCGACATTCCCGCGCCGCCGAAGGACCTCGCGCCCGATGCGCCCGAGCAAAGCGGTCAGTCGATCCGTCTGTCCGACTGGATCGCGTTCGAGCTGCCGAAGGATTCTCCGCTCAAGAACGAGCGCCTGCTTGGGTTCCGCAAGGCGACCATCGAGGCGGGCGGGATGAAGGCGGAACTTGAGTTCACGCGCATCGCGGCCGACACCTTGCCCGCCGGCTCGATTGCGCCGCCCGCGAAGATCGATCCCGCGGTGAAATCTCCATAAGCGCTGCATGAGGGGCGCCGACTCGCGTACAACCGCTGGTTCGTACGGAGGAACGCCATGCGCCACCCCATCGCTCTTCTCGCGGCAGCCTGCGTCGCCGTCTCGTCCTGTGCCATTGCCTGCGCACAGAACCAGCCGCCATCGCCGCCGGCGCTTCCCGAAGCAGATCCCTCGCTTCCTGCCGCCAGCACGCTGTTCGATGATGCAGTCGTCGCGCTCGGCGGCGCTGAGAAACTCGGAGCGATCGAGTCGTATCGCCTCGAGGCCGAGGTGATCCACCGCCAGCCTGCGATGCTTGGCGTCTCCGAGCGCGACTACAAGGGCGCGGGCGAACTGCTGTGGCGCCGCGACGGCTACGCGCGCATGCGTGGCGCTTGCGAGCAGTACGACGTCGAGAGCCACTCGGTCTGGACCCGCAAGATCGAGTTCGGGCTGCGCCCAGGCACCAGTTGGAGCCGCGTGCCCGACCGCGAGCGCGAGATCTTCGGCCGCATGCCGTTCGCGATCGACGGGACCTACCCGTACGACCCGCTCCGTATCCTCTACCGCGGCATCGCCCGCCACGGCGAGGCGCTGCTCGATGCACGCACCGTGAAGCGCGAGAACGTCGGCGGCACGCAGTGCCTGAAGATCATGGCGCGCCTTCGCTACGCGCCGGACGACGCAGCGAAGAACGCGACCATCTGGCTCGATGTCGCCACCAAGCGCCCCGTGAAGTGCGCGGTCGGCTCGATCCGCGTCGTCTACGCAGACTGGCGCGAGGTCGACGGCATCCTCGCGCCGTTCAAGTTCACCCCCGGGGCCCTCTGCGGCGACCAGTCGAACGCCATCAAGACGCTTGCAGAGGTGAAGGTGCTGACCTTCAACTCGGTGAATGCGGAGGAGATCGCAGCGCCGGCGAACCTCCGCGACATGGCGGAGGTCATCGCCGAGGAGATGGCGCGCCAGCAGTAGCCGCCACCATCGCGGAGTGTTGTCCTTTCGTTGCTTTTCACAACAGATCCGCTGCCCGTCGCCCTCGCGCGCTACACTCGGCGACCCTATGGCGTCGTCCACATCCAACCCCGCCGTGCGGATCGAGCAGGTCCGCAAGCGCTTCGGCAGCGTGCAGGC
Organism: Planctomycetota bacterium; assembly: GCA_041183345.1. Lineage (GTDB taxonomy): Bacteria > Planctomycetota > Phycisphaerae > Phycisphaerales > SM1A02 > QWPT01. The sequence continues at coordinate 2,051 of JBEGLX010000156.1, forward strand.
CGTCGACGGGATCTCGCTGGAGATCCCCGAGCGCTCGCTCTGCGGATTCCTCGGCCCGAACGGAGCCGGCAAGAGCACCACCATCCGCATGATCATGTCGATCATCTCGCCCGACTCGGGCGCGGTGAACGTCATGGGCGCGAACGCGCTGGCGATGAAGGACCGCATCGGCTACCTGCCCGAGGAGCGCGGGCTCTACCGCAAGATGAAGGTCGGCGAGTTCGTCGGCTACATGGCGCGGCTCAAGGGCGTCCATCCGACCGGACTCACCCGCCGCATCGAGGACTGGCTCGAGCGCCTCGCGCTGCCGGGCGTCACCAAGCGCCGCTGCGAGGAGCTCTCGAAGGGACAGCAGCAGAAGATCCAGCTGCTCTCGGCGATCATCCACGCGCCCGACCTCCTCATCCTCGACGAGCCCTTCAGCGGGCTCGACCCGATCAATGGGCGGCTCGTGACTGAGCTCATCCGCAGCGAGCAGGCCCGCGGCGCGACCATCATCTTCTCGACCCACCAGATGCACACCGCCGAGGCGCTCTGCGACAAGGTCGTGCTCATCAACAAGGGCGTGAAGGTGCTCGACGCGAGCATGGCCGAGCTGCGCGCCCAGCACGACGACCGCGGGCTGGTGTGCGAGCCGCGCGGCGACGCGCGCGCCTGCGCCGACGCGCTGGTCGCCAGCGGGATCGCCGCGCAGACGCGGCTCCACGACAACGGCACGGTCGACATCGACCTCGCGGCGGGCATCGACACAGAGCGGGCGATGCGCGCTGCGCTCGAGGTCGCACCGATGCGCTCGGTCGCGCTCCGGAGGATGAACCTCGACGACGTCTTCGTCGAGCTTGTCGGCGCCGCCGACGGACACAGCAAGAAGGGAGCGCGGATCGATGCCTGAGCGCCCGCAGCAGTCGTACTTCGGGAAGATCGCGCTCATCGCTTGGCGCGAGTTCCGCCACACCGCGCTCACCAAGGGCTTCATCTTCGGCGCGATCGCCGTGCCCGTGCTCATGTTCGGCGTGTTCGCGCTGATCCCGCAGCTGATCTCGAAGCAGTCGCCGCCGCTCAAGGGCACCATCGTGGTCGTCGATCCGTCGGGCGCCATCACCGCGCGGGCGCAGGAGATCCTCGCTCGTCCCGCCGACAGGGCCGAGGCGCTCAAGGAGCTCTCCGAGAACCCGCCCTCGGATGCCATGGGGCAGATTGATGCGGCCGGCGACATCAA
>JBEGLX010000157.1:0-3262 GCA_041183345.1 Planctomycetota bacterium
GGTGATGGGCATAGAACGCGCAGTCTAGATGAGGCGCGGCCGGTCACGCATCCACGATGGATGGGCGATGGCCGATATTCAGGCCTCTCGGCGCATTCGGGAAACGACTTGAGCGCGATCCGTCGGTAAGTGCCTGTTGGACGGGCGCGCCGCGTCCGGGCATGGGCCGGCCGCAACCGCGCGCGTCATGCCATCGCCGGCTGCGCGGCCTTCGCCTTCCGCCCTGCCTCGATGCGGCGCTTGGCGTAGTTGACGGCGGCCACGTGCTCGCTCGGGTCGTTCTTGCCTTCCTTGAGGACCGCGGCGGTGGTGTGCTCGATCTGCTCGATCTTGCGGTCGAGCTGCGCCTCGGTCATCCCCAGGTACAGGCCGGCGAGGCGGATCACGCCGCCCGCGTTCACGATGAAGTCGGGGCCGTACAGGATGCCGCGCTGCTTGAGCGCGGGGCCGTCGACGTCGGGCACGTGCAGCTGGTTGTTCGCGGTGCCGCAGATGATCGCGCACTTCAGGTGCTTGATCGTCTCGTTGCCGAGGACCGCGCCGAGCGCGCACGGCGCGAGCACGTCGCACTCCTGCGCGAAGATGTCCTTGCCGGGCTCGAGGCCGATCACGCCGAGCTCCTTCACCGCGCGCTCGACGGCCGCGGGGTTCACGTCGGTCCCGACGACGGTCGCGCCGTGCGAGCGCAGGATCTTCGCGAGCCGGTAGCCGGTGGCGCCGAGGCCCTGCACCGCGACCTTCAGGCCGGAGAACTCCACCTTGCGGCCGGCGTGCGCGAGGCACGCCTTCATGGCGTTGAAGCAGCCCTGGCTGGTGTACGGGCTCGGGTCGCCGCCGTGGCTGACCGTCTCGCCGCCCATGATGTGCTGCGTCTCCTGGGCCATCCAGTCGCAGTACTGCGTGTTCACGCCCACGTCCTCCGCGGCGATGTACTTGCCGCCGAAGGTGTCGACGAAGCGGCCCATCGCGCGGGCCTCGGCCTCGGTCGGGGCCTTGCCCTTCTCGATCATGATGACGCTCTTGGCGCCGCCCATCGGCAGGTCGGCCGCGGCCGACTTGTAGGTCATGCCCTCGGAGAGGCGCAGCACGTCGCGGATCGCCTCGCCCTCGTCGGCGTAGGCCCAGCGGCGGGTGCCGCCGAGCGCGTTGCCGAGCACCGACGAGTGCAGCGCGATGATCGCGCGCAGGCCGGTGGCGGGGTCGACATGGAACGCCACGCGCTCGTGGCCGTGCTGGTTCATCGTCTCGAACAGCTTCATCGCGTCGTTGCTCCTGGACGTGTGCGAGTGCGTGCGGTCGTGAAGAAGGTACCGGGGTCGGGCCGCCGCTCAGGCGTGCTGCGGCTGCGCAAGGCGGACGGCCTCGCCGTGGAAGACGCTCCCGGAGCCGAAGTCCGGGATCGCCGACGCATCGGCCGGCTTGAGCGTGCGGCCGTTGCCGCGCGCCTGCATGTCGGGGGTGCGCTCCGGGATCGAGAAGTCCTTGTTCGGGAACGAGTCGATCCGCTTGAGGACCGCGTCCGCCGCGCGCTTCATGGAGGCGTCGGCGTTCACGCGCAGCGCGCGGATCTCCTCCTCGATCGCCAGCGAGAACATCGAGCACAGGTGCTCGACGACCGCCGTCTCGTACTTCAGCGCGTCGCCGTCGAGGCCCTTGCGCATGTTGTGGTCGAGCTTCGAGAGCGCGCACGCCATCGCGTGGATGTAGATCGCGCACATCGAGAGGCGCGCCTGGATGGTCTGCTCGGTGACCAGGCGGTCCTCCCACTCCTTGAACATCAGCTTGACCTGGTGGCTGAACTCGCGGATGTTCGCCATGAGGCCGTGCATCTGCGCGGAGAGGCGCGGGTCCGCGGCCCTGAAGGCCGGGAGCGGGCGGCGCACGCCGAGGAACAGCTCGCTGCCGATCTGCATCGCGGCGCCCATGTTCCCGAGCGGGTTCTTCTTGACGCCGAGCATCCACTCGCCGAGCTGCTTCGAGCCGTACGCGAACACGAACGAGTGCATGACCTCGTTGGCGCCCTCGACGATGATGTTGATGCGGCTGTCGCGCCACGCGCGCTCGACGTGGTTCTCCGTCATGTAGCTCTCGCCGCCCATGACCTGGAGCGCGTCGTTCACCGTGCGGTAGCCGAACTCGCTGCAGAACACCTTGCAGACGGCCGTCTCGAGCATGATGTCCTCGTCGTGCCGGTCGAGGAAGCCGGTGGTCATGAAGAGCATCGCCTCCATGGCGTACGTGTAGGACGCCATGCGCGCGAGCTTCTCCTTCACCTGGTCGAACTCGCCGATCGCGCGGTCGAACTGGTGGCGGTAGCGCGCCCACTTCGTGGCCTGCTCGTACGCGAACTCCGCGGCGCCGAGCATGCCGGCCGAGAGCGTGCAGCGGCCGTAGTTGAGGCAGGTGAGCGCGACGTTGAGGCCGCGGCCCTCCTTGTGCAGCAGGTTCTCCTTGGGCACGCGCACGTTGGTCAGGCGGATGCGCGCCTGCCAGGTGCCGCGGATGCCGCACTTGGAGCGGTTGCGGCTGAAGATCTCGACGCCGGGCATGTCCGGCGTGCAGATCAGCGCGGTGACCGCGTCCTTCTCCTTGCCGGTCTTCGGGTCCTTGATCTTCTGCTTGGCCATGACCGTGAAGAGGCCGCTGAGCGCGCCGGAGGTGGCCCACTTCTTCTCGCCGTTGACGATGTAGAAGTTGCCGCAGTCGCTGACCGTGCAGCGCGTCTCCTGGCCGCCGGCGTCGCAGCCGACGTTCGGCTCGCTCAGGCAGAAGGCGCTCAGCGCGTCCTTCGCCATGCGCGGCAGGAAGCGCTTCTTCTGCTCCTCGTTGCCGAAGAGCATGACGGCCTTGCAGCCGATCGACTGGTGCGCGGAGACGAGCACCGCGGTCGAGCCGCAGGTGCGGCCGATGCGGCGCAGGATGCGGTTGTAGCTGGTGATGCCGAAGCCGAGGCCGCCGAACTCGCGCGGGATGGTCATGCCGAGCACGCCCATCGAGAAGAGGCGCTTGACGACCCACTCCGGGATCTCCTGCTTCTGGTCGATCTCGACGGCGGGGTGCTCGGTGCGGAGGTACGCGTCGAGCTCGGCGAGCAGCTGGTCGCAGCGCGCGTTCTCCTCGGCGGACTGCGCCGGATACGGGAAGACCAGGTCCTCGCGGAAGTTGCCCCAGAAGACGTTCTTGACGAAGCCCATCGTCTTCGGGTCGGGCCCGAGCATCTCCTGGGCCTGCTCGATCTGCTTGCGGTCCTTCTCGGAGATGT
>JBEGLX010000158.1:0-3222 GCA_041183345.1 Planctomycetota bacterium
CTTGTGGATGTTCTCGTTGATCGTCTCGACCTTGTTGATGTCGACGCCCTCGGGCGGCGGAAGCAGCCACATCCCCGCGTACAGGATGCCCATGTTGAGCGCCGCTCCCGAGATCAGCCCCATCAAGAGCGCGACGAGACCGCGCAGGAACGCCCGCAGGCACCCGACGCGTTGAGAGAGTGGCGATTCAGCGTGCATGGTTCGACCTCGAATGAGCGCACCATACCTCCCCTGCTAGATTGCCGACATGGACGACCCGAAGGCCGCCTCCGCAGACAAGTTCGCCAACGCCAAGCGCCTGCAGCTCCACCTCGGTGGCTGGGAGACGAAGGAAGGCTGGCTCATCGTCAACGTCGAGGATCGCCCCGGCGTCGACGTCCAGAGCAGCGTCACCGACCTCTCGATGTTCCCCGACGGCAGCGCGGTCGAGATCTACGCCTCGCACGTCTACGAGCACCTCGGCTACCAGGACGAACTCCCCAAGGCGTTCGCCGAAGCCCGCCGCGTGCTCATGCCGGGCGGGCGCCTGCGCATCTCCGTGCCCGACATGGAGGTGCTCTGCCAGCTCTTCCTCCACCCGAACGCGCAGCGCAGCGCCAACGAGCGCTTCAAGATCATGCGGATGATGATGGGCGGGCAGGTCGAGCCCTTCGACTTCCACAAGGTGGCGTTCTCCGAGAACATCCTGACCGCGCTCCTGATGGAGCACGGCTTCAAGGACTTCCGCCGCATCGATGACTTCAAGCTCTTCGAAGACACCTCGAAGCTGCGCTTCGCGGGCGTCCCGATCAGCCTGAACCTGCAGTGCATCCGCGGCGCCGACGCGCCCGCGAAGAAGCCGTGAAGAGGCGCTCAGCCGCGCAGGCACAGCAGATCGCGCTGCTCCGTGGTCGCGAGCAGCTCATTCCGCGTGACACGCGAGATGCTTCCGCCCGCTCCGATCAGGTGCATGTCGAAGCCCGTGCCGAACAGGATGTCCGCCAGCGCCGCCGGCTCGATCCCGCCGCGGTGCATGTACTCGGGCGACCACTCGACGAGCGCCATGCGGCAGCGCGCGAGCGCGCGTGGCGCGCCCTTGAGCGCGCTCGCCTCGTAGCCCTCGACATCGATCTTCACCAGCGCGACCGGCGCGGCGCCAAGCCCGCGCTCGTCGAGCAGGTCATCGATCCGCCGCGCGGGGATCTCGACGCCACGCCCCTCGTGGATCGGCAGCACCGAGTGCCGCCCGCGGTTCGAAGACTTGTAGATGTTCAGGACGAGCGTGCCCGTCGCGTCCGACGCAGCGCACTGCACCGCCTCGACGTTCGCGAGACCGTTCAGCGCGATGTTCGTCCGCAGCAGCCCGTTGTTCGCGGGCTCGGGCTCGAGCGCGACCACGCGCCCCTTCCCCTCGAGGAGCTTCCCGAGGATGCACGAATACCAGCCGATGTTCGCGCCGATGTCGATGGCGACATCGCCCGCCTCGACGCGCAGATGACGCTCGAGCACCGACAGCATCGCGGGCTCGTAGGTCCCGCGGCGGTAGATGGACCGCCCGACATCGTCACCGGGCAGGCACGAGAATCGAAGCCCGAGCACCGACGGCGCCGCGGTGATCGGACGCGACGGCATGAACATCCGCGCGAGCTGGTAGCGCGTCCCGCGCAGCAGCCGCTCGGACGCGGAAGGAAGCTCGTGCGTAGCCCAAGGCATGGGCGGCGATTGTAACGGGCGCGCCCGCGACCCCGCCGTTGGTACACTTTTCCCCATGTCCACGCTGCTCGACAGTGTCTTCACCCCCTTCGCGCGCGCCGAGCGCACGATCCGCCACGCGATCAAGCTGAACTACCACTGCATGCGCATCCGCCGCGAGCTCGCAGCGGGCGCGCAGCCCGTGATCGTCTACTCGCCGCAGAAGACGGGCAGCACCGCCGTCCAGGTCTCCCTCATGGAACTGCCGGGGATCTGCATGATGAAGGGGCACGTCCTGCTGCCCGAGCACGCCTGGGACGGCGTCCTGACCAACCGCGTCCACCCCGACGGAACCATCCTCCTCGGCAGTCACGGCACAGAGTCGATCCGCAAGATGATCCTCGAGCCGCGCGTCCCGTCGAAGTGGATCGTCACCCTGCGCGAGCCCGTCGCCTGCAACCTCTCGTGGTTCTCGTTCCAGGCCGAGCGCAACTGGCTGCGCGACAAGCGCCGCGACCTCGACGCCCTGAGCATCGAGGAAGTCACCCGACTCTTCCTCGAGCGCTTCCCCCACCACAGCGTGGGCACCTGGGCGAAGGTCGAGATGGGCGCGGTCCTCGGCTTCGACCCCTATGCGACGCCGTTCGACCATGCGCAGGGCTACCAGCGCATCCAGTCGGGCCCGTACGACGTCCTCATCATGCGCCAGGACCTCGACGACGCCCGCAAGTCGGCCGCGCTCAACGAGCACCTCGGACGCACCGACGTCAAGGTCATCCGTGCGAACGAGTCCGGCGGCGGACCGGGCGGCATCTATGCGCGCCTCAAGAAGGGCATCCGCGCGCATCCCGAGTACATCGAGCGCATGCTTGACACCGAAGACGCGCGCCATTGGTGGAGCGACGGCGAGCGCGCCGCGATCCGCAACAAGTGGATCGCGCCCGAGCGCGGCAAGCGCGAGGAATGACGCGTGCCTGTCGCTCCTGCGGCTTCGCCGACCGCCAGCCTGACCGTCAGCCTCGCCGTCATCACCAAGAATGAGGCGCGCAACATCGCGCGCTGCATCGAGAGCTGCCGCGGGCTCGTCGGCGAGATCGTGATCGTCGACAGCGGCTCGACCGACGACACCGTCGCGATCGCCCGCGGGCTCGGCGCCCGTGTCGAGCACCACGCCTTCGACAACTACGGCGCGCAGAAGAACCGCGCGCTCGACCGTGCGACGGGCGACTGGATCCTCAACCTCGACGCCGACGAGTGGCTCAGCGACGCGCTGCGCGACGAGATCCGTGCCGCCATCGCAGCGGCGCCCGCAGACTGCGCCTCGTTCGGATTCCCGCGCCACAACCGGATCTGCGGCGCATTCCGCCGCTTCGGTGGCTGGCGCGAGAGCCGCAAGTACCGCCTCTGGCGCAAGGGCAAGGTGCGCTGGGCAGGTTCGGTGCATGAATGGGGCGAGGTCGCGCAAGGCTTCCACCAGCGCATGCTGCGCGCGCCGATGATGCACGACCTCGGCGACGACTGGCCGCTCTACGTAAGCAAGCAGATCAAGTA
>JBEGLX010000159.1:0-3167 GCA_041183345.1 Planctomycetota bacterium
CACCTCGGGCACGCGTTCAACAACTCGCTGCAGGACCTGCTCGCGCGCTACCACCGCATGAAGGGCTGCAACACGCTCTGGATGCCGGGCACCGACCACGCGGGCATCGCCACCCAGACCGTCGTCGAGAAGCGCCTGCTCCTGCAAGGCAAGAAGCGCACCGACTTCACCCGCGAGGCGTTCGTCGAGAAGGTGCAGGAGTGGAAGGACGAGTACGAGGCGACCATCCTCGGTCAGCTCAAGGGCATGGGCTGCTCGTGCGACTTCGAGCGCACGCGCTTCACGATGGACGACACCTGCGCGACCGCGGTGCGCCACGCGTTCTTCACGCTCTTCAAGGACGGGCTCGTCTATCGCGGCAAGCGCCTGGTGAACTGGGATCCGGTCACGCAGACCGCGCTCGCCGACGACGAGGTCGAGATGGAGGAGGTGGACGGCAGCTTCTGGTACCTGAAGTACCCGCTTGCCGACGGCTCCGGCCACGTGACCGTCGCGACCACGCGCCCCGAGACGATGCTCGGCGACACGGCGGTCGCTGTGAACCCGAAGGATCCGCGCGCCGCGAAGCTCCGCGGCCAGAAGCTGCGGCTTCCGATCGTGAACCGCGAGATCCCGATCGTCGAGGATGACTACGTGGTCATGCCCGCATCGTTGGGCGGCGATGCCGCCGATCCGAAGGCGCAGTTCGCCACCGGATTCCTGAAGGTCACGCCCGCGCATGACCCGAACGACTGGGACATCGGCCAGCGCCACGGCGTCGCCGCGATCAACATCATGGCGCCCGACGGCTCGATCAGCGATCGGCACGGCTGGATGGACGTCTCGCCCGAGGCAAGGCAGTTCGTCGGGCTTTCGCGCGAAGAGGCGCGCAAGAAGATCGTCGCCTGGTTCAAGCAGAACAACCTGCTCGAGGACGTGAAGCCGTACCGCCACTCGGTCGGTCACTCGTATCGATCGCACGTGCCGGTGGAGCCGTACCTCAGCGACCAGTGGTACGTGCGCGTGACCGACGACCGCCTGCGCGGCACGGCGCTGCGCGCGATGGCGAAGGACCAGGTCGAGGGTTCGCTCGAGCCCTCGGTCGCCAACGGGCCGAAGATGGCGGGCGACGGCGAGCTGCGCTTCTTCCCAGCGCGCTACGCGAAGAACTTCCAGATGTGGCATGAGAACATCCGCGACTGGTGCATCTCGCGACAGCTCTGGTGGGGCCACCGCATTCCCGTGTGGACGAAGCGCGGCGAGGCGTCGGCGCTTGCGTCGCATCTCGGCGCGCTCGCGTCGCTCGATTCATCGCGTGCCGTGGTGCGCGCGGCGCGCGTCGCCGACGGCGCAGAGGTCGCAATCAGCGCGCTCTCCGCTGCGAAGGGCGAGCACGACCTCCATGTGTGCCTCGTCGACGATGCGCACGGCGCGATGCTCGAATCGCTCGGGTTCAAGCGCGATCCCGACGTCCTCGACACATGGTTCAGCTCGGCGCTCTGGCCGCTCTCGACCCTCGGCTGGCCCGACCCCGCGAAGTGGCGCGACATGGCGGGTCTCCTCGAGCGCTACAACCCGAGCTCGGTCCTCTGCACCGCGCGCGAGATCATCACCCTGTGGGTCTCGCGCATGGTGATGTTCAACCGCTACTTCCTCGGGCGCCTGCCGTTCAAGCATGTCTTCATCCACGCGATGATCCAGGACGGGCACGGGCAGAAGATGTCGAAGTCGCTTGGAAACGGCGTCGATCCGCGCGACATCATCCATTCGCACGGCTCGGACGCGATGCGCTTCACGCTCGTCTCGATGGCCACGAACACGCAGGATGTCCGCCTGCCCGTCGATATGGTCTGCCCGCACACGGGCGAGACGTTCACGCCGAAGTGGATCACGACGAGCGCGGGCTACACCGTCGCCGACGCCATCCAGCCCTCGCCGAAGGACTCGGCGAAGAAGATGGTCTCCGGCTTCGGCGCCGCGACCGGCGTCGCGACGCCGACCGCCGAGATCCCGCTCGCGCGCAACACGAGCTCGCGCTTCGACCTCGGCCGCAACTTCGCCAACAAGCTCTGGAACGCCACCCGCTTCGCGCTCTCGAACCTCGCGCAGGCAGCGCCCGATTCGAAGCATGAGCCGCTCACGCTCCTCGACCGCTGGATGCTCGCGCGTCTCGAGCACGCCTCGCGCGCATACGACGCGGCCGTCGCCGAGTACGAGTTCCACCGCGTCGCCGAGGTCGTCTACGACCTGGTCTGGCGCGATTTCTGCGACTGGTACCTCGAGGGCGTCAAGCCGAGCATCCGCACGAACGCCACGCAGCAGGCGATCCTGGCCGCGTGCCTCGATTCGATCCTGCGCATGCTGCACCCGATCTGCCCGTTCGTGACCGAGACGCTCTGGCAAAGCGTGCAGGGGCTGGGCAAGGGCCCCGTCGCCGGCGTGCGGCTCTCGCCGAGCCCGATCTGCGCGACGGCCTCGTGGCCTGTGTTCGACGCAGCGCTGCGCGACGAGAAGGCGATCGCCGAGTTCGGCCGCATCCAGGCGCTTGTCGACGCGATCCGCAAGGTCCGCGGCGAGCGCCAGGTGTCGCCGAAGAAGAAGATCGCGCTCCTTGCGTCGGATTCGGTGCGCGCACTGGTCGCCTCCTCAGGCGGCGTGGTCGAGACCCTCGCGGGACTGGAGAGCGTGGCGCCGAGCCCGGCGTCGCGCCCGGCCACGGCGGTCGCCATTCCGTTCGAGGGCAGCGAGGTCCTTCTCGACGGCCTCGTCGACGCCGTCGACGCGGGCGCCGAGAAGGCGCGGCTCACCAAGCTGATCGCCGAGCGCGAGAAGCAGGCTGCGGGCATGCGCGCGAAGCTCGGCAACGAGGCGTATGTCGCCAAGGCGCCGCCTTCGCTGGTCGACGAGACGCGCAAGAAGCTCGCCGAGATCGACGCCGATGTCGCTGCCGCGAAGAGCGCGCTGGCCGCGCTCGGATGACCCGCGATCCGGAGGCGCCAGGAATCTGAATCGAGGAACCGCATGGCTGTCAGCGACCTGCTCATGGTGCTCGGGCTTACGGCGGGCATCACGCTCATCATCGTGGTCGTCACGCGGGTCCACTCGGGCGCGGAGTCCAAGGATCACCCCCACGCGGGCGGGTTCGACCCGGGCTCCGGGGCAGACGGGAACCACCAGCACGGGGGGCG
>JBEGLX010000160.1:0-3126 GCA_041183345.1 Planctomycetota bacterium
GCTGTCCGTCGCGGTCGGAACCTGTGGTGTGCCAAGCGCAGTCGGCGGGCATGAGCTCACGCTCGCCGACGTGATCGAGCAGATCCCCGCGGTCGAGTCGACCGGGGCGGGCGTGCGCTCGACACAGCCGTCGTTCGCGACGATCGCGATCGACCGCAGGTCGAAGCCCGAGTGAGTTCCCGCGGTTGCCGTGCGCTCAGCGCGCGACGCGCACGGCGTGATACGCCTTCTTGCCGCGGCGGACGAGCACGACGCCTCCTGGCAGCACGTGCTCGCTGCGCACCGTGAAGTCCGCGCCCACCTTCTCGCCGTTCACGCTCACCGCGCCGTTCTGGACGAACTCGCGCGCCTCGCGCTTGCTCGCGGCGCACGTCGTGCCGGTGATGAAGTCGACGATCCCGACGCCCGCGGACAGCGCCGTCGACGCGACCTCGCTCGAGGGCAGGTCAGCTGCGATCTCGGCGATCTGCGCCGCGTCGAGGCTCTTCACATCGCCGGAGAAGATCGCCTCGCTGGTCGCGATCGCGCGCGACAGCTCGGTCGCGCCATGGGTCATGCGGGTCATCTCGGCGGCGAGCGCCTTCTGCGCCTCGCGCTTGCCCGGGTCGTGCGCGAGCGAATGCGCGAGCGACTGGATCGCCTCGGCATCGAGGAAGGTGAACCACTTGAGGAACTTCACCGCGTCGGCGTCGGTCGTGTTCAGCCAGTACTGGTAGAAGCGGTACGGGCTCGTCTTGTCGGCGGTCAGCCAGATGGCGCCCTTCTCGGTCTTGCCGATCTTCTGGCCGTCGCTCGTGGTGACGAGCGGGCAGGTCGCGCCGAAGCTCTCGCCCTGCTCCAGGCGGCGGATGAGATCGATGCCCGAGACGATGTTGCCGAACTGGTCGCTGCCGCCGAGCTGGATCGTGCAGCCTTCCTTGCGGTAGAGATGCAGGAAGTCGTACGCCTGCAGGATCATGTAGCTGAACTCGGTGTAGCTGATCCCCTGCTCGCGTCCCTCGAGGCGCGATGCGACCGAGTCGCGCGCGATCATCTGGTTGACGCTGAAGTGCTTGCCGACGTCGCGAAGCATGTCGAGGTACGACATGCCGCTGAGCCAGTCGACGTTGTTGCGGATGACGGCGCCGTTGGTGCCGTTGAAGTCGAGGAAGCGGTCGAAGATGCGCTGCTGGCTGCGCACGTTGTGCTCGACGAGCTCGCGCGTCAGCAGCTGCCGCTCTGCGCTCTTGCCGCTCGGATCGCCGATCAGGCCCGTGCCGCCGCCCGACACCACGACCGGGCGATGCCCCGCGCGCTGCAGGTGCGCGAGGAGCTTGATGCCCATGAAGTTGCCGATGGTGAGGCTGTCGGACGTCGGGTCGAAGCCCGCGTAGCCCGTGCGCACGCCCGACGCGAGATGCGCCGAGAGCTCAGGCGAGGTCGTCTGGTGCAGCAGTCCGCGCCAGGAGAGTTCGTCGATGAATGACATGACGGTTCCGTTCTTCGGTCTGGGAGAGGCGTTCGCTTCGATGGACGCTCAGCGCGCCGCCGCGAGCGCCTCGCGCTTCGACGCGATCTTGGCAAGGAGATCGGCCCAGCTCTTGTTGAAGCTGTCGCGTCCCTCGATCTGCAGCGTCTCGGCGAGCTTGGCGAGATCGACGCCTGCGGCGGTGGCCGCAGCAAGCGTCTTCTCGGCGGCGACTCCGTCGGTGGGCATCGCGCCCTGCGGATTGCCCTTCTCGGCGACGGCGAGGAGGGTCTCCTCGGGAATCGTGTTCACGGTGTTCGGCGCGCCGAGCACGTCGCAGTAGAGGCACGGGCTGAGCGCCGGGTCCTTGGTGCCCGTCGACGCCCAGAGGACGCGCTGCTCGGTCGCCCCCTTCGCGGCCAGCGCCTTCCAGCGCGGCGACGCGTGGAAGTCGAGCGCCGCCTTGAGCACGCGGCCCGCCATGGCGATGCCGACGGTGTTCTGCAGGTTCGCAGGCAGCGACTTCGCGGTGCCGCGGTCCCAGCGGGAGATGAACACGCTCGCGACCGAGCACACGAACGGATCGAGCCCCGCCTTCACGCGCCGCTCGATGCCGCGCGTGTACGCGTCGACGCAGGCGAGGTAGTGCTCGCGCGAGAAGAGGAGCGTGACGTTGATCGGGACGCCGCGGAAGATGAGCTCCTCGATCGCGGGACAGCCCTCGGGGGTGCCCGGGACCTTGATGTAGAGGTTGGGACGACCTGCGCGCTTGTGGAGCTCGACCGCCTGCGCGACGGTGCCAGCGGTGTCGTTCGCAAGCAGCGGCGAGACCTCGAGCGAGACCCAGCCGTCGATGCGGTTCGTCTTCCTGTGGATGTCGGCGAAGAGGTCGGCAGCGCGGGTCAGGTCGCTGATCGCGCAGGCGAAGAAGATCTCTTCCGTGGAAAGCCCCTTCGCGGAGAACTCGCGCACCTGCGCGTCGTAGGTGCCGCCCGAGCCGATCGCCTTCTCGAAGATGGTCGGGTTCGAAGTGAGTCCCGTGACCGACAGCTCGCGGATGTAGCGCGCCAGCGTGCCCGAATCGAGCAGCGTGCGCGTGATGTTGTCGAGCCAGAGGGACTGGCCGAGGGCTGCGAGGCGTGCCGTGGGGGTGTTCGGGGTCGTCATGGGCGGTCTCCTGATCGTTCGTCGGCACACTAGCAGAGCAATCCGAGCGACGGCGCAGGAACTCAGGCGTCCACCCCGCGACCTCTGCCTCCCGATATGCCGATATCGTCCGACCCATGCCGTCCAAGAAGCCCACCGCTCCGAAGAAGCCCGCCTCCCCCGCGCCCGACGTGCCATCCTGGCACGTCGCGCCCGACAAGACGAAGGCCTGGCGCAAGCTGACCGCGCTCGCCAAGAAGGGGAAGGCGATGGACCTCCGCAAGGCCTTCGCCAAGGACAAGTCGCGCGGCACCAAGATGGCGGTCGAGGCGCTTGGCATCCACCTCGACTACTCGAAGAACCTCATCGATGCGGCGACGCTCGATGCGCTCTTCGCGCTCGCCACCGAGTGCGGCGTCGCCAAGCACGCGAAGGCGATGTTCGCGGGCGAGGCGATCAACCTCACCGAGAACCGCGCCGTGCTGCACATCGCGTTGCGCGCGCCGAAGGACGCGTCCATCAAGGTCGACGGC
>JBEGLX010000161.1:0-3119 GCA_041183345.1 Planctomycetota bacterium
GCTCTACATGAGTCCCGAGCAGTGCCTCGGTGACCCGCGCAAGATCGACGTCCGCTCCGACGTGTTCGCACTCGGCGCGGTGCTCTACGAGCTCCTCGCCAATCGGCCGCCGCGCGAGTTCGAGGGGGTGCCGCTGCCCGCCGCGATCCGTCAGGTCGGCGAGCGCGACATCCCGCAGCCGAGCGATGCGAATCCAGAGGTGTCGGGTGACTTGGACGCCATCGTCGCGATGGCGTGCGCGCTCGACCCGCAGTCGCGCTATCCGACCGTGCAGGCGCTGGCGGACGACATCGCCCGCGTGCTCGCTGGCGAGCCGGTGCAGGCGCGCCCGCCGGGAGCGTGGAGGAAGTTCCGATCATGGACGCGGCGCGAGCCGAAGCTTGCGGGCGCGATCGGTGCCGCCATGGCGGCGACCTTCGGCCTGATCGTCGCGCTTGCCGTCTACGCCAGCGCGACCCGCGCCGAGGCGCAGCGCGCGAGCGAGATCTCGCGCAACGTGTACGACCAGCTCGTGCCCGCTGCTGCGAAGCTCGGCGTGACGCAGGACGCCCCGTACATCCGCGAGATCGACGAGGCTGCCTACGACCTGAGCGTGCTCGTCAATGGACCGACGCACGAGGTGACGGCGAAGCTGGCCCTGAAGCTCGGGTTCGACTGGCTGAAGGGCATCGGCTACGACGCGGCGGAATCCGAGCGCTGGGCGCGTGTTGCGTACGAGTCCGCGTGCGCCGCGCCGACGCTTGGACCGGAGAGCGCCACCGCGGTCGAGGCCCGGTGCGTCGAGGCGTGGGCGCTCGCGCGGCGGGCATCGGATACCCGCCGCGGCGGCGAGGACCTTGATCGGCTGGCGCGGCAGAAGCTGACGGAACTGCTGTCGGTGGTCGAGTCGCGCGATGACGTGGACCTCGCGAGCGATTGCCTTGGCACGCTTGGCGAGTATGCGGAGCGCGACGGCGACCTCGCCCAGGCGACGACCTTCTACAAGCGCGCGATCGTGCGCTCGGGACGCATCCGCGGCGAGAGCGATGAGCTCGTGGTCCAGACGCGGAGCTACCTCGTCGACACCATGCGGCGGCAGGAGCGTTTCGAGGAGGTCCTCACGGAGCTTGATGCCATGCTGCGCATCCAGCGCGAGCACGAGCGCGGCTTCTCGCCGTGGACGATCCGCTTCACGATGCAGCGCGGAGAGGCGCTCATGAAGCTCGGACGGCTGAAGGAAGCGGAGATCCAGCTCGCCGAAGCCGATGAACTCGTGCGCGACCGAATCGGCCCGAACCACGGGATGCGGAACCGGATCCGCACCTATATGCGCCAGGTTCTGATCGCTCAAGGACGCGAGGACGAGGCCCGCCGCGAGTGGGCGGATGTCGAGCTGGCGGGGTGATCACGCGAAGAGCCGACGCACTGCGTCGCAGGCGCGGTCATCGAGCTGGCGGGGTGATCACGCATACAGCCGGCGCACCGCGTCGCAGGCGCGGTCGTCGAAGCGGTCGTCGCGGCGCATCTGCGTGAAGAGCGCGAGGAGATCGGCTTCGCCGAGGCGCGATTTCTCGGCGCCGGAGACATCGAGGTAGACGCGCCCGCGGTGCATCGCGATCAGGCGATCGCCGAGCGTGGACGCCTGCTGCATCGAGTGCGTGACCATCAGCGTGGTCGCCCTCGACTGGGTGATGAGCCGCTCGGTGAGCCCGATCACGAGCTCTGCGCTGCGCGGGTCAAGCGCCGCCGTGTGCTCGTCGAGCATCAGCAGCTTCGGCTTCGTGAGCGTTGCCATCAGAAGCGTGATCGACTGGCGCTGTCCGCCCGATAGGAGCCCGATCGGGTCGTCGAGCCGGTTCTCGAGCCCGAGGCCGATCTGGGCGAGGAGGTCGCGCCACTGCGAGCGGTTCGCGCCGAGCATGAGCGGCGCCAGCGAGCGCATGCGCCCGCGCTTCGACGCCAGCGCGAGGTTCTCTGCGACCGTGAGCTCGGGCGCCGTGCCCGCGAAGGGATCCTGGAAGACGCGCCCGACCAGATGCGCGCGGCGATGCTCGGGCCATGCGGTGATGTCGTGCCCCGCGACCGAGATGCGCCCGCCGTCGAGCGGGAATGCGCCCGAGATCGCGCCTTGCAGCGTGCTCTTGCCCGAGCCGTTCGTGCCGATGACGACGGTGAACGAGCCCTCGGCGATCTCGAGCGTCACGCCGCCGAGCGCGCGGACCTCGTTCGCCGTGCCGGGATTGAAGGTCTTCCGGACCGCATCAAGCCGGAGCATGCGCGCCTCGCTTTCTCGCGCGGCGCGTGGCGAGATCCTTCAGGTGCCCCGGCGCGACGATCGCCGCGAGCACGACCACCGCGGTGATGAGCTTGAGGTCGTTCGCCTCGAGCCCCATGCGGATCGCGATCGCGACCAGCAGGCGGAAGAGGACCGCGCCCATCAGCGCCCCGAGGACGCCGAGCGAGACCGATCGGACATTGCCTACGAGCGTCTGCCCGAGGATCACGCTCGCAAGACCAAAGACGATGACGCCGATGCCCATCTGCGCGTCGGCGAAGCCCTGCATCTGGCAGAAGAGCGAGCCCGCGAGCGCGACGAGCGCGTTCGAGAGCCCGAGTCCGACCACGATCATGCGGTCGGTGCTCGTGCCGAGCGCGCGCAGCATGCGGGCGTTGTCGCCGGTGGCGCGCATGGCGGTGCCGAGCTCTGTCTTCAGGAAGAGGATGAGCGCGACAGCGAGGAGCCCGGCGACGAGCCCCGCGGTCGCGAGCGCGCCGACGTCGGCGGCGGGGACGGAGTTCCCGAGCACCGGCACCTCGCCGCCCCACATGCCGCGCACCGCGCGGTCGAGCGGCGAGAACAGCGTGTCTGCCGTGATCGGCAGGTTGCTCGCGCCCATCACGCGCAGGTTGACCGAGTAGAGCGCGGTCATCACCAGGATGCCTGAGAGCAGCGCATTGACCTTGAAGCGCGTGTGGATGAAGCCGGTCAGGACGCCCGCGAGCGCGCCGCAGGCTGCGCCCGCCGCGGTGGCGGTCGCTGGGTCGTAGCCATCCTTCAGGAGCCGCGCGGTGACGGCGGCGCCGAGCGGGAACGAGCCGTCGGCGGTGATGTCGGGGATCTGATAGACGCGGAACGAGAG
>JBEGLX010000162.1:0-3061 GCA_041183345.1 Planctomycetota bacterium
GGCGACGGGCGACGATGGCATCCGCCAACGCGCCTCGGTGGGAATCGACTGATCGCGTCTTGCCTCGCACTCCTGCGCCTGCAACGATGCGTGCATGGAGCAGTCATCGAAGGACCTTCTCGCCTCCGCGCGCAAGCTCGTCGCCCGCCACGCGGTCTCGGACGGCGGAAAGTTCCGGCTCTCGAAGTGCGACCCCGGCGACACGGGGCCCTTCACAGACGGCGAGCGCGCGGCGGCCAAGGAGTCGACGAAGGCGCAGCTGGCGGACGGCGTGAAGATCCTCGCCGAGCTGCAGGACAAGCTCTACGCGCAGGATCGCTGGTCGCTGCTCCTCGTGTTCCAGGCGATGGACGCTGCGGGCAAGGACGGCGTCATCAAGCACGTCATGAGCGGCATCAACCCGCAGGGCTGCGAGGTGCACTCGTTCAAGGCGCCGAGCGCCGAGGAGCTCGACCACGACTTCATGTGGCGCTGCTCGCGCCTTGCGCCGCGCCGTGGCATGATCGGCATCTTCAACCGCTCGTACTACGAGGAGGTGCTCGTCGTGCGCGTGCACTCCGAGTACCTGAAGCGTCAGCAGCTGCCGCGCGAGCTCGTCACCAAGGAGATCTGGGACGAGCGCTTCCAGGACATCCGCAAGTACGAGCGCTACCTCGCGCGGCAGGGAACCATCATCCGCAAGTTCTTCCTGCATGTCTCGAAGGACGAGCAGCGCCGGCGCTTCCTCGAGCGGATCGACGATCCCGCGAAGAACTGGAAGTTCAGCGCCGCCGACGTCGCCGAGCGCGCGCACTGGGACGAGTACATGGGCTGCTACGAGGAGATGATCCGCGAGACGGCGGCCGAGCACGCGCCATGGATCGTCGTGCCCGCCGACAACAAGTGGTACACGCGCCTGGTGGTCGCCGCAGCGATCGGCGAGGCGCTTTCCTCGGTCGACCTGCACTATCCCGCCCTCGACGATGCAGGGAAGGCGAAGCTCGCCGAGGCGCGCGCGCGGCTGATTTCCGAGTGAAGATCGCCTGTGCTCCGTGGGATCACGCCGGGCTTCCATGCGCACGGCATTCCGATGGACTTTGCCCGACTCGCCTCGGCGGTTTGCCGCGGATTGCGGGGCTTCGGCGACCCATCGGAAAGTGGCTGGTCCGTCTGTTCGGGCAGGTCCGTTCTTCATGTTCGCCGAAGCCGTGTTCAGGGACGCAGCCCCGAGGCCTGCGCGCCGATGTCGAACTACCCCTTCTGGGAAAGGAACCGACATGCGTGCATCGCTCCTCAGCGTCTTTGTCGCCAGCCTTGCCTTCACCGCGCCCGCGCTGGCGTCGCGCGACCCGGAGGCGGTTCGTGCGCTGGCTGCGGCGGGCGACGCCCGCGCGATGGCGGAGCTCGGCTCGATGTATGCGCGCGGCGAGGACGTCCGCCAGGACGACGACGAATCGCGGCGCTGGTACCAGCGAGCCGCCGACGCAGGCGACACCCGCGCGATGACCGCGCTTGGCGCGCGCTTCGCGAGCGGGCGCGGCGTGGCCCGCGACGACGCGCAGGCCGTGCAGTGGTACGGGAAGGCCGCCGCCGCCGGCGATGCCAATGCGATGTTCCTGCTCGGCTCGATGCATGCGCGCGGGCGAGGCGTGGCCAAGGATGATGCCGTCGCGCAGTCGTGGTACGCGCGCGCCGCCGACAAGGGGAACGCGCAGGCGATGAATGAGCTCGGCATCCGCTCCGCGGGCGCTGCGCGCGTCGCGTGGTTTCGCAAGGCCGCCGACGCGGGCGACGTCCGCGCGATGTCGAATCTCGCCGTCTCGTACCTCGAGGGCGAGGGCGTCGCGAAGGACCGCGCGCAGGCGATCCACTGGCTGCAGATCGCCGGCGAATGCGGCGACGTCTCTGCGATGGTGATGCTCGGCGACATGTTCTCGCGCGGCAGCGCGCGCGCGCGCGACTATGACCGCGCCATCCGCTGGTACGCGATGGCCGTCGAGCGCGGGAATGCGAGCGCGATGACGAGCCTCGGCGTCCTCTTCGCCGATGGGAAGGGCGCTGATCCGAAGCCGGACGAGGCGTTCCGCCTGTTCATGGCCGCTGCGAAGGCGGGCGTGCCCGAGGCGATGCTGAATCTCGCCGGGCTCTACCGCGACGGGCGCGGCGTTGAGAAGGACGCCGAGAAGGCGTACTTCTGGGCGCAGGCGGGCGCGAAGTCGATCACCGATGCGGGCAAGCGCAAGTCGGCGCTGGCCTTCAGCGAGCGGCTCGGCCGCAAGCTCCCCGGCGACGTGCGCGCGCGAACCGACGCCGAGTGCGATGTCTGGCTCGCGCGCGTGAAGGGCGAGTCCTCGCCGTTCGCGCAGGCGAACGAGAAGTGACGCCGTTCGCGCAGGCGAACGAGAAGTGACGCCGTTCGCGCAGGCGAACGAGAACTGACGCAGTGGGCGAGCTTCAGCGGAGGAGCCCGCGGCTCCTGAGCGTGCATCCGAGCAGCTTGTAGAGCGTGCGTGCGCCGACGTTCGCGTTCCATTCGCCGTCGTTCGGCCCGGGGCTCACTTCGCAGAGATCGAAGCCGATCACGCGGCGCCCGCTCTTCGCGAGCGTCTCGAGCAGGTGGCACATCTCGGGGAAGGTGAGTCCGCCGGGGACAGGCGTGCCCGTGTTCGGGCAGTGGTCGGGCGTGAGGCCGTCGATATCGAAACTGATATAGACGTCCTTCGGCAGCGCCTTCACGATGTCGGTGGCGATCGACCTCCACGAGCCGCGCGCGCCGCCCTTGAACTGGCGATCGCGCAGGTGCTGGTCGTAGAAGCACTGGACGCGCCCGTTCGACTTCTCGACGAACTCGCGCTCGCGCAGCCCGAAGTCGCGGATGCCGACCTGGACGAGGCGCCCGACGTTCGGCAGCCGCGTCATCACGTTGTGGAAGATGCTCGCGTGCGACCAGCGGAAGCCCTCAAACTCCTCGCGAAGGTCGGCGTGCGCGTCGATCTGCAGGATGCCCATGCCGGGGTGTCGCTCGGAGAGCTCGGCGATGAGCCCGAACGGGCTCGCGTGGTCGCCCCCGAGCAGCGCGGGG